>JBOGWM010000087.1:0-9237 GCA_050693695.1 Actinomycetota bacterium
CTTCGGGGAGGCGTTGACGTTCCGGCGGCTCATGAGCGAGGAGACCGACGCCGGGGGCCGTCTGGAGCTGTTGGCCGGAAGGCTGGAGGACGCCATCGCCACCGTTTTCCGTCAGGTCGCCATGAACCGGTTCGAGGATGCCATCCACACCGCCCGCCGATCCGGGGGCGAGCTCTCCCCGGAAGCTTTCGGCAACCGGTGGATCGAAGCCCAGGCGACGATGCTCGGCGAGGCGGTGCATCTCACCGAGGGATACCGGTCATGGTGGAGCTACATCCATCACTTCGTCGGGGCCCCCGGCTACGTCTATGCCTACGCCTTCGGTTATCTCTTCTCCCTCGCCATCTACCGTCGCTACGAGGAGGAGGGATCCTCGATCGTGGATCCCTACCTGGATCTGCTGCGAGCGGGCGGATCCGATCGCCCGGAGGTCCTGGCCAAAATCGTCGGTCTGGATCTCGCCGACCCCGGGTTCTGGGCGGGGGGTCTGGAGGCCATCGACCGGCTGGTGACCGAGGCCGAGGACCTGGCCGGCCAGATCGACCGGGGATAGGCGGGGGTGAACCTGGCCCGCGGGGCTCTGTCCGGGTGATCGGCTGATTCAGGGGTCATCTTGGCCCGGCGGGAGCTCCGATCCCTGGGGGTGATCGCTGCCGGGCCGTTGCGCTTGCCCCGGAGTCCCACGGTCACTTGGCGCAGCGCCGCAGGACAAGGAGGCCGGCGGCGGCCAGGGAGGCGGCGGCGAGGAAACTTCCCCGGTAGCCGAGAAGGGCGGCGACCGCTCCGAGGCCGAGGGCCCCCGCGCCGTACGCCAGGTCGAAGAAGCCGGTGAAGGTGCTCACGACGGCGCCTCGCTCGGCGTCGGGCGCCCCTCGCATCGCGAGGGACATCAGCGCGGGAAACGCGAGCGCCTGCCCGAGCGAGAACACCGCGGCGCCGGCAAAGAGACCTTCGGGACCCCTCCACAGGGCGATGGTCGCCAGCCCCGCCGTCGAGCAGGCCAGCGCGATGCGTGCCGAGCGGACCACCCCCAGCCGGTCGGGAAGGCGGGCGCCGAGGCTTCGGATCGACAGCGCGATCACCGAGAAGGTCAGGAACACGAACCGAGACCCGGCGAGGCCGATCTCCAGGGCGTACAGGGGCACGAAGGCGTTGAAGGCGGTGAGGCCGGCCACGCTCGCGAGCAGGACCCCCCCGGGAAGCAGGGCCGCCGGATGAAGCAGGCGCGGGCGCGAGGAAGCGCTCGCCAGGTCGTCCGCGAGCGGCGCTTTAGTCCTCGGTGAGGCCGGACGGGTCTCGGGCACGGCCAGCGAGACCGCCGCCGCGATCATCGCCCCGGCCGCCGCAGCCAGCCAGACCGACCGAAAGCCGCTTCCGGCGAGGACCGCCTCCCCGAGCATGGGGCCCACCGAAAGGCCTCCGAACACCGCCAGCGAGAAGAGGCTCATCGCTTCGGCGCGCCGCCGGTCGGGGGCCAGGTCGGTGATCGCGCTGGCCGCGCCCACGAAGAAGAGCGCCTCCCCCAACCCGCCCAGGACCCGGAAGAGGATCAGGAGAGCCAGCGTGGTGGCGATCACATAGCCGACGAGCGAGAGGCTCACCACGGCGGCGCCGACCATCAGGAGCAGGCGGCGGCCGCGACGGTCCCCCAGGCGGCCCACCCAGGGACGAAGGACCAGCGCGCCGAAACTGAAAGACCCAACCGCGAGACCCACCAAAAGGTTGCCACCCCGAAGCGGCCCCCTGACGTAGCGAGGAAACACAGGCAGCAGGGTGCCGATGGCCGCGAAGTAGACCAAGGTAGCCAGCCCGACCAGCCCGAACGCGGGAGTCACCAGGCGGGGACCGGAACGGATGGGAACCTCCCTCGAAGGGTCGGTGCTCGGCCGACCTGGCAAGGTCGCCAAGAGATAGGGTAAACGACAGTTATGACAGACGAGATGGATGGGCAAGGGGTTCGGCCCCCCTCGCGGGCGGGAGCCTGGTGGAGACTCGCGGGTCCCGCGCAGGTCGCCCTCGGCGGCGCAGCCGGTTTCGGTGTGGGTGGAATCTTCGTCGGTCTCGCGGGGAAAGGCATGCTCTTCGCTTTCGCTCTGATGGGCGCCCTGGGCGCAGCCTCCCTCTCTTCGGTCCTCGGCGACTGGAACCGGCGAATCTTCCTGTTGCTGGCCGGATCGCTGGGCTTCTTCATCGGGTTCGCGCTGAGCTTCTTCATCGTCACAGGCTTTTGGGAGCCCCCTTCGAGGGCCCTGGAATTCGGGTTCATCGGGGCGATCGGCGGCGCCGTCGGCGGGGCGGCCATGGGCGCGGTGCTCCGGAGTTGGAGGATCACGGGATGGCTGGCCCTTGCGGGCGCCGGAGGGTTCGGGCTCGGGCTGATCGTCATGGGCCAGCCCGGCTTGCATCCCGTTCCGGTCTTCGGAATTCCCGGCATGGTCGCCGGAGCCCTCATGGGGTTCGTCGCCGGTTCGAAGAGGCGTCCCACGGAGGTCACATGAGAGGGGTCCTGCAAGTTCTGGCCCCTTCCGAGGGGGGGATTCGTCGCCATGTCCGCTATCTCGCAACCCATCCCCCCCCCGGGTACGCGACGGTGGGCATCGTCGGACCCGGCGAGTTGGCGACGTACTTCGACGGCCTGCCCTTCGTCGCTTCGAGCCCCGAGACCCCCTCTTTCTTCAGGCTGAGAGCCGGGTCCCGGCTGGCCGCCTGCGTGGATCTCGTGCACGCCCACGGATTCTCCGCCGCCAGGCACGCCCTGGCGCTTCGGCGCTGGGGAGACCGGCCGGCGAGGGTCCCCGTGGTGGTCACCGTCCACTCCTCTCCCGACCAGACGCTGGGGCGGGCGTTGCCCGGCGCCCGCCTGCCGCTCGCGCAACGGGCCGCCTGGCTCATCGGCCGGATCATCGCTCGCCGAGCCGATGCGGTGATCGCCGTGGCTCCCGACGCCGCGGCCCGCCTCGGAGGCGCGCATTTCATCCCTCCTGCGGTCGATCCCCGCCCTCCATCACGATCTCGGGATGAGGTGCGCGCGGAGCTCCGGACCCCCTCCGACGCCGTCGTGGTCCTCTGCGTTGCGCGCCTTCATCCGGACAAGGGATTGGACCTCCTGGTGAAGGCCCTGAGAGGATCGGCGGCGCAGGCGTGGATCGCGGGGGAGGGGCCGGAGCGACCGAAACTCGAGAGGCTGATCGGCGGATCGCCGGTGCGCCTGCTCGGGCACCGTAGCGACATCCCCGATCTTCTTCATGCTGCCGATATCTTCGTGCTGCCCTCTCGCGGCGACGCTTATCCCCTCGCCCTGGTCGAGGCCCGCGCCGCAGGGCTGCCGATCGTCGCGACCCGAGTCGGCGCGGTGCCCGAAGTCGTCGGAGATGCCGGGATCATCGTGGATCCGGGAGACTTGAGGGGGCTGGGGGAGGCGCTTGGCGCCCTCATAGCTTCAGAAGCTCTCCGAGCGCGGCCGGGAGCGCGGCCGGGAGCGCGGCCAGGGGGCAAAGACGGGGCTTCGTCGCCGCCCTCCGCCGAGGAGCTGGTGGCCCGCATCGGCAAGGTCTACGACGAGGTCTGCGGCTATTCCGGGCCGTAAGCTCGGGCCGGCGGAGGCCCGGCCTTCGCAAGGATCGCCTCCCGGGCGCCGGCGAGGGCCCGGAACAGCGCTCCCAGGCGGGCCGGAGTGGCCACCAGATCCGCCTCCACTCCCTCTTCCGCCAGACCCCGGCAGGCGACGGCCCCCACCGAGGCCACGAAGACCCTCTCCTCAAGAGCCCGGCGAAGCTCCTCCTCCGCTCCGAGATCGCTCGCGAGCAGGAAGAGGTGACGCGCCTGGGGGGCGCTGGTGATCACCAGCGCTTGCGCCTCTCCGGATACGAGAACCCTCACCAACCGGCGCCCCGGCTCCCGGTCCTCCGGCAGCGCCCAGCGGTAGGGCGCCACCTCGATCATCCTCGCCCCGGCGCCCCCGATCGCATCCCCGAGCGCCGGCGGCTCCTCCCCGTAGATCTGAAGCGCCACCGCTTCCCCCGGCTCGAGCTGAGGGGCCAGCCAGGCTGCGATCTCTTCCGAGTTCTCGCCCTTCGGCATCCAGAGGGGCTCCAGCCCGTGGTCCTTCAGGGCCGCGGCGGATTTCGGGCCCCGGGCGACGAGCCGCGCCCGGCCCAGGGAACCCAGGAGGGCTTCGGAGAGCCCCCAGATCCCGGCGCTGGCGAACCACCGGCGGGTGCCGACTCCGGTGAGATGCACCGACCAGGCCACGCCCCCGGTCGCCACCTCCTCGGTCGCTTCTCGCAGGTCGGAGTCGTCCTCGACCGGCACCTCCGCCAGCACGGGCCCGATGATGGGGATGCCGCCCCAGCGCTCCACCAGAGCGGCGGTCTCCTTCGCCCGCCGCGCTGCGGGCAGCGCCACCCGGATGCCGGAGAGCCCAAGGTCCACCACGACCTCAGGCTACTACGCAGATCGAACAGCTACCGGTGAGCGGGCGCCCTCGGGGCTCGGGAAACAACGAGGGTGATCGCGCTGGAGAGCAACTGAAAGGCGACGATGACCCAGAGCGCCCGGGTCTGCCCGCCAAACCAGGCGTCGAGGGCCAGCTTCAGGCCCCAGAGCTGGCCCACGATCACCGCGAGCACGATCGCGATGCGAGTGTTCAGAGCCGAGATCAGATCCGCCTGCCGGGGTCTGAACCCAACCCGGGTTCTGTGACCTTCAAGCGCCTCAGCTCTCGTCCAAGCCAGATCAGCTTTCATCCGAACCTCCTTGGAAGGATCGTAGAGACGCCGTATTTCGAGCTGATTGCGGCCGGATTAACTCTTGTGACACAGGGGCTCTGGTTATCCAATTCTTCCCGTCGCATAGATCCCGTCGCTTCGTTCCTCGATCCGGATCGCCGAGAGCGGGCGGGGCGGCGGGCCGGCCATCACCGCTCCCGTTCGGGCCTCGAAGATTCCCTTATGGCAGGGACACTCGAGGACTCCGCTCGCCTGCCGCCAGAGCACGACACATCCCAGATGGGAGCAGGTCGAGGAGAAGGCCCGAAACGTCCCGTCCTCGAGCCGCAGCGCAATCGCCGGATCGTCGTCTTCGGGATAGAAGAAGGTGACGGCCTCCCCTGCGGCGATGGAGCCCGCGACCCGGCGGACGGGGCCGTCCTGCGACCCATTTCTGGCGAACATTCCCGCCGCCACCCCCGCGGAGGCCAGTAACAGGCCTCCCGAGAGCTTGGTGAGCACCCCCAGGTACTCGCGCCGGGAGACGGCCTGCTCCTGGCGGATCCGCTCCGCCGCCCAGTCCGCGGGTCCGGGCTTCACCGGTATCCCCCCGGCACCGTCGCCTCTTCCCTGCCCGCCGGAACGATGACCGCGCAGCCGGTGGTGATCGTCTCGTCGAAGAACCCGAAGACGTTCGTCGCCCGGGCATGGGGGCGCTCTGCGATGAGCTCCTCATAGGTCCCGTAGAAAAGCGAGCCGGTCGGACACACCGTGGCGCACATCGGCGCCTTGCCCTTGGAGGTACGGTCGTAGCACAGGTCGCACTTGTACTGGAGCATCTCGACGAAGTCCAGCTTGGGGACCCCGAAGGGGCAGGCATGGACGCAGTTGCCGCAGCCGATGCAGCGCTCTTTCAGCGCCGAGTGGACCACCCCGTCGGGGCCGACGGGGATGGCGTGGACCGGGCAGACCTGGGCGCAGGGCGCCACCGGGTCGTTACAGTGCATGCAGACGGTGGGCATGGCGGCGGTGGAGTGGCCGGCATCCACGTAGTCCAGATGGATCATCGAGCGGCCCCGATGCGAGTCGCACTCCCGGCACGCGGCCACACACGACTGGCAGCCGATGCAGCGACCGGGGTCGATGAAGAGCGTTTTCATGGTCATCCCTCTCCGGTTCCCCGCCCCTGGGAGGCCGTCGGGGGACGGCGGTCGGCGAAGGCTCCGAGGGTTTCCCGGTTGGTCTCGGCTCCCGGGGGCAGGGGCGGCGGCGGCGTGGGGTCGATCCGTTCCCCCGGCTCGAGGCGGCAGGCGCACACCTTGAACTCCGGGATCTTCGAGATCGGATCGAGCGCATCCACCGTCATCAGGTTCGCCGAGACCGCTCCCGCCCAGTGGTAGGGGATGAACACCGTGTCCGGGCGGATCGTCTCCACCACCAGGGCCGGATAGGTGGCGGCGCCTCGCCGGGTCACCACCTTGACCGGGGCGCCGTTGGCAAAGCCGAGGGAGGGATGCACCTCGACCCAGGGGGTTGGCGCCTGAGCGACGAGCGCCCCGATGCGGCGGGTCTGATTGCCGGAGAGGTAATGGGCCACCGTCCGGCCCGTGGTCAGCCTCAGGGGGAAGCCGGCATCGACTTCCTCGGCGGGCGGGCGCCATTCCACCGGATGAAAGCGCGCCTTCCCGTCGGGAAAGGCGAAGCGTTCCATGAAGAGCCGGGGGGTGCCGGGGTGATCCTCGCTGGGACAGGGCCAGAAGATGCCTCCTTCGGCCTCGATGCGCTCGTAGGTCATCCCCGAGTAGTCGGCGAGCCCGCCCCGGGAAGCGACCCGCAGCTCCTCGAAGATCTCGCGGGGGTTGCAGAAGGAGAACTTCTCGGGATAGCGCCCCAGCCGGCGGGCGATCTCGCACACGATCCACCAGTCGGGACGGGACTCTCCGGGGGGCTCCGCGGCCTTGTTGTACTTGATGACGCGGCCCTCCGCGTTGGTCACCACGCCCTCGTCCTCCGCCCAGCACGTCGAGGCAAGGACCACGTCGGCCCGCTCGCAGGTTTCGGATACAAAGAAGTCCACCTGGCAGTGAAACTCCAGCGCGTCATATCCTCGGGCCACCCGGCTTCCGTACGGCATGGACACGATCGGGTTGTTACAGAACCCGATGAGGCCCTTGATCTCGCCCGCCTCCGCCTGATGGATCATCTCGACCGCCGAGGTCCCCGCCCGGGGCAACTCCGCCTCGTCGATGCCCCACACCTCGCAGATATAGGCGCGAGCCTGAGGGTCTTCGATCAGGCGCTGGCCCGGAAGCTGGTCCGACTTCTGGCCGTGCTCCCGGCCCCCCTGGCCGTTGCCCTGCCCGGTGATGGTCCCGTAACCGGCGCCGGGACGCCCGATCTGGCCGGTGGCGAGGCACAGGTTGATCACGCTCACACAGTTCTCGACGCCCTGGATATGGTGCTCGATGCCCCGGGCGTGAAAGGCCATGGCGCGCTCGGCCCGGCCCCAGAGCAGCGCCACCGCCTCGATGAGCGCCGGATCCAGACCGCAGATCCGCCCCACCCGCTCGGGGGGATACTCCCGGACCTTGTCCGCCAGCGCCGGCCATCCGACCGTCCGGGCGGCGATGAACTCCTCGTCGAGGAGGCCCTCGCGTTCGATCACGTGGAGCAGCCCGTTGAAGAAGGCGGCGTCGGTCCCCGGTCGCAGAGAGACGTGGAGATCCGCGGTGCGAGCCAGGGGGGTCTCCCGGGGGTCGACGGTGATCAGCTTCGCCCCCCGGTCTCGTGCGCCCCACAGATACTGGGTGATCACGGGAAAGCACTCCCCCACGTTGGACCCGGCGACCAGGATCACCTGAGCCTCCAGGATGTCGGCCCACGGATTGGCCGCCCGATCCACCCCGAATGACATCTTGTTGGCGGCCGCCGCGGACACCATACACAACCGCCCGTTGTAGTCGACATGGCGGGTGCCCAGGGCCACCCGGGCGAACTTACCCATGAGATAGGTCTTCTCCGTCGTCATGGAGGAGCCCGAATACAGCGCGAAGGCATCCCGACCGTAGGTCCCCTGGATACGCCGGATCTCCGAGACTACCCGGTCGAGAGCCTCGTCCCAGCTCACCCGGCGAAGCGCCTCCCCCCTGTTGTCCCGCATGAGGGGGAAGGTCAGGCGGTCCGGGTGGCTCACCTGCTGGTAGGCCGTCACTCCCTTCGGGCACAGCTTCTGCCGGTTGATGTCATGGTTGCGAGGCTCGACACCGAAGACCCGTCCCGCCCTCGACACCCGCAGGTACATGCCGCACTGGACGCCACAGAAGCAGCAGTGGGTGGCGACGAGCCGCTCACCCCGCTGGTCGGCCGCCCAATCATCGGAGGCGGGCTCGACGACTCCTCGTCGGAAATCCGCGATCCCCGCCGCCACCACCCCGCGCGCTTGCTTCACCGGAAGCCTTCCTTCACGCCCATCCGATAGGCGATCCCCCGTTCGATCCGCTTGCACCGGGGGCAAGTCTCGACCCATGCGGGGTAGCCGAGGCCGAGGTCGGTGATGGTTTGCCGGAGGTTTTCGACGAAGCCGGCCGTCTCGACCGGGTCACCGCAGCGACGGCAGGCAAAGGCGCCGCCGTCCTGGAGAGGAGCCTTCCGGGAGAGCTCCACCCCGACCCCCGCAACTCGCTGGAAAGGATGGAAGAATTTCCCGAATGGGATGAAGACCAGAGTGGGCACCACGGTGGCCATGTGGACCAGGGCCAGGAAGTGGTAGCCCCGGCCCCCCAAAAAGGCGCTGGAGGCGGTGAGCAGCAGGCCGGTCACCGAGATCAGGAGCAGGCAGAGAAGGGGCAGGAGGTCCCGCCCGAAGTGCTGGGTGGACCGCACGCCGCGGTCGGTCAGGCGGCGCCACAGGAAGTAGCCGGCGCCGCCGATCACCGCCACCGCGGCGAAGTCGAGGGTGTGGAAGATCATCCATCCCACCGGGGTCCACGCATCGAACGACGCCGCCTTCACCCCCAGGAAGTAGATGGCGTACCCGCTCCCGGCTCCCTGGATCGGGCCGAAGCGGATCCAGCCGAAGGTGAGGGGAAAGGTCATCGCCGCCGCCAGGATCACTCCCCAGAACAGGCCCTGGTGGGCGAGCCAGCGCCCGGTGCTCCGTCTGCGGATGAACGTCTGGAACACGAGGTTGGAGGCGGCGGTGCGGGGCACTAGGGCTGCGGATCGTCCGAAGTCCCTGAGCGACAGGCACGACCACAGGGCCTTCCCGCCCCGGATCAGGGACCGGCGGGTGGGTGGGTTCTTCACCCAGACGACCAGGCGATAGGCCAATCCGAAGGCCAGGACGAGGGTTCCGATGGCGTACCCGACGAGCGCGGGGTCGAAGTCTCTCAGCCGTTCGCTTCCCACGAGGATGACCACCGCCAGCCCAAGCGTCGCCACGGTGGCCATGACGCTTGCCGTCGAGTCGACGGGGGGCAGGGATCGAGGCTCCCGAGCTTCCCGGGCTTCCCGAGCTAAGAACGTGTCTGAC
>JBOGWM010000088.1:0-16858 GCA_050693695.1 Actinomycetota bacterium
GTGATCGACCACGAAGTCCCCCAGGCTCGAGACGATGTCCTCGACCTCCACGAGCTCGTCGATGGTGTGGGAGGGCCGCAGGTGAAGAGAGATCGCGACCTCGCCGAACTGGAGGTCGAAGTCAACCAGCAGGACCCTGGCCCCGGTGGCTCTGGTGAGGTAGGCGGCCAGGTTGGTGGAGAGGAAGGTCTTGCCGCAGCCGCCGGACGCGGAGGCAACGGTGAAGACCCGGGCCAGATCCCTCCGGGGCGCCGGCGCCAGCCGGGGGGCGGGCGCCTCCCGGATAATCACCCGCTCGGTGATCACCGGGTGCTCCGCTCTCAGGTCCCTCGCGATGTCGAGGGCCCGGGCTATCTTGGCCCGGAAGCGGGCCTTGCTGGGGCGGCTGGGAAGGACGTCGCCGGCGCCGCAGAGCGCGGTGTGCCTGAGGGAGAGCGGCTTACCGTTATCGCTCAGGATGATCACGATCCTCGGGTGAGCCCGGTGGACCTCGGCGAGCCGTCGCAGCCCGGCGCCGGTTACCTCCGCGGGGGCGATCACGATCACCGCCGGGGACTGTTGCTCGACGACCTCGACCACCTGAGTGGGGCGGTTGAGCCTCAGCACCTCGGGCGCCGGGTCGAGCCCCGCGATCGCGGCGCCAAGCCGGGCGGAGAAGCTGCCATGCCGGTCCAGGACCAGCACCCGGGGTGGGTGAGCTTCCCCGGCGGTCACGACCGGTCGGGGGCCATCGGCGCCCGCCGAGTCCTCGGAGTCCGGGGCGGCGCTGAAGATGGGCTCCGCTTCATCGCCCTCCGATCTCTCCGAGGACTCGGGTGAGCCGGGGACGGCGGGGGCGTCGGGGGCCGGGGACGCCATCGTCTCCGGCTCGGCGCCGTCGGTGAGGAGGTAAGGCCGGTTCGTGTCCCCCACCCGCTCGGGAGGGAGGCTATCCATCGCCACGATCGCTCGGTTGCGGTTCCCGTCGCCGGGGGCCAGCGCCGCGGCGGGCGCGGCGCGCTTGTTCGAGCCGTGTCGCCCGAAGGCCTCCATCCTCGGTCCCCGGGAGCCCTGGCCAGGGGAGTCCGGGTCGCGGTCCTTGCGTCTCATGACAGCGCCGTCTTGAAGGTTCTTCCACCGGTGGAGGCGGGACCGTCGGCGGCGTTCACCAGGCCGAACCACAGGCTCCCGTTCTCCTTGGCGAAGATGAGCTTCTCGGCTTGGTCCGGCGTCACGGCCACCGTGAGGAGGATGTCGCCGCTCGGGCCGGCGGCCGCGCCGCTTCGCTCGACGGGAAGCGTCGCCGGCTGGTTGGCCAGCACCTTGATCTTGCTGAGGATGAGTCTGGTCACCGTGGTGTCCGTGGGGTTCGCGGGACCCGGAATCCCCTTGAAGCTGGCGTAGACGTTGATGAAGGCGCCCGGCTGGACGTAGCGAGCGACCCCCTGGGGGACGGCCACGTTCACGGTGACCGCATTGTGTCCGGCGGGGATGTCGAGGCCGCCGGAGGCGGAGGTGTTGAACTGCGCGGTGGTGACGATCTCTCCCCTGGAGATCGCTCGGGCCGAGGTCCTGCCGTTGAGCTGGGTGCCGGTTGTGACCGCGGTCGCCGGGCGAAGGTCCGCGGGCACCGACTGCTTCCCGATCCTTTCTTTCATGTCCTCCCACCGGGTTCCGGCGGGAATGTCGGCCGTGACCACCAACGCTTGAACGCCCGATCCCGATCCCGACCGGGCCGCTCGGGAGTAAGCGAAAACCAGGAACATGCCCGCCACGGCGATCAGGATGCCGCCCATCACCACGGGTGTGGAACGTTTGTTCATCTCCTCTGTCTCCTATTCCTCGCGTCCCCGTCCGGAGACTGTTATGAGCACCGAATCCGGCAGGGATCCCCCGCCGAAAAACACACCTTTGATGCCGTTTGCCAGGTCATCGAGGACGCCGTAGGAGACCCGGTAGGTCGCCTGGATCTCGACCGGCTCCCCGGGGAGCGCCCCGCTCGGATCGGGAGTCGCGGTCACGTCCAAGACCGTGAGCGGGGCCGCCGCCGACCTGACGAAGTCCGCCACCTCCGCGACGGTGGGACGGCGGGTGAGCTCCCCGGACGGCCCGATCCGGGCGTTCTCATCCGTTTTGGTGGCGTACCGCAGGCCATGAGCCACGGCCCTCGATACGACGATGTACTCGTAGCCCGCCTTCACCAGCGGGAAAGTCAGCGCCGCCAGGAGCAGGAGGACGGGAAACACCAACCCCAGCTCCAGGGTGGAGGCCCCGTCGTCCCGGCGCAGGGAGTCGCGGCGCGGATTCGTGAGCATCTCTACTCCCTCCTTCCCCGGGCGCTCATCGAGAGGGAGAGGTCCGAGGCATACGGTGAGGCCCCGTCGGGGATGAAGATGCCCCGCAGCCCGTTGAGGGCCCGGCCCAGGGGGTTCGGGAAGTCGCAGGAGACGTCCAGGTCCACGGGGGCATTGGGGGTCGAGTCTCCCGTGACCGTGGTGGCGCAGGCGTCCGCCCCGAAGAACGGGGTCGAATCGACGACGCGGGTGGCCACCGCCCCGGGCGTCGGATAGGCGTCGACGGCGGGATCGGTGGGGATCGAGGCGTAGCGCACCCCGACGGAGGCGGCGTGCGCCAGGGAGAGCTGGGCGGCTATGGTCAGCAGGCCGTAGATCAGGCCGAAGACGAGGAACAGCACCAGGGGGGCGACCAGGGCGAACTCGATGATCTCCGCCCCATCCTCATCTCGCAGGAAGCGGGGCCGGGGCCTCGGGGACGGGTGGTCGCCCGGTGCGGGCACGGAGGGTCCGGAGCCGGCCATGACGCTCATCGCACGAGGGTGGCGGCAAAGGCGCCACGGGCGTTGGCGGAGTCGATGATCGTGGCCCGGTAGTCGCCGTTGCCGGCGTCGGTGAAGGTCACGATGGCGACATCCAGGGTGGGGATCTGGGTGGCCCCGATGGGTCCCAGCAGGGAGCGGGCTAGCGGCTGGAGATGGGTCGGCAGGACGCCGGCCG
This sequence comes from Actinomycetota bacterium, assembly GCA_050693695.1. Lineage (GTDB taxonomy): Bacteria > Actinomycetota > CADDZG01 > JAHWKV01 > JAOPZY01 > JBOGWM01. The sequence continues at coordinate 2,994 of JBOGWM010000088.1, forward strand.
CCAGGTCTCCGACCGGGCTCGGGTCACCGGAGCCGATGACGTAGAAGGCGTCGCCCGCCAGCTCGTCGATGGCCACGCCGGTGCGAGCCGCGGCGCTCCGGGCGACGGCGACCGACTCCCGCACCAGGTCCCGGGCATAGGGGGCCGGTCCGGTCGGCGGGTTGTAGATGTCGCTCAGGTCGGTGCGCAGGTCCACGAGCAGGTCCTGGCAGCCGGCCAGGCCCAGGCTGGACGTGAGCGTGTTGAGCGCGGTGTTGGCGTCGCCCAGGGCGTCGATCAGCGGCGCCTGCGCCTCGCCCAGGACTGGGTTGAGGTTGATGGGATCGCCCACCACCGGGGCCAGGCGCCCTCCCCGAGCGAGGGGGACGACGGTGGCGTTCTTGAGGCGGCGGGCGGCGACGGCGGTGGTGCGCATCTGGATCCCGTCCTCCCCGGTGATGATCGAGAGCATCGGGGGTTCCATGCCGCTGGATATCTCGACCTTGATCCGGGGGCTGAACGCCGCGGGCACCGCCTGCTTCAGCCCATCGACCATTCTCCGGGTCGGGGCGAGGACCGCGTCGAGGATGTCGGGCATGAAGGGGGCGAGGACCGGGTTGGCTTGCAGGGCGGAGCGGACCCGGTCGGTGAGCGTGGTCGAGATCTGGTCGATGCACTCCACCAGCCCGGCGGACTCCAGGGATGGATGGATCCTGGTGTCGGCGCAAATGGTCGGGGGAGGCGAGAGCGGGGCGGTTCCGAAGGCTTCGACGAAGGGGGCGGATCGGGACGAGAGGCCCTGTGCGCCGTCGGCGCAGGCGACGGCCCTCGGGTCGGGGACCAGGTCGTCCAGGCGAGGGACGTTCAGCCCGGCGTCTTCGGCAAGCTCGTAGACCGGGTCGGTATCGGGCATCGGAAACGGCAGGCTCTCCAGGACCGCGTCGGGATAGAAGGGCGACATCGCGGCCGCTCCCGCCAGCGCGGCCTGGTCGGCGGCCTTCTGAAGCTCCCTGGTGGTCCCGTACATGGTGAAGGCGCTGATCCCCCCGGCGGCGAGGAGAGCCAGGACGGCCATGACGAGGCCGACGGTTATGAGGACTGCGCCTTTATCATTGTGAATTCGGTCGCGAATCATCTGCTCGAGCTCTCCGGTAGTTTGGCTGATGTATGGGCGGAAGATTGGAACGAAATCGAGGGTAAAGGGGACCCGGCTGCGCAGCGGGGGCTCTGGATACAGCCGGGTCCCCGAACTTCTGTCCGGCGAATCGAGGTCCTAGCAGGACCCGACCACGGGCAGGGCCTCGCAGACCGCATTGAACATGTCGTTGAGCTTGCCGCCCAACGCGGTGACCGTGAGGATGATCACGACCGCGATCAGCCCGACCAGCAACCCGTACTCCACCGCAGCGGCCCCCAGGTCGCTGGAGTCGCGAAGCGACTGAATCTTAGATTGAAACCAAGCCAAGATCTCTACCATGCCGCTCACCTCTTCCTTTCTGTTGTTTCTTCCAGGCCAATCTTTGTTCTGACTTTCCTGGGTATCGGCCACGATGAGGCGAGGGAATATCGTTCAGGTGATCGATCTTTTGCCGGGGGTGGGGTGGTCCTTTATCGAGCCCCCTCCCACACCCGCGGTCGGAGGTTAGGTCGTACGCCTCCGGGCCGCTTCGGCGGCGAGGGCGACTCTGGAGCTCACCTTCAGCTTGGCGAGGATATGGGAGACATGGGTGCGCACGGTCGGGCGCGATAGGAACAGGCGCTGTGCGATCTGGGGGTTGGATAGCCCGACGACCACGAGGCTGGCCACCTTGAGCTCCGCTTCGGTGAGGCTGTCCCAGCCGCTTCGAGGCCGGCTCCGCCGTCCCTGGCGCCCTCGCCGCAGGCCCAGAGTCCTGAGGCGGCTGTCGACTCGGGCCATCCCACGGGACGCCTCAAGCCGTTTGTAGATCTGGAGTGCTTCCTCGAGGAGGGGGCGAGCCTCCGCCGCCCGCTCCTGCCGGCAGGCCATCTCGGCCGCATCCTCGCAGGCGAGAGCCAGTTCCAGAGGTCGCGAGGACCCCCGATAGGAGGAAACGGCCTCCAGAACAGCCGCGAGCTTGTTGTCGAGGAGCCCCCGGCACCGCAGGGCGGCGCGGGACACGGACGCCATGTCGGGACTGGAGCGCGCCATCCTCTCCATGGCTCCCACCACCTCGTCGGCCCTGCCCGACTCACCCGCTCCAAGCGCGAGGCGGACCAGGTCGGGTCCCAGGAGGGGCCGCCCCGCGACCAGGCCCAGCGAGGAGAGGGCGTCCCAGGCGTTCGAGAGAATGGCCAGGGCCGCGTCGGGGTTGCCCTCGGCCTCGGCCAGCAGACCCTTGGCCCACATCATCCAGTCCAGACCCAGATGGTGTCCGTGGCCCTCGAACTCCCGCTCCCCGGCGGCCGCCGCCCGCGCCGCCCCCCCCAGGTCGTTGCGGTGGAGCGCGATCAGGCAACGGATGGCGTGAGCGAAGAGGGCCCCCTGACGCATCTCCGTCTCCTCGGACAGCTCCAGGGCGCTCACGCACTCGGCATCCGCATCGTCCCAGGCCCCGGCGGCGAAGTGCGCCCGCGCCGAGGCCCAGAAATACGCCGGGAGTGTCCCCCGGATGCCCAATTCTTCGGCGATCTGCCGGCCCTGGGAGATCACGGTCCGGGCTTCCTCTACCCGGTCGAGATCGATGAGGATCAGTCCTCGAAGCAGGAGCACGGGGAAGCGGTGCGCTTCATGCGCCGGGCTGGCGTCGGCCAGCCTCACGGCTTTCGCGCTGAGCTCCATCGCGGCATCGAGCCGGCCCCGCTGATGGGCGATCCAGGCAAGGACCACCATGCCGATGCATTGGGTCAGGCAATCTTCCGCGGCCTCGCCCATCCGCCAGGCCCGCTCCGCCGCCTCGGTGGCTCCCTCGAGATCCACCAGGGCCAGGCGGCACGTGGCGATCCAGGCGAGCAGCCTGGCCCGGGACGGCTCGCACATGCTCTCGGAGCCGATCGCCTCGGTGGCATGGCGGAGGGCATCGTGGAGCCGCCCCATCGTCGCCAGCGACTGGACGAGGCAGAGGTGCAGCATCGCCTCCTCGGGGTGGTCGACGCCGCGCGCCAGCGCCTCCCGGCAGATGGTCTCCGCGGCCCGGCTCTGCCCGGACCAGGACAGGCAGAGTGCCTGTTCCGCCAGGAGCTTGCTATAGCTCGGATGCGACCAGCCGGCCACCTCGCCGGCGCGCTGGAACATCTCCACGGCCACACCGGGGGCCCGGCGCGCCACCTCTCTGGCGGCCCGGGTCAGCCACTCCAGCGCCTCCTCGTCTCCCGGCGTCGCCCCTCGCATGAGATGCTCGGCGAGGCCAGCCGTGGGAGCGCCGGCCGCGGCCAGGGCGCGAGCGGCCTCCATGTGAAGGGCGGTTCGGATCGCCAGAGGCAGGTCCTGGTAGAAGGATTCCCGGATGAGCCCGTGCCGGAAGGCCAGCCGGGATCCTTCCACGACGAGGATGCCGGCGGCCATGGACTCCCCGAGAGCCGGCATGAGATCCACGGTCGGGCGGCCGAGGAAGGTGGACAGATCCGCCACCTCGAAACGGGAGTCGAGAATGGAAGCGACCTGGAGGATCCCCCTGGTTTCTTGGGAGAGGAAACTCAGCTCGTGCAGGACCGTGAGCGTGAGCGTGGAGGGAAGGGTGACACTTCCGATGTCGGCCTTGCCCTCGGGAGTGGCGTGGAGGGCGCCGGCCTTCTGAAAGGCGGCCACCAGCTCGCCGATGAAGAAGGGGTTGCCTCCCGCCCCGTCCGCCTCCTGGAGGAGGTTCTCTCCCGGCTCCACCCCGAGCAGCGCCTCCACGAGCGTGCTCACGTCGTGGCGCTCGAGGGGCCGTAGGACCAGATGCGTCGCCCCGGCTGCCTCAAAGCTCGCCACCAGCCGTTCCAGTTCCGGTCCCCTCGGCAGGGGTCGGCAGGTGCAGGCAAGGAGGACGGGGAGCTGAGGAAGGCAGCGAGCCAGGCGGTGCAGGAACCGCAGGGTTGAGGGGTCGGACCACTGGAGGTCATCGATTGCGATCGCCGCCGGACCGTCCCCGCAGATCTCCTCGACCAGATCGAGGAGGGCCTCGACCACCCGGGATTCAACGTCGGGAGCGTCCGCGAGGCGGATAAGGCCCCCTGGGGGGGAGTCTTCGTACGAGAGCAGGCGCGACACGTGCGCCCGGCTTTCCTCCGTCGTTTCCTCCCCGATCCCGAGGCAGTCCGAGATCGCTCCGAAGGGACGGCGCCGTTCCAGCTCCTCAGCCGCAGTGTAAAAGACCCGAAAGCCCTGCTGGAGGGCGCTGTGGAGGGCCCCCCCGAGCAGGCAGGTCTTTCCGATCCCAGCCTCTCCGTCGATCAGGAGGACCTGACCTCTTCCTCCCCGAACGTCTGCGATCAGCTCCGCGAGTCGGCTCTGCTCGGCCGAGCGCCCCACCAGCGCCACTGATCCCATCGCTCCCTCTCCAGGGTCCTCGGGTCGTATATAGAGTCAGCGGCCGGCCAGGATGGGGGATACGGGCGCTTCCCCAATTCAAGGAATGACCTGCGCCAAAATCTGTTTGCACGCGGGGCAGGCGCTCATGGTAGCCCCCGGCCCCAAGGAAGGCTACTATCAGCCCCATGGATGTCGGGATGGAGGTCGCCGATGCCCGAGACGCCTGAACCCCTCCCTCCGGCGGGGTATGCGGCGGACGTCCCACGCCCTCCGATCGGCTTCTCGATCGACGTGCCCGACCATTGGGTGGTCCTCGATCTCAGCCCCGAGACCTGGGACGCCTGGCTCGACGCCTTCCTGGACCGGCGCCTCGCGGGGCGCCGCAAGACCAGGGCGGAGCGCCCGCCCGCCCGCAGGGCGCTCCTCGGGCTCCTCCGCCAGCTCCATGAGGGCAAGGTCTTCATGGCCGCGGTGCTCGCCGGCGAGTCCGGGGGCGAGCTGGTCTCCGCCAGCGCCACGCTTGCCTGGCGGCGTCTCGATCTCGGCGCCGACACCATGAATCTGGAAGGAATGCGCCGGGCGTATCTTCACGCGCCGCCCTCGCCCGGAGAGATCCTCGATGATCGACGGGTGGAGCTGGTCGAGCTGAGCATGGGAGCCGGGGTGAAGGTGGCGACCCGAGAGACCATGCGAGCCCCCGGCGCCCCGGGGTTCAACCCGGTCACCGTGATTCGGTTCTTCGTTCCTGTTCTCGATACCGATTGGCTCGCGGTGATCACCACCGCCACCGGGGTGGCGGCCCTGGCCGCCGGTGTCGAGGAGGTGGCCAATGCCATGGCGAGAAGCCTGACCTTCAGCCGGGGGCCGGGGCCGGGGCCTGGTCGGTGATGCCGGGCCTTCCTCCCGGAACCCTGGACCCTTCCGGCTCGCTCAGCTTTGCGCCACGGTCATGAGCGGCGTGAGAGGAACCTCTTTTTCTTCTTCGAGGTATCGTCCCACGGACGGGCCTCACCCTCGTAGACGTGGGCCCCGCGCTCCTCCTTCCGAGCAAAGCGGGGGCCGAAGATGGCGACGAGGAGGATGCCGATCAGAGCCAGCCCTCCGATCACCGTTCCCAGCAGTGCCATTGGTGGCATGAGTCTTCTCACCTCCTTCATGTTTGAGACCCTGTTCGATACTGTAACCCGAGGGTCTGACAAAGAAAGGCGATGCGCGAGATGGATCAGCGATTCGGTTCCGCTCTCCGTTGGCCGGTTCTTCGTCAGTTCAAAGACCGGGACCCCTGGGGTCTCGGAGCCTCCGCTTCCTCCCCCCGTAGCCGAGAGCTGATCCCTCGTACCGAGACCGCCGACAAGGTCGTGGCGTCCATCTGCCCGTACTGCGCGGTGGGATGCGGGCAGCTCGTGTTCGTCCAGGACGGCAGGATCACCGACATCGAGGGCGATCCCGATTCCCCCATCTCGCAGGGGTGTCTCTGCCCCAAGGGGGCCGCCACCTTCCAGCTGGTCACCGGTTCCCACCGGGGGACCCGGGTCCTGCATCGAAGGCCCCATGCCCGGTGTTGGGAAGCCATCCCGCTGGAGGCGGCGATGGATATGGTGGCGGAGCGGGTGGAGCGAGCCCGGGAAGCGACCTGGGAGGAGGCGAGCGCCGATGGCCGGCCCCTGCGCCGGACGCTCGGCATGGCGCATCTCGGCGGGGCGACCCTGGACAACGAGGAGAACTACCTCATCAAGAAGCTCTTCTGCGCTCTCGGCATCGTCCAGGTGGAGAACCAGGCCCGAATATGACACTCCTCCACGGTCCCCGGTCTGGGGACCTCGTTCGGCAGGGGCGGCGCCACCACCTTCCAGCAGGACCTCAAGAACTCGGACTGCATCGTCATCGAGGGCTCGAACTTCGCCGAGTGCCACCCGGTCGGGTTCCGGTGGGTGATGGAGGCGAAGCGGCGAGGTGCGACGATCATCCACGTCGACCCCCGATTTACCCGAACCAGCGCGGTGGCCGACCTCCACGTCCCCATCCGGGCAGGATCCGACATCGCTTTTCTCGGCGGCATCGTCAACCACATCATCTCCAGGCAGCGCTATTTCCGGGAGTACCTGGTTCACTACACGAATGCTGCGACGATCGTCTCGGAGAGCTTCCGTGATACCGAGGACCTGGACGGCCTGTTCAGCGGCTGGGACCCGGACGCGGGCCTCTATGACCCGAGCTCCTGGCGGTGCGAGGGAGCCGAGGACCCCACCCTGGAGCATCCCCGCTGCGTGTTCCAGATCGTCAAGCGCCACTTTCGCCGCTATACCCCCGAGATGGTGGAGCAAACCTGCGGCATCGGCAAGGAGCTCTTCTTGGCGGTCGCCGAGGCTCTCTGCGACAACTCCGGCCCCGAGCGCACGTCCGCCTTTGCCTATTCCGTGGGTTGGACCCAGCACACCGTCGGCGTCCAGTACATCCGCACCGCCTGCATCATCCAGCTCCTGCTCGGCAACATCGGGAGGCCGGGTGGAGGGATCCTGGCGCTGCGGGGCCACGCCTCCATCCAGGGCTCCACGGACATCCCCACCCTCTATCACCTCCTTCCCGGCTACCTGGCCATGCCCCGAGCTGACTCCGGCGACAGCCTTGGCGACTACCTCGACCACCACGAGGTGGCCGGCGGCTGGTGGGCGAACCTCCCCCGCTACCTCGTCTCGCTGCTCAAGGCCTGGTTCGGGGAAGCCGCCCGGGTGGACAACGATTGGTGCTACGGCTACCTGCCCCGGATCTCGGGCGACCACTCGCATATGACCACCGTCTCCGACATGGCCGACGCCAGGCTCAGGGGATACTTCGTGATGGGAGAGAACCCGGCGGTGGGCTCGATGCACGGGGCGCTTCAGCGCAAGGGCCTCCGGAAGCTGGAGTGGCTGGTGGTCCGGGACTTCGCTCCCACCGAGACGGCGGAGTTCTGGCGGGATGCCCCGGAGATCGAGCGTGGGGAGCTGCGCTCGGAGGACATCGGCACCGAGGTGTTCTTCTTCCCGGCAGCCGCCCATACCGAGAAGGATGGAACCTTCACCAACACCCAGCGGCTACTGCAATGGCACCACAAGGCAGTCGATCCGCCCGGGGAGGCCCGCAGCGAGCTGTGGTTCCTGTATCACCTGGGGCGCAGGCTGAAGGCGCTTTACGCTTCGTCGGTTGATCCCAGAGACCGCCCGATCCTCGATCTCACCTGGGACTATCCGACCTCGGGTCCGAACCGGGAGCCGAGCGCGGAGGCGGTGCTGACCGAGATCAACGGCTTCTTCTGCTCCAGCGGGGAGCCGGTGTCGGGCTATACCGAGCTTGCGGACGACGGCTCCACCGCCTGCGGTTGCTGGATCTACTCCGGTTGCTATCGGGACGGGGTGAATCAGACCGCCCGGCGCAAGCCGGCCTCCGAGCAACATTGGGTGGCCCCCGAGTGGGGCTGGGCCTGGCCGTCGAACCGGCGCATCCTCTACAACCGGGCCTCCGCCGACCCCGGCGGAGCGCCCTGGTCGGAGCGAAAGCGCTTGGTGTGGTGGGATGAGGTGCAGGGGCGCTGGGTGGGCCATGACGCTCCCGACTTCATCGCGGACCGGCCCCCCTCCTACCGCCCGGCCGAGGGCGCCTCGGGGGTGGACGCCCTCTCCGGCGCCGATCCTTTCCTCATGCAGGCGGATGGCCGAGGGTGGCTCTACGTCCCGGCGGGCCTCAAGGACGGCCCCCTTCCCACCCACTACGAGCCCCAGGAGTCGCCGGTCCGCAACCCCCTCTACCCCCAGCAGGCCAACCCCGCCCGCAGGCAGTGGGCCCGCAGGGACAACCCCTACCACCGGGCCTTCGAAGACCCTCGCTTCCCCTACGTCATCACCACCTACCGCCTGACCGAGCACCACACCGCCGGGGGGATGAGCCGCTGGCTGTCCTGGCTGTGTGAGCTGGCCCCCGAGATGTTCTGCGAGATCTCCCCGGAGCTGGCGGCGGAGAAGGGCTTGAGCAATGGGGGATGGGCGACGATCACCACCGCACGAGGCCGGATCGAGGCGCGGGTCCTGGTCACCGGGCGGATCCCTTCCCTGCGGGTGGCCGGCCGGACCATCCATCAGATCGGCCTTCCCTATCACTGGGGGGCCAGGGGATTGGTCCACGGGGACAGCGCCAACGAGCTGATCGGCTTCGTGGCCGACCCCAACGTCTCCATCCAGGAGTCCAAGGCCCTGACGGGCACCATCGAACCGGGCCGGCGGGACCGTGGCTAAGGGGTTCTTCACCGACACCACCGTCTGCATCGGATGCAAGGCGTGCGAGGTCGCCTGCAAGCAGTGGAACCAGCTTCCCGACGACGGGATGTCTTTCACCGCCATGTCCTACGACAACACGGTGAGCCTGGGGGCCTCCACCTGGCGCCACGTTGCCTTCATCGAGCGCCCGGCCGCCCTCCCCGACACCATCGCGGCCGCCGCGGGGGTGTCCTGGCTGATGATGTCCGACGTCTGCAAGCATTGCCGGCGGGCCGGTTGCCTCGAGAACTGCCCCACCGGGGCCATCATCCGCACCGAGTTCGACTCGGTCTACGTCCAGCCCGACATCTGCAATGGCTGCGGTTACTGCATCGTGGGATGTCCTTTCGGGGTCATAGATCGGCGGGAAGACGACGGGCGGGCATGGAAGTGCACCTTGTGCTACGACCGGCTGAAAGGCGGGATGGAGCCCGCCTGCGCCAAAGCCTGCCCGACCGACTCCATCCAGTTCGGGGATCTCGACGAGTTGATCGCCAGAGCCCGAGCGCGAGTTGACCATCTGCACGAACATGGGAGGGGGGACGCTTACCTCTATGGCGCCGACGCCGCCAGCCAGCCGGGGACCGAAGGCCTGAACGCCTTCTTCCTCCTCGTCGACCGCCCGGAGGTCTACAACCTGCCCCCGGATCCGGTGGCGCCGGCGAAGAAGGCCGGCCCGGCCTGGGCGTGTATGGTGGGGGCGGCGATGTCCATGGCGGCCGCCGCGGTCGGGGCGGTGATCTCGGTGCGGGGGCAACGGCTGTGAGAGATCCGAGCGACCCGACCTACTATGACCGCCCGGTCTTGAAGGAGCCGGTTTGGATCTGGGCTGTTCCCGTCTACTTCTATGTGGGGGGAACCGCGGGTGCTGCGGCGGTGCTGGGGGCCGCGGCGCAGACGTTCGATCGCAGCGGATCGGCCGCGCTGGTGAAGCGCTGCCGCCTCCTCGCGGCCGGGGGGGCCGTCCTCAGCACGGGGTTGCTGGTGTACGACCTCGGCCGCCCCGAGCGCTTCCTCAACATGCTCCGGGTAATCCGGCCCACCTCGCCCATGAGCGTGGGCTCCTGGACGCTCGCGGTGACCGGGCCGCTGATGGGCGTGGCTGCCCTGCTCGCCGATTCCAAAGGATGGTTGCAAGGGGCGGGGAATCTGGCCGGGCTGGGGGCTGCGATCGGCGGGATGGTCCTGGCCGGCTATCCCGCGGTGCTTCTCTCGAATACCGTGGTCCCCGCCTGGCAGGAGGCCCGCCGCAGCCTCCCCGCCCTCTTCATCGCTTCGGGAATCTCGGGAGCCGCCACGCTTGCAGAGTTGAGTGGATTGGACCGGCGCCAGCAGACGGTGGCGCGGCGCTTTGGCCTCGTCGGCAAGGTCGCCGAGCTCGCCTCGATGGCCGCGGTGTCGAGGGAGGCCGGAGGGCTGCAGCGGGTGGGGCGGGCCTATCGGGAAGGCACGGGCGGGTGGCTCCTGCGAGGCGCCAGGGGCCTCACCCTGGCCAGTCTCGGCCTGTCGTTGGTTCCGGGCCGCTCCAGGATCAAGGCCGTGGCGGCCGCGTTGGCCGGGACGGCGGGGGCGATGGCCTACAAATTGGGGGTCTTCCATGCCGGCAAGACCTCCTCCCGGGACCCGCGAGCCACCTTCCACCTGCAACATGCTGAACGCCAGAGCAGGGAGGTCCCCCATGGATGAGCTCACTCGGTGGTTGGAGCCACTCGATCGGTTCCTCGACGCGGCCGAGGGGCCGTCCCTCACCCCCAGCCCCCGGGAGGTGAAGCTGCTGCTCGAGATGGGCAAGCTGGCGGCGGAGGGCGGCCCCCAGCGGTATTTCGCCCTGCTCGCCGCCTATGTTGTGGGGCGGGGGCTCGGCCGGGCGGAAGCGGGACGGGACGGTATCGACCCGGAGACCTTCCTGGAGGATGCGCTTGCCTGCGTTCAGGAGATGACGGGCTCTTAGCCTGGACCGTCTCCCGGCTCACAACTCGCCGAGGAGCCGGACCTCGATCTCGGATCCTTGGGGAAGCTCATCCACCTCCGCGCTCACCACGGCGTAGGCGTTGGCGGCGGCGAGCGAATGCAGCATCCCCGCCCCCTGCCGCCCCGCCGGAGCCGCGTAGAGCCGCCCGGCCTCCGACCACACCTTCGCCCGCATCAGGTGCATCCGCCCGGGTGTCTGGCGGATGGGCTCGGCAAGGACCGCGGTGGCGCTCGGGCGAGGTCGAGGCAACCGCCCCATCATGTGAAGCAGCACCGGGCGCACCAGCTCCTCGAAGGCCACCAGCGCCGAGGCCGGGTTCCCGGGCAGGCCGAACAGCGGTCGATCGAAAGCCGTCCCGAAGGCGAAGGGCCTGGCCGGGCGCAGGGCGAGTTGGAAGCCCCGGACCTCCCCGATCGACCGCAGCCCCCGCACCAGGTCGCGCTCGCCGACCGAGACGCCTCCCACGGTGAGGATGGCGTCAGCTTGCGCCGCCGCGGCGCGTAGCGCCGCCACGAGGCCCTGGAGATCATCGGGAACGCCGGGCTGGAGCATGGGCCGCGCGCCCAGCTCTGTGAGGAGCACCGCCAGCGGCAGGGAGACCGCGTCGTAGACCTCCCCCGGGGCGAGAGCCACCCCCGGGCCGCGCACCTCATTGCCGGTGGGCACCACGGCGACCCTGGGAGGCGGCTGCACGCTGAGATGAGAGCAGCCGAGGGCGGCTGCGGCCGCAAGCTGACCGGCGCCGAGCACCACTCCGGCCTCGATGACCAGATCCCCGGCGGCGATGTCTTCTCCGGGCAAGCGCACGTGCATCCCGCGAGGCGCCACCGTCTCGACCATCACCTCCTCGCCAACCCTCGTGACCTCCTCGACCGCCACCACCGCGTCGGCGCCGTCGGGAAGTAGCGCTCCGGTCGCGATGCTGATCGCCTCCCCGGGTCGCAGGGACGAGGTTGCCGGCTCTCCGGCCAGGGAGCGGCCGGCCAGGCGCAGCCGCGCGGGGGGGTCGGCCAAGTCTTGCGAGCGGACCGCGTAGCCGTCCATCGCCGAGTTGGGAAAGCGGGGAAGATCGAAAGGCGCCACCAGAGCTTCGACCAGGACGAGCCCGGCTGCCTCTGCCAGGGGAACCGACCGGGGTGCGAGGATGGGGACCGACTCCAGCATCTCGGCGCGCATCGCCGCGGGGGCAAGGAGCCGCTGCGACCCGCGCGCCGCATCGGCCATTACCGCAGCCTCCGGAGGCAGCGCCGTTCGGGGGGCCCCGGAAGGGGGATCGTCGAGGCCCGGTTGCGTCCGGGCGGGCTCCGCCGCTGCGATCCCGACCCGTGCCGGACACGAATAGATGTTGAAGCGCGTCCCACGCAGAAAGCCGATGAGCGTCATGTTAAAGGCGCGGGCCATCGACACCGCGAGGCTGCTGGGAGCCGAGACCGAGCAGACGATGGGGACGCCCGCGACCAGGCACTTCTGGATGATCTCGAAGCTGGAGCGGCCGCTGACCATCACCATGTGGTGATGGAGGGGAAGGCGCTCCGCCAGCAGGGCCCACCCGATCAGCTTGTCCGTGGCATTATGGCGCCCCACGTCCTCTCTCAAGGCGACCAGCTTCCCCTCCGCGTCGAACAGGGCGGCCGCATGCAGGCCCCCCGTCGCCCGGAACGTCCCCTGACCGGCACGAAGCTTCTCGGGGAAGGTTCGGAGCATGTCGGGTTCAATCCGAGGCCCGGATGGAAGAGGCGGGATCCCCCGCAGGCGCAGGGAATCGAGACTGGCCCTCCCGCAGACCCCGCAGGCGCTGGTGATCGTGAAATGCCGCTCCAGCGCCGCAAGGTCGGGCATGCGCGCAGCCCTGACCGCCACGTTGACGACGTTGTAGCGCTGCTCCTCACTCAGCTCACGGTCGACGCAATAGGTGATGGTGGCGACGTCCTCGCGCCGTGCCAGCACCCCTTCACCGTAGAGAAAGCCGGCGGCCAGCTCGAAGTCCGCTCCGGGCGTCCGCATGGTCACCGCCAGGCTGCGGCGAACGCCGCCGGTGGAGAGCCGGATCTCGAGGGGCTCCTCCGTGGCGACCAGGTCGGCTTGGGGACGAATCCGGCCATCCTCGACCCTCAGAACCCGGGTCCGCACCTTGGCTCCCGGGCGGCCGCCCTCTCTCACCTGATACTTTCCGGAGGATGAAGGAAAGCATCTGCACCAGGGTGTACCGAAACGGGGTGCTGGAGGAGGCCGACTTCGACCCGGCTCGGGTGTCCGACTACCTGGAAGACCCCGACACCATCGTCTGGCTCGATCTGGTGAGGCCCGAGGCCGAAGAACTGGCGTTGTTGGCCGAGGAGTTCGGCCTGCATCCTCTGGCGCTCGAAGACGCCGCCGGCCGCCATCAGCGCCCGAAGGTGGAACGCTACGAGAATCATCTGTTCATAGTCACATACGCGCTCTTCTCCGAGGGGAGCCACATCCGGGCCGTCGAAGTGGACGCCTTTGTCGATGACCGCTTCTTGATCACCGTCCGAGAGGATCCCCGGTTCTCCATCGTTCCCGTGCTCAAGCGCTGGGACCTCGGGGGAGGATGCGGGAAGCTGGGGGTCGGATACCTCCTTCACGGCCTCCTCGATGTGCTCGTCGACGAGTACTTCCTGGTCATCGACGGCCTCGATGACCGGATCGAGAACCTGGAGGAGCGAGTCTTCCATCCCGAGCAGGGGGTGCCGGTGCAGCGGGAGATCTTCGAGCTCCGAAAGGAGCTGCTCCATCTGAGGAAGGTCGTGCTTCCCTTGCGAGAAGTGCTCAACACTCTGCTTCACCGAGATCTGCTCGCCTTTCCCGACGAGATCGTCCCCTACTTTCAGGATGTCTACGATCACGTCCTCCGGGTATCCGAGGCTATCGAGTCGATGCGAGAGCTGCTGGGCATCGTCCTGGAGATCCGGCTGTCGCTGGTGTCCAACCGGCTGAACGAGATCATGAAACGGGTGACCAGTTGGGCGGCCATCATCGGCGTGGCGACCATGCTGGCGGGCATCTACGGCATGAATTTCCGGCTTGTCCCCGGCGACGGGACCGCATTCGGCTTCTGGTTCGCCCTGGTCCTGATGGCTACCTCCTCCGTCTCCCTCTATCTCTACTTCCGTCGAAAGGACTGGTTGTAGCG
>JBOGWM010000089.1:0-4399 GCA_050693695.1 Actinomycetota bacterium
GATGGCCCTGCGCACCGTGGTCCGCGAAGCGCTAAAACGGCGCATGAGTTCGGTTTCTTTCGGGATGAGGTTGCCCGGTTGATAGTCCCCCTGGCGAATGGACGCCCTGAGCTCATCCGCCACCTGCGCTGAGAGGTCCTGTGCAGTTCCCTTCAGTTCGCTATGTGGGCTCCCGTCCGCTGGGGTACAGGTGGGTTCGGGCCGACATCGGGGCAGACAATCGCTCGTGTCGGGTGCTCCTCGACCATCGTCAAGGCCACCCCCCCGCCGGCGAGGTCATCCGTGAGCGCCCGAAGCTGCGGGGCACCGATGAGCTTTTCGCCTCCCGGCTACTACCGGAGGATCCGGATCGCGTAGGAGCGCAGGCCTCGCTGGAATTTTCAGAAGCGGTGACCGTCAGCGATGGGATGGGAGTGGATAGGTGGATAGTGAGGCCGCCCGGCCGGGATGACAACCCCGAGTCTGCGGCTGACCTCCTCGACGCCGGGGGGCTCGCGCGTCTCTGGGCCGGCCTCGCCTGGGCTGGGTCGCCGCCTGTCGCTGGTCGCTGCCGGGACGGTCGCCGGTGGTCTCGCGCTCGTCATCGCGCGCGGGAGGCCCGTCCCTTGATCCGGATGGCTAGGCTGGGATATCGGTGGACCTGCTCACCTGGGGCTGACGGAGTTGCGAAGGCGGGACCGATGACCACGGCTGAGCTGAGACGACGCGGCCTGCGGCTGGAGTACCTGACGATCGGCTGGAACGCGATCGAGGCCGTCGTCGCGGTGGCAGCCGGTATCACCGCTAGCTCGATCGCCCTGGTTGGCTTCGGCCTCGACTCTGTGATCGAGGCCTTCGCTGCCTCTGTGGTCATCTGGGAGCTGAGGGGCCTCGGGAAGGCGCGGGAGCGACGGGCGCTGCGGCTGATCGCCCTGAGCTTCTTCGCGCTGGCCGCCTACGTCGTCGTGCAGGCGGTGCGCGACCTGGTGGTGGGGTCTGAAGCGAGGGAGTCTGTGGTCGGCATCGCGCTCGCCGCGGTCTCGCTGGTCGCCATGGTGGCGCTGGCAGTCGCCAAGCGTCGCACCGGCCGGCGTCTGGGGAGCCCGACCCTGGTGGCCGACTCGGCCGAGACCCTGCTCTGCGCGTACCTGTCGGCGATTCTGCTCGCGGGCTTGGTGCTGAACGCCGTCTTGGGCTGGTGGTGGGCCGATCCACTCGCAGCCGTGGGCATCGCCGGGCTCGCCCTACGGGAGGGCCGGGAGGCCTGGGACGCGAGCGCGAACGGCCCCGAGCCGGGGTGAATCCCGTGCTCACGCGCCCTGTGCATCGATGCTGGCCCCGATGGAGGCGACACGCCACGATGGGCCCGGGAGCCACGCCGATCTCCCCACCGTCGATCTTGGACCCGGGCCCGCCCTCTATCCGCCGCTTTACATCCCCTTTGCCCGGGTCCATACTCGACCTCGAGGAGGTAGGGCGATGTCCGGAGTGAGCGCGGTGGGAGAAGGGACGGCTGTGCGGCTGGGATGGGACCTGATGGGCCCCGAGCAGATCCAGCTGGTCGTGAGGAGCCGCTACGGCGCGTTCGCCGAGACCGGGGGTCACAAGGAGCCCTGCTGACCGAGCAAGGCACAGCCCAGTTCGGGCTTCGCGATCGATCAGGGTCTCTACAGCGAGGCCGAGCTTTCGTGGGTGCCCGAGCTTGCCCGCAACCTCTCCCGTGGGTGCGGGAACCCGACCGGTTTCGCCGAGATCGAGCCCGGCGAGGCGGTGGTCGACCTCGGGTGCGGGGGCGGGATCGATGTGGTCCTGGCGGCCCAGAAGGTCGGACCGCGAGGAACGGTGGTCGGCGTCGACTTCACCCCCCAGATGATCGAGCGAGCGAAGGAGACCGTAGCCGCCGCCGGCCTCGAGGATCGGGATTTCGAACTCCGCCTTGCCGACATGGCCGCGACGCCGCTGCCCGACGGCTCGATTGATGTCGTGATCTCCAACTGCGTGATCAACCTGTGTCCCGACAAGGAAGCTGTGTACGAGGAAGCCTTCCGGATCCTTCGCCCGGGAGGCCGGGTGGCCATCTCGGACGTCGTCCTCACCGGGGACCTCGCCCCTGGGCTGCAAGCGCGCTTCCGTTCCACCTGGGCGGGATGTCTCGGCGGGGCGATTCCGGAGGGGAAGTATCTCGAGACGGTGAGGCAGGCGGGCTTTGCTGAGATTCAGGTGGTGGCTCACCACCCCTTCTCCCCCGATGAGCTGCAGGCCATGGCCTGCTGCCCCGGCGAAGCGTTCACGCCGGCCCCCTCCAACGACGACTTGGCTGCCGTGCAGGGGAAGGTGACGAGCATCAAGTTCACCGCGCGCAAGCCGCTTGGTTGAATGCACGACGGAGCCGCCTCTGGCGGGCGGCCTACGGCCCCCAGCACGCCGAGTAGCGGGGGATCCCGCCCCGGCCCCGCTTGGCGCAGCGCTCGACCACCCGGGACCCCCTCACCGAGGCTATCTGGCGCAGGGTAGGTGTTCGTCAGAAAGACCCTGAGATAAGCAGAAAGAGGCCGAGTCGGCACTGACACCACCCCGCCTTCTGTTGGGCTTATTTTAAGTAGATTTATCCGGTTATATCGGTGTAAAGTGGCCCAAAGAGGGACTGGGCGGCCAGAGGAGGAAGGTCGCATGGGACGCCAAGATGTGCTGATCGGGACCGACGTGCTCGCCGGGACGCTCGGGGAGCCCGGCATCCGGGTGATCGAGGTGGATGAGGACACCACCCTGTACGAGAAGGGACACATCCCGGGGGCGGTTGCCCGGAACTGGAGGACCGAGCTCCACGACCCGGTGCGCAGGGAGTTCATCGGGGAGCGGGAGCTCGAGGCCCTGCTCGCCCGCTCGGAGGTGGCCGAGGACACCACGGTCGTGCTCTACGGGGGCAACAACAACTGGTTCGCCGCCTACGCGTACTGGCTGCTCAGATACCGCGGGCTGGACCGGGTCAAGCTCCTCAACGGCGGACGTAAGAAGTGGGAGCTCGAGTCCCGCGAGCTCACCACCGAGCTCCCCGATCTCACCCCACCGGAGCGGCCGGCCAAGCTTGCCGGGGACCGGACGGAGCTTCGTGCCTTCCGGGAGGAGGTGATCGAGGCGGTCGGCTCGGGAGCCAAGACGTTTGTCGACGTTCGCTCGCCCGAGGAGTTCCGGGGCGAGCTTTTGCTCCCCCGCACCTGCCGCAGGAGCAGGCCCAGGTCCCGGGCCACGTCCCGGGTGCCGCCAACATCCCCTGGAGCAAGGCTGCCGCCGAGGATGGGAGCTTTTAGTCCGATGAGGAGCTGAAGGCTGGCCGTGTCAACCCAAACTGGCCCCAGCGTGACGGTCTGATTTGGCCCCAGCTCGACCTGACGACGCGCTCCTCGCAGTGACGACATCCGCTACGGGGTTCCGGCCGTCTTCCCTCCAAAACGGGGCTCTCAGGGCCACGGAGAGGCGCGAAGGGACGCGGGGTAGGCATGGGAAAAGTCCAGGGCTTGCACCCGTCCTGGCGAGGAGTGCCCGCTCGCTATGGGAAGAGCTTCCTGCCCCACAAGACGATGGCCACCCCGGCAAGAACGACCAGCGCACCGAGGCCGTCAAAGAGATCGGGCCTCTCTCCGTCCACCACCCATGCCCAGCACATCGCGCCGACGAGGAACACGCCGGCGTACGCCGCGTACACGCGTCCGTAGCGAACCTCCGGCTGGAGGGTTTGCACGAGGGCGTAGGCGAGCAGCAAGAGCAGGCCGACGGCCACGGCAACGAGTGGGGCACCCTCCCGGCGCCAACGCCAGATGGCATAGGTGCCACCCAATTCGGCAACCGCCGCGGCCACGAAGATGGCGACCGTTCTCAGCGGCATCAGGCAGGACCGCTCGTGGTACTCCTTCGCCAAGACACGCCTGCCAGGGCGCTGGCCACAAGGTGCATGACGGCCAGAAGCGCAGCGATGGCGACGAGCGACGGCCGGGACGCACGCACCTGGTAGGCCACCTCCCGAGCATCGAGGCCGGCGAAGAGCAGGCTCAGGGCAGCAACAGCGGCAACGACGAGCGTGGTCCCGGAAAGGCCGATGCCGAGGGCCATGACGACGAGGACCGCGGCACCGCCGGTGACGGCGGGCGTCGAATTGGGTCTCCATCTGCAGCATAAAGCTCGACTTGCCCGACCCCCAGTCGCCCAGCAGCCCGATGGCGAGGGGGGCCTCCGTGCTCGCCGCGGCCACGAGGGTGGCCATCATCTCGACCTCGGTGCCGATGCCCAGCAGATCCAACGTCGCTGGGTTCGTCGCTGCGCAGCCCGGCAAGTGGCCTGGTGGTCCCCATACCGCCAAGGTCAGTCCCTCGCACTTGGTGCTCGCTCGACCGGTTCCACACCCGAATGGTCCCGTCGCTGCCGC
>JBOGWM010000090.1:0-5552 GCA_050693695.1 Actinomycetota bacterium
GGCGGTGCGGTTGTACTCGGCGATGAAGGTCATGATCCGATCGACCAGGTCCTGCACCGAGGAGAAGATCCCCCGCTTGAGAAGGCGGCGGCCCAGGATAAAGAAGAAGAGCTCCACCATATTCAGCCAGGAGGCGTGGCTCGGGGTGTGGTGCATATGAAAGCGGGGATGCTCGGCCAGCCAGGCCCGGGTCTGCTTGGAGATATGGGAGGAGCGTTGTCCAAGATGAGGTGGATCTCGAGCTCGGCTGGGACCTTGACCTCGACCTCCTCCAAGAAGGCGCAGAAGTTGGTGGAGTTGTTGGTCTCGATGGGGCTGGCATGAAAGATGCCGCCTGCATGGACATCCAGGGCGGCGACCAGATTCGCGATGCCGTAGCGGATGTACTCGCTCTCCTGGCGCTCGGCCTGCCCGGGGGCAACCGGGGTGGTGGGCTGGGTGCGGCCGCGGGCGGGAACCTGGGTCTTCTCGTCCACCGAGAGCACGAGGGCATTGTCGGGGGGGTTGAGATACAGCCCGCAGACATCCCCCGCCCGCTCCCAGAAGTCGGGGTCGTCCCCACGGCTGATCCAGTAGCGCACCCGGTGGGGCTTGAGGTCCAAGCCGGCGAGGATGCGCCCCACCTGCGAGGCGGAGATGCCGATGTCGGAGAGGGCCTCGGCGAGCTGCGAGTGGCTCCAGTGGGAGGCGGGGTCGGGAGGCTGGCGGGTGACGGTCGCCACCAGGCCAGGCGGTCCTCATGGTCGTAGAGCCGAGGACGGCCCGGACGAGGGGCGTCTTTCAGGCCCTCTATTCCCTTGGCCTCAAAGCGGCGCCGCCACTTGGTCACGTAGTGGGTATCGATCCCCACCTGCTCTGCGATCTGGCGGTTGGGCACCCCGTCGGCGGCCAGCAGGATCACCCGCGCCCGCCTGGCGATGCGTTGGGGGGTGGTGTGCGCTCGGACCAGGCGTTCCAGCTCTTCTCGATCCCCGACACTGAGGGGAAGGGGAGAGACGCTCCACATGTGAGACCTCCTCGTTCGGCAACGGAGATATCAAATCACACGCGTGTGAGTAATGCGAGGAAGCACTAGCGGGTCATGCCGGGGGACCTCCAGTACCACTACGAGGGCACGCGCAGGCGGTGGCGGTGCAGCCAGGTGCTCGTCGACGACTACCGCCGCTCGGGCGAAGCTCGCTCAAGGCGGCCGCCCTCCGTAGAGGTTCCGAATTCGAGTACGGAGGGCGACTTCACCTGACTTGGGTCGGGGCCACCCCGAGCGAAGGCCTTCATGCGAATCAAGGCCCCGACTCCAACCGTGGTGGCAAGCCCCACGAGGGAGGGGACGAGTGCCATTACCGGCTCGTACATCTGACGTCTCCTTTGGTTGTTTTCTGCTACCACACGATTGAGCACCCCAACGGGGGTGTGTCGGCGAGCCCGACCGGTCGCCCAGCGACGAGGTCCTCCAGCGCGTTCGAGAGATCGCGGCTCGTCGCCCTGGATGGCTGCCGTGAGTCGGCGAGCCGCCCCCGGTACCGAAGCCGTCGGCCCCGGTCGAAGACGAATGCGTGGGGGGTGGTGATGGCGCCGCACGCCCGGGCCAGCGCCGCGTCGTCGTCTTTGACGTAGGGGAAGCGCCAGCCTCGCTCCCGAGCCGTCTCGACCATCTGGGCAAAGGTATCCGGCGGGGACAGGTTGGGGTTGTTGGCGTTGATCGCGACCAACTGCACACCCCGCGGGCCGTAGATCTCCTGGAGTCGGTCGAGCTCCTCACCGTAGGCCTTGACACTCGGACACCCGTTTCCGACGAAGACCAGGACGAGGATGGGGTGCCCCTCAAACGACGAGAGCGAGTACCGCCCCCCGTCCACGCCCGAGAGGTCGCAGAACCCGGGAGCGACGTCGCCCAAGGAAAGCGCAGGTGGGGACGCCGCCCCCGGAGTTCCCGATGCCATGGCTTAAGTCACCTCGCCTAGCTAGACGGCCGACGCGAACCGCTGGGGGAACTGCTTGATGATCCCGTCGGTGAGCGCGTCGGCGAGCGTCAGGATCTCGGTCAGGATGTCATCAAATGCCGAGACGTCCTCCCCCCAGGACTTGCTGAGCCTCGCCACCACCTCGCGTCGGGTGAGCGTGAGGTGCAGGGCGATGAGGTCGTGGACGTCGCGCTCGGGCCAGTGCGGGTTCGCCTCGGCGAGGAACCGGGCGATGGCCGCGGCGTTGTCGTCCCAGGCCTTGTCCTCGCGGGCGAAGCGCTGCTCGTCTTCTTTGATGGCGGCGTCCACGAGGTCGACCGCGATGAGGATATGTGCCTTTAAGAGATCGGTCAGGGCCGCCCCGGCCTCCTCGCCGTAGAAGCCGGCGACTGCGTTCCCCATATCTTCCTGGTTCTTGAGGAGGCGCCCTGCGGCTGCCTCGGCATCGGCAGCGCCAGCGATGGCCGAGACGACATACTGGCGGGTCCAGATGACGTGGTCGACCCAGAGTCGGTACATGGCGCGGCGCAGGGAGAAGCCGGCCTCGGTTGCGATGGTTGGGTTCATCTGCTCACCTCTCCTTTCGTACCTTCAGACTGTTTGTCCGGTACTGCATGATTGGTCGTGCTCTATCGTCGATTGATCCTCGATTCGCACCACCTCCTCCTGGGGCGACGGCGTCGCCGAGATGCCGAGATAGAAGTCGAGGAGGTCGTCTAAGGACAGGGGCGCCCCCCGGTGGACCTCCAGGAGCTCGAAGGGCGCGAGTCCACCAAACGGGTGGGCCCCCTGGTCAAGCAGCACGTCGGCTGCGACCGGGGTGGTACCCAGGAACACCAGCCGGGCGCAGGTCGGGCACGTGAACTGGCAGAGCCCCCGCCGCGTCCCGTGGGTATCGACTCCGCAGGAGAAGGCTCGAGCGGAAAGCTCAACCGGCCCGCAGAAGGGGCAGGATGCCTGCACGATCGCTGACGTTTCCACCGCTGCCCCTTCTATCGCTAATACTCTTGATCTTTAGAACGTACCTCGTCCGGTTTCATTCCCGAGGCGCCTCATCTCATCAGAGTTCAGATCTCGACCTGGACGATTCCCTCCAAAACCCTGGTGGGGTAGACCCTGATCGGCGCCGGGGGAGGCCCGGCGAGAACCTGCCCAGTGAGGAGGTCGAACTGTCCGAAGTGGCAGGGGCAGATGACCGTCTTCTCCTCCAGCTCGCCCTTGGCCAGTGAGCAGCCGCGGTGCGTGCAGATCTCGTCGAAGGCAAGGAGGCTGCCCCTCACCTTCGCGAGGACGATCCGGTGTCCGTTCACCCGATAACTCGCCATCTCACCTTCTGGAACCTCGTTTGCCGCGGTGACATCGACGAACTCGCCCATGCTTTTCTCCTCTCCTACCGTTGATCGCCAGCTCGCCTGCCCCCGACCGCCCGACGGGAGGAGAGAGGGGAGGGAGTGATCATTAGACTAATATACTTTAGTTTTACAGTGTCGGTCGGCAGCAGGAAGAAAGGTGAGGCTCTCCGGGTGACTTGACCACCCTGAGCCAACGGCCAGAGGGTCTCCCGCTCGACACCTCAGCCGTCCACGGAACCGGGTCAACCTCAGACCTCGCCGGGCGGACAAGCCTTGTGGAGCTCACCCAACAGCGTGAAGAAGTCGGGGACGGTGGTGGCGTGAAGCTCGCCGAGCACGCCATGAACGAGCCGTGGATGGCCGACAACGATGGCAATCAGCAGACCCACGGCCTGATAGGGGCCGCCGATTTCGTCGCCCACGAAGGCCTCCAGATCCCCTTCCGTGATTCCGATGCGGATCAGTCGGTAGATGTTGATCAGCCTCTTGGCCGCCCGAGGGGTGGGGAGCAACGCAGCGAGGGCGGGGATGAACTCTCGCTCTCGAGCGCGCATCCGAAGCCCTTCCGGCTGCAGATTGCGGACCGAGGCAGGGCCAGCACGCGGAGGGAGCGCCGAGACCGGGAACGACTCGCCTTGGGTTGCCTCCTTCTTCAGCCCATCACCTGTCCAACTCCTTGAATGGGCACTGAGACCCAAGACCTCGCCGGCATCCTGCAGGTTGGCCTCGTCAGGGGGCGTCGAGTCAGCGGTGTCGAGCTGGGGCGTGATGGATTCAGCCTCCGCCTGAGCGCTCGGGGGAGTCACGACCAGCATCTCGCTTTCAGAAGGAAGGAGTGTCTGAAGGTACGCGGCGGCGGCCCGAGAGCCCATGGGGCGAAGCGCGTACGTGATCTGGAAGATTTTCTCGAGATAGTCCCAGGGCGTGCCCACCGGCTCGGCTGCCTCAATCACGCCTTCGGGCAGGTCGCGGTGCCCCAAAAGTTCAGTGAAATGATGTTTGAGCGACAACTCCAGCCACCGGACGTCCACTGCGACAACTACGACGAACACACGCATCGCAAGCAGGAGATGCACAGCGGCCAGGACATCCACAACTCGCTTCGGAGGGCAACGGTCCAGATCGTCGATGTAGAGCACGATCCGTTGGAGGGGGGGCATCGGGCGCGGCGGCTTGAGGCTCTCCCACTCCTGCAGAGCGGCTTTTAAGTTCTCGTTGAGCTGACGGAGGTCTCGATAGACGAGCCCGAGCAGGCCTCGATACGGAGTGTAATCGCCAGCACCCTGGCGATCCGCAACGAAGCGGTGGAGGCGCTCGGAGGCGCTGACGAGGGCCAGCTCGCCCCGAAGCGTCGCGATCCGCTTGTGCGCTGCATCCCGCCTCTCCTCCAGCCGGCGCTTCTGGCGGCCAGCCGAATCGAGCAGCCAGGCGTGCAGCCTCTTCAGCGGGCGCCAAACCTTCCCCACGACGGCCCCGAGGCCGGCAAGGGTCAAGATGGTGCGCCAGAGGAAGTCCCGGGTCCAGAGGAACCCTGCCACGGCCGCTCCGAGAGCCGCCACGGCCACGAGCCACCCGACGAGAGAGCGCCAGCTCGACCGGACGTCCCTCCAGATCTCACCGACGAGGATGCCGGGAAGGGCGACAAGCTCGCCCACCGAACCGAGACCGGCCAGTAGACCCACGGGACGTGGCTTGTTAGCCAACCGGTTCAGGTCTCGGTTCGCCTGCTCGTATTCAGCCGTCGCCTCATGGAGTCGCTCGCCAACCTTCGCGGCTTTCTCGGGGTCCGCCACTGGATCCCGTGACCCGTCGTTTCCTCCGGAGGCAAGAGCCCGGAACAGGTGTTCGACCAAGCCAGACCAGATCTGGTCGTCGCTGTAGTGCCAGGCATTGAATCGGACCTGGCAGACGTTGGCCACGAACTCGCTCTGACCCAGGTTGCTCGCCGACGCATCGGCCAGCTCCCGCACCTGGGTCTCCATCTGCAGCATGAAGCTCGACTTGCCCGACCCCCAGTCGCCCAGTAGCCCGATGGCGAGGGGGGCCTCCGTGCTCGCCGCGGCCACGAGGGTGGCCATCATCTCGACCTCGGTGCCGATGCCCAGCAGATCCACGTCGCTGGGTTCGTCGCTGCGCAGCCCGGCAAGTGGCCTGGTGGTCCCCATACCGCCAAGGTCAGTCCCTCGCACTTGGTGCTCGCTCGACCGGTTCCACACCCGAATGGTCCCGTCGCTGCCGC
>JBOGWM010000091.1:0-3671 GCA_050693695.1 Actinomycetota bacterium
CTTCCGAACCCCTTCGAGGCCACGCGTTACCACTCGCTGGTCGTCCGGGTGGACTCGGCGTCCCAAGAGATCAAGGTGACCGCCCGTACCTCGGATGGGGTGATCATGGGCATCCGACACCGCCACCACACGGTCGTGGGAGTCCAGTTCCACCCCGAGTCGGTGCTGACCGGAGAGGGCATGCGCCTGGTCGACAACTTCCTCCGCCTCGCAGCCCGTCGCCCGGTCGGCTAGCGCTCCCCGCCGGGCGAGTGCCCGAGGCCGGGATCACCAGTCCGGATCTTCATCCTTCGCGCCGCTGGTGATCGCCTTCTCCCGCCCGCCGGCATCTCTGAGAAAGACATTCCCATCCCGGATGAACACCAGCCGATTGCTCTGCCGGGACCAGGCAGGCGATCCTCCGCTCGTCACCCTCTTCTGATCGCTGCCGTCAACCTTCATCGCATAGACCCGTGACGCCGGCCCCTCGCGCTCCGTGGCGAAGAACAGGCGGCCATCGGGGGACCAGTCGGGATCGAGATCTTGGGCGGCGTTCTGGGTGACCCTCACCTCCCCGCTTCCATCGGCGTTGATCACGACGATCTCGCCGGTCAGGTTGGCGAAAGCTATCTTCTGCCCGTCCGGCGACCAGGCGGGATGGCTCCCGAGATTGAAGATGAGCCTCTGCTCCTTGCTTCCGTCGGCGTTGATCACGTAGATCAGCGAGCTGGCCCCGTCCTTGCGTGCGAAGGCGATCCTCGTACCGTCGGGCGACCAGGCAGGGGTTATGTCCTCGGAGGGGTTGTTGGTGAGCCTCCGAACTCCGCTTCCGTCAGAACTCATGAGGTAGATGTCCTCGTTGCCGCCACGGTTGCTCATGAACGCGATGGTGGTCCCGTCCGGTGAGAAGGCGGGCTGGGTGTCCGTGGCCCCATTGCCGGTCAGGTTCTTCAGATCCGTCCCGTCGTCGTTGACGATATAGATCTCTCGGTTGCCGTCGCGCAGGCTCGTGAACACGATCCTTTTCCCGGGAGAGACCCGGGCGGGAGGGACCGCTTCCCCCAGACCCGGCGTCGGGCTCGAGGAGAGCGCTGGAGCTTGGGCGGAGGGGGGACTCGCCCCGGGCGATGGGCCCGCACCCTGGTTCGAAGTTCTCCCGGGCTTCTTTTCGGCGTCCTTCGAGCCGCTTCCCGAAAGCACCTTCGGGACGAAGACGGCTGCGGCGATGAGGACGACTAGCGCCGCGATCCCCCCTCCTATGAGCAGGCCCTGCGGGCGGGCCGGCTTCCCCGCCGGCTGTCTCTGCGGTGCAGTGAAAGGCACCGGAGAGGAGGGAGCCTGTCCGGGTGGAGCTTGAGTAGAGGAGGGGGGCTGGCTGAAGGGAGCTTGACGGGGTGGGGCCTGGCCGAAGGGAGAGTGGGGAGGAGCGGCCGGGGGAGGGGAAGAGGACGCCGAGGTCGGGGCCCGAAAGAGCGTGACGGACTCGGAATCGGGTCCGGCCGGGGGAGGAGGCGTCCAGCCGGGGGTGGTCGGAGGAGACGGCGGTGGCCCTCCAGCAGACGGTGACCCCCCGACAGGAGGGGGAGATGGGGAAGGAGGAACCGGCGAGGGGCCGGGGCTGGTCGGAGGAGGCGATGGGAGCGGCCCTCCACCGGAAAGGCTGGCCCGAACCTGGTCCAACCACGCGGAACCGGGATCGGTCTGGGAGGGTGGGGAAGGACGATCGAACGGACGGCCGGTGGCCAGGGTGGAACCGATACTGGCCGGCGAGGTGGGTGGCTTCCCGCTCCGAGGCCCCCCTCCGGGGACAGGCTTCAGACCGACCACCTCCCGGGAATCCCTCAGCGCCTCCCCGAATGCCGAAGCTGTGAGAGTGCGCTGCCCGGGATCCTTCGCCATGGCGGCATTGAGCGCCTCCCAAAAGGGCCCGGGCACTCCCATGGATCGCAGGTCGGGGGGCTCCTCGGACAGGATCCGGGTGAGGAGAGGATGGAAGGTCTCGTCGCCGAGCCGTGCGAAGGCGGCACGGCCCGCCGCGAGAGCGTAGAGAGTGGAAGCAAGAGAATAGACGTCGGAAGCCTCACTGGCGGATTTCCCGGCGAGGACCTCAGGGGCAGCATGCGTCAGGGTGCCGGTGACGAGTCCGGTACGGGTGGCAGCGTCCCCCCGCATCCGGGCGACCCCGAAGTCCACCAGTTGCGGCTCTCCATAGGCGGAGATGAGCACGTTCTCGGGCTTCAAGTCACGATGCAGCACGCCGGCTGCATGCGCCGCGGCCAGTGCCCCGGCCAGCTTGATCCCCATCTCGGCCACTTCCGTCCAGGGAAGTGGCTTCTCTCGCTTGATACGGTCAGCCAGGCTCCCTCCCGGAAGGTAGTCCATGACCAGGTAGGGATGGCCGGTGGCGGAGAGGCCGGAGGTATAGAGCCCCACGATGTTCGGGTGGCCCGAGAGCGTCCCCAGAGCCCGACACTCGCGCTCGAAGCGGCGGCGAGACTCCTGGTCGAGCACCGCTACGGAGAGGATCTTGACCGCTACGGTGCGACCCAGCGCTTCCTGGCGGGCCCGGTAGACGACTCCAAAGCCGCCCCTGCCCACCTGGGTCGCCTCACTGATGCCCTCGATTCCCAAGTCAACCCGGGTTCCACTCTCACCAAACTCCATCATGGGTTCCTAACGAATCCGGCCGGGACACATCGATCATACGTCCTCATCGGGCCGAGGGGACAAATACCTGCGACTCAATGCCATAGAGGCTATCGAGTTGTCGGGGGCGTCTCAAGTGTAGCCTTAGGGTACTATAGCCTGTCGCTGCCATCCGGTGGTCCGTAGCGGCCTCTGCTCCATCGGAAGACAACCGGTCCGTCGCACGTGAAGGAGGAGACGTCTGATGACCATGATCAAGGTGACCTCGGAGCAGCTTCACTCGGTGTCCCGGCAGCTTAAGTCAGGCTCGGAGGAGGTGTCCCAGCGCCTGGAGTCGATGCGCTCTCAGGTCCAGGGGCTGGTGGATGCGGATTGGGCGGGGGCGGCCTCGGATTCGTTTCGAGACATGTATGAGCAGTGGAATCAGGGAGCCCGTCAGGTAAAAGAAGCTCTCGACGGTATCTCTCAGATGCTGGGGACCGCGGCGCAGACCTACCAGGACACCGAAGAGCAGCTGGCCCGCCAGATGCGAGGTTAGGACACTTCGCACCGATCCGCTCGAGGAGAGGGAGCGATGGAACTCTACGTCGACGTTGACGCGCTCTCCGAGCTCTCCCGCCAGCTCGGAGAGATCAAGGGGTCTTTGGAGCGTGTCTCGGACAACGTGGACGCGTACGACAGCCGCCTCGGCTCGAGAACCCTCGAAGGCGCTCTCGACGACTTCGTGGGTGGCTGGAGGGACGGTCGCAAGAAGATCATCGAAGGCATCGACGGGCTCCTGGGGCGTATCCAGGGGGCCATCGACACCTACCTGGAGCAGGAGGCGAAGCTGTCGGAGGCGACCGGAGCGAAGAAGTGAGCCGGGGACCCGGATGACCACGCTCAACTGGGCGGCCCTCGGAGGCGATCCCGCCCCGGGGGACCCCGGAGCCTTCGACGCCCTGGCCCGCTCGTTCTCCGAGACCGCCGAGAACGCCGGGGAGGCCCATGCCAGGCTCGCCCGCTTCGGCTCCTCGGTGGACGCCGGCATCTGGTCCGGGGAGGCG
>JBOGWM010000092.1:0-8019 GCA_050693695.1 Actinomycetota bacterium
CCCCAGGTGGGCCAAGCCCTCCTTATCTCAACCTATGACTCCAGCCCCTGGAACACGAGCACGGCGGATTTTCGCAACCGGTTGGAGGGGTGGCAACCACTCGCCAACGCTCCCGGCCTCCACAACCGGGTGCACGTGTGGGTGGGTGGCGACATGTCGCCATCTTCCTCCCCCAACGATCCGGTCTTTTATCTGAACCACTGCAACGTCGACCGGATCTGGGCAGCCTGGCAGGCGCCACGCCGAATCGATTCGTACCTTCCCGACATGACCGCCCCAGCGGCCCTGTTGGGCCATCGGATTGATGACGATATGTATGCGCTGCTCTCCGACCCGGTCACCCCGCGACAGATGCTCGACGTCTCCGATATCTACAGCTACGACACGCTCTAGCTCCGAGCGCTCGGGAGGAGATATCAACCCATCCGGTGAAGCAGGGCGTCCATCGCGAGCCACAGCGTCTTGGAGATCGGGTAGAACACGATCGGAAAGATGCCCATGAGCAGGCATCCCACGGCGTGGCCGTCTCGGGTCGTTACTCCCTCGGGAGTCGATGCAGCGGGATCACGTTGGGCGGCAGCGGCTCCCCGGCGGCTCCCTCGATCACCTCGGCCGCATCCACGATCTCGTACCGGTAGCCCTGCTCGGCGAGGAAGAGCTGGCGGTGCAGTGCGAAGTCCTGGTCCTGGGTCTCCCGGCTGACGAGGGTGTAGAAGCGTGCCTGGCCCCCGTTCGCCTTGGGACGCAGGATCCGGCCGAGACGCTGCGCCTCCTCTTGGCGCGAGCCGAAGGTACCCGAGATCTGGATGGCCACGTTCGCCTCGGGGAGGTCGATGGAGAAGTTGGCCACTTTGGAGACCACCAGGAGTCTCAGGTCTCCCTCCCGGAAGTCGCCGTAGAGCCGCTCCCGGGCGGCGGTGGGCGTCCGCCCCGTCACCAGCGGCGCCCGGAGCGCAGCGGCGATCTCGTCGAGCTGGTCCAGGTACTGGCCGATCACCAGGACCCGGTCGCACCGATGCCGGCGGGCCAGGGCTTCGAGCGCCGAGATCTTGGCCGGGTTGGTGGCCGCCACCCGGTAGCGCTCGTGGCTTTCGGCCACCGCGTAGGCGAAGCGCACCTCCTCGCTCACCGGAACTCGCACCTCGGTGCAGGTCGCCGGTGCGATCCACCCCTGCGCCTCGAGCTCCCTCCAGGGAGTGTCGTAACGTTTGGGGCCGATGAGGGAGAACACGTCGTCCTCGCGCCGGTCCTCGCGCACCAGGGTGGCGGTGAGCCCGAGCCTGCGCTTGGACTGGATCTCGGCGGCCATGCGGAACACGGGAGCCGGGAGGAGGTGAACCTCGTCGTAGATCACCAACCCCCAGTCCTGTTGCTGAAAGAGGGCCAGATGGGGAAATTCACCCTTCTGGCGGTGGGTTATCACCTGATAGGTCGCCAGCGTCACCGGCCGGATCTCCTTTGCCTCCCCCGAGTACTCGCCCACCTCATCGGGACCGAGGCTGGTCTTGTCGATCAGCTCGGCCCGCCACTGGCGAGCTGCCACGATGCTGGTCACCAGGATCAGGGTATGGGTGCGAGCCTTGGCCATCACCCCCATCCCCACGACGGTCTTGCCCGCCCCGCAGGGCAGCACCACCACGCCACTGCCCCCGGCGGGGCCGCCCGCGGCCCAAAAGGACGCCACCGCTTCGGCCTGGAAGGGCCGAAGCCGGAAGGAAGCGCCCGATCCGGTCACCTCGCTGAGGGCAAGATCTAGCGCCGTCCCCGGCGCATATCCGGCGAGATCCTCCACCGGCCAGCCCAGCTTGATCAGCGCTTGCTTCAGACGGCCCCGCTCCCCGGAGGCCACCTCCACCCGGCCGGGCGCGAGGCGCCGGCCGAGAAGGCCGGCGACGGTCTTCGCCCTGAGCACCTCCTCCAGGATGGGGGGCTCCTCGGTGACGAGCTCGAGGCATCCATCCTGCTTGATGAGCCGCAGGCGCCCATAGCGGGCGATCTGATCGGTGATGTCCACCAGGATCGATGGGGGGACGGGATAGCGGGAGTAGTCGCAGAGAACCGAGGAGATCTCCGGCACCGACATCCCCGCCGCCCGGGCATTCCACAGGGAAAGGGGGGTGATCCGGTAGGTGTGCACGTGCTCGGGACTCTTTTCCAACTCGGCGAATCGGGCCAGCCCCGCGCGGCACGCCTCCGCCCGGGGGTGGTCGGCCTCCAAGAGGGCGGTGCGGTCGGACTGGACGATGAGCGGGTTATCGGCGGCGCTCAAGCAGCACCAGCTCCCCGCCCTCGAAGGGGTCCTCGTCCTCGTCTTCGTCCGTCCGCTCCCCGGTCGCTCGCGCCTGGCTGATCCGGGAGAGATGGAAGGTGCGCTCGTCGTTGCGCAACCGGCACCGGGCCACCACCGCCCGGCCCTCTATTTCCAACGGCTCAATGCTCCGGGTGGTTTGCTTGCCCCGCGAGATATAGGAGATCTCCACCACCATCTCCTGTTCCAAAGCCGCCTCCAGGAGCTTGGCGATCTGGACAGGATTCGTGTAGGTGCGACCGTCGAGAAGGTTGCCCTCCCCGACGCCGGGCGGGCGAACCCGGTCCTCGCCCGTGGCCGGCGCGGCCCTGGGGCTACCGCGCGCCAGGATGGCCCTGGCCAACCGGCTGGCCTCGGCCGGCTCCAGCGGACTGAGGGCGCGCGGCGGTCGGGGAAAGATCGGTCGGGCGTCCGAGGCGGTCGCCGTCCGGGTGTCCGCTCCGGTCCCGGGGTCGGCTACCGGCATGTAACCGGCGGAGCGCAGGGTCCCGAGCAGGATCTCGACGTCTTGGCCCTCCATGACCGCCACGGTCGGCGACAGGAGCCGGGGGGAGCAGGAGGCGAGCCGGCGGTCGGCGGTGACGGCTCTGAGCAGGGCCGGGTCCTCGGAGCGCACGTACAGCCCCGCCCGGCCCGCGACCAGCCGGCCGTGGCGCCGTCCCACGTCCTCGATGAGATAGGCGACGTTTTGCGGTACGCCCTTCGGCGCGTACCGATCGAGCAGGGCGACGATCTCTTCCGCCTTCATCCCCGAGTCGAGCCCCCGGCGCAGCGACGTCTCAGACAGCCGGTAGATCCGGGCCGGCGAGGAGGCCCCCAGGTCGGCGAAGCGAGTGAGGGTCGCTCTCAGATCGTGGACCGGAAGGCCGGGGACGATGATCGTGAGATCCGCGCCGACGGTGCAGGTGTTCACGTCGGCGGGGAAGGCGGAGGATGCCCCCTCGGAGCGGGAGACCCACTCGGGGTCGGAGAGAGCGGATCGCGCCGGCTCGCCGAGCGCGATGGGTGAAGGCCCCCGCGCGGTTCCGAGCCACGCCAGGGCCTCCACCGTTCGTTCTATGGCCAGGCCGGCGCACTCCTCGCAATGGATCAGGCTCGGATGGCGCCACGACAGCCGCCGGGCGAGGGAAGGGATCTCCGTGCCCACCCCGGAGGGGAGCCCCGCCAGCTCCTCCAGGGTAGCAGTGCGCAGGATCGGGATGAAGGGCCGGTAGGCCACCTGGTCCAGCCGTACCAACCCGTTCTCGGGCTCGCTCCACAGCATCGAGTTGCGCCAGGTCGTAAAGAGCTTGGCCCAGCGCAGGGGAGGCGGATCGGCCACCCACTCCCAGGCCGCCGCCGAGGGCGCCAAGCGCTTTTGGTCGTCGTAGATCAGCAGCCCCGCCTCCGCGAGCAGGGCGTAGAGGAACGAGACGTAGCGTTCTTCCAACCCGGAGGCCTTCGCGGCCCTCCGCAACTCCCGAACCCCCAGGCCGCCCCGCTGCAAGGGCTGGGGCCGGCTCCGGGACCACTCCTCCAGCAGCGCCTCGGCGTCGGCGAGGACCTTCGAGGGATCGCCGCTCCCCGCCCCCGCGGGGACCTCTGCCGTCAGGAGCGGCACCGGCTCGGGCGCCCACGAATCAAAGATGCGTCCTCCTCGCATGGCCAGCTCCACCTCCGCGGGAACCACCGTCCCGGCCCCGGGATGGGTCGCCAACGGGGAATCGACGAACAGCAGCCCGCGGCTCTCCAGCCAGTGGAGGTCGGTTGTGACCTTCGTGTGCTCGCTCCAATGGCGGTCCGACCAGCGGGCATGGCCATCGCTCACCAGTTGCGGCCAGGTGAGCCGGCCCTGCTCGCGTCGGGCCTTCTCCAGGATCTTCACGGCTTTCTTGGGGGCCTCGGCGAGTAGGGCGGCGATGCGCTTTGGCTCCCCAAGCGCGCTCGCCACCAGATCCAGCATCGCCTCCTTGCGGGGCCGCTGGCGCCAGGTCAGGCCGATATTTGCGGCGACCGCCGCGAGGAACTCGGCGCTGCGGTTCGGGAGCATCCGCCTGGTGGTCGGCCCCAGGCCGGCCGGTTCCGAGATCCAGGAAGAGGCGCAATCGGGAACCTCGATGCACCAGTCGCCGCCCTTGCGGGCCGGGAAGGCCAGTCCCCACCGGGCCAGCTCCTCGGCGCCGCGCCGGAGCGATTCGGGACTCACCCCCGAGGCGTGCCAGGCAAGCTGCTCGGCGGGGACCTCGGGGCCGAGCCACACCGCGAGGTGCAGGAGCTGGAGTAAAAACTCATCCAGTGAGGCGACCGCGTCCCGGACCCCCTCCGGGCGGGCGAGGAGCTGGGCCAGGGCCGGGAAGTCCGGGCGGCCGGTGGTCAAGAGGAGCTGGCGCGCTTGCGGACGGCGCCTGAGGAGCGCTTCGAAGTCTGAGGGTGAAAGCCCCCGAAGGTGGCTGACGAACTTCGACTGCACGGGGCAGGAGCATATGTCGGGGAGCGGCTTCCGCGACGGATCAGAGCGGCGGAGCGGGAAGAAATCTTTTTCGCGACTCGAGCGCGAGCATCCCCGCGACCGGGAAACCGAAGAGCGCCAGACGTCGCGCCCGCGCTTTCGGTCCGATCGACCTCCTCCTTCTGGGAACGCCTCCACGCCTTTCCCGAAAGGGGCCCTAATGCATGGATCTTCCGATTCTCGCCGATCCCAATGTTGCGCGGCAACTGGAGGTTTCCTTGCCTGCCGACCGGGTACTGGTACTGTCTACTGGCCACTCATTTGTCGCTCCGGCGACGAGTGGGTTCCCGAAAAGCAAAGGAGACCAGTTGGGCGGGTCGCAGGCCACCACGGCCAGTCTCGGCTCTCGTGCGCGGGAGGGAAAGGATCCGCTCGCGTCGAGCTTCGTGCTCCTTCGCATCAAGGGCATCCCGATCGGGGCGCACTGGACCTGGCTCTTCGTCTTCGCCCTGGTGACCTGGACCCTTGCCACCCGCCTCTTCCCGGCCACCTATCCCGGCCTGCCAGCGACCACCTACTGGGCGATGGCCGGGGTCGCCGCCGTGATCTTCTTCGCGTCCATCGTGTTGCACGAGATGGGCCATGCCCTCACCGCCCTCCGGGAGGGGATGCGGATCGAGGGAATCACCCTCTGGCTGTTCGGAGGAGTGGCTCGCTTCTCCTCGATGTTCCCCTCTCCCGGCGCCGAGGCCAAGATCGCCCTCGCGGGCCCCGCCGTCTCGTTGGTTCTCGCGATCGGCTTCGCGGCTCTGGCCCGGGTGGGCGGGGAGTTGAGCTGGGCCGAGCCGGTGCGCGGCGTGGCGGACTACCTGGCGCGGATCAACGGTATCCTTCTGGCTTTCAACCTGGTTCCCGCCCTTCCCCTCGATGGTGGCCGGGTGCTGCGCGCGTATCTGTGGCGCCGGCAGGAGAGCTTCGAGGCGGCCACCCGCTCGGCCGCTCGGGCGGGTCGCATCTTCGGCTTCTTGCTCGTCGGCATGGGGCTGCTCGGACTGTTCACCGGGTCGGGAACCGGCGGGCTCTGGATCGCCTTCATCGGCTGGTTTCTGGTGCAGGCGGCTCAGGGAGAGGAGCTACAGGCGAGCCTCCGCTCCGCCTTCCATGGACTGCGGGTACGCGACTTGATGACGCGCCACCCCAGCACCGTGGCGCCTGACTGGACAATCGGACAGTTCCTCCAGGGCGCCGCCGGGCCCCGCGGGTACCGCTCGTATCCGGTGGTCGAAGGAGATCGGGTGGTCGGCCTGCTCTCCGTTCGGGCGGCATCCCAGGTGGCGAACGAGGCGTCGGAGCGCATCACGGTGGGGGACGTGATGCTGACCCACGACCAGATCCCGACGCTGCCCCCCGACGCCGGCGTGTTCGACGCCCTCGATGTGCTCCAGGACGGACCGGGGCGGGCAGTGGTGCTCGAGGACGGGCGTCTGGCCGGGATCCTCTCCGTCTCGGATGTGGGTAGGGCGGCGGAGTTGAGGCGCATGCGCGGGGTTCGGGAACCCCGACCGGCGAGGGGGGCCGGGGGGGTCGTCTGGTTCATCGTGGGCCTCGCGATCCTGCTGGCCGCCGCCTACTTCTATCGTCCGCCCCTGGCTGTCATCTCGCCCGGCCCCGCCTTTGACGTCACCCCGGGCATCAAGATCTCCGGCGTGCCCACCGACGAGGTGGACGGGAAGTATCTCCTCACTTCGGTCTCCGTCTCGCGTCCGAACGCCCTGGGGGCCGTGGTGGCGCTCTTCCATCCCGACCGGGAGGTCCTGGCCCTGTCGGCGGTCATCCCCAGAGGAGTGAACCCCGAGCGGTTCGTCCGCCGCCAGAGGACGATCTTCGAGGAGAGCCGCATGATCGCAGCCGGGGCGGCCGCGCGGGCGGTCGGCATGTCCGTGACGCTCCGGGGCAACGGGGCCCGGGTGGTTTCGGTGGTGCCGGACTCCCCCGCCGAGGGCAGGCTGCGCCCGGGAGATGTGATCGTGGGCATCGACGGCCGCGACATCGACCTGGCCGATGAGGTCGGAAGAGAGATCCGATCCGCTCCCGCAGGAAGCGATTTCACCCTGATGGTGGAGCGGGGAAGTGGCGTGCAAGAGGTGACGGTGAGAAGCGCCCGCCTCGAGCAGGCCGGGGAAGGGCTCGTCGCCATCGGAGTCGCTCTTCAGACTCGCGACTTCTCGGTGATGCTGCCCTTCGAAGTCGACTTCGTCGTCCAGGACATCGGGGGTCCGTCGGCCGGCTTGGCCTATGCGATGGCCATCGCGGATCTGCTGAGCCCCGATGACCTGGCGGCCGGGCGCACGATCGCGGCGACGGGGGCCATCTCGATCGATGGAGACGTCGGCCCCGTCGGCGGGGTGGCCGAGAAGGCGGCGGGCGTCCAGGCCGGGGGTGCCGACATCTTCCTGGTGCCGAGCGGTGAGG
Organism: Actinomycetota bacterium; assembly: GCA_050693695.1. GTDB lineage: Bacteria > Actinomycetota > CADDZG01 > JAHWKV01 > JAOPZY01 > JBOGWM01. The sequence goes on from JBOGWM010000092.1 coordinate 7,209, forward strand.
TCGAGCTTGCCCGCCGACCCGATCTCAGGGTCCGGGGCGTCGAGAGCCTGGAGGAATCCCTGGAGGTTCTCCGCACCAGCGCACGGCAAGCCGCCTGAAAGGCGTCGGCGGGACGCTGGGACGGGCGGAGGATGAGCTGTCCACCTCGGTACGCACCTTCCGCTCGAGGAGGCACAGGCGCGCCTTCGCCTCGCGCGCATCCTGGGCTCTTACCGCTCGAGGGCGTCCCGGTCAGACCTTCGCAGTCCTGCGACAACCAGATCGTAAGAGTCGTCGATCATCGCCTCGATCTCTCCTTCGGAGATGGAGCCGTCGATCGTCACGGTATTCCAGTGGCGCTTGTTGAGATGGTAGCCGGGGCGCACCGCACCGTACCGAGCGCGCAGGGCTGCCGCCAGGTCGGAGTCGCACTTGAGGCTCACCTCGAGGGGGAGGCCGCCGAGAGCCGAGATCGCGAAGATCTTGCCAGCGACCTTGAATACCGAGATCTCATCTCCAAACGGGAAGTCTTCCGCGGCGCCTGATTTCGCCAGGCAGTGGCGACGAAGTTGTTCCGGATCCACCGCTCCTCCCGGTCTACAGTCTGGGAAAGGCTACTGGTTACTCAAGATGTTCAGCGACTAGGACAAGGTGATGGCGTCGGGGTGAGAGTCACAGGCGATCTCCCCGTTCCTCGTAGGCCTCCCGGACCGAAGCGGGAACCTCCAGCGCGTCCATATCGCCGCTCCCCGTCAGCCTCGCTGCCCGTTCCACGGTACTCTCCTTCACCTGCTACCAGAAAGGGTAGCCGTCCACTGGGGAAGTCCTGAAA
>JBOGWM010000093.1:0-4230 GCA_050693695.1 Actinomycetota bacterium
CCCCGGAGCTCCCCGAGCGTTCGACCCGAACGCCTGGCGCTCATGGCTTCGGATGACCCCGATGGAAGACGTCGTCGTCGCGGTCCTCCAGATGATCGCCCTGGCTCTGTCCTGGTGGCTTCTCATCTCCACCGCCGCCTGTCTGGCTGCCCGAGCCCGCGGGATCCCACCGGCCGTACAAGCCTTCTGCCGGATGGCGGCGCCGGCTCCCCTGCGCCGGCTGATCGACCGGGCGGCGGCCATGTCGACGGCGGTGAGCCTCCTGGGCGCTGTCGCCGGCGCCACACCCACGGGACATGCAGGCCTCATACCCGAGCCCACCCCCCTGGTGCGGATCCTCGATGGTCAACGCGGGTTGATCGTCCCCCCGGGCGGGGAATCCATCGACGGCCGCGCCATTCCCGATCGGAGCGGCCGGTCACCCAGTGCGGAGGCGGCGTCTCTCCCCCCCTCCGGGGACGCCGCCGCCTCCGCCCTCTACGTCGTCCAGCCCGGAGACAACCTCTGGAAGATCGCAGCAACCCGGCTTCGCCAGGAGGCGGAGGGCAGTGGGGTCACCAACACCCACATCCACGGGTATTGGACCGAGGTGGTCAAGGCCAACCTGTCCACCCTGCCCTCCCGGAACCCAAATCTCATCCGTACCGGCGAGACGATCACCCTTCCCTCGCGCTCGAAGTCTGGAGGCTAAGTGCATCGGTCCGCAGGTTTCGCTGACCCCCCCGGGCGCTCGGAGGGGGCCCTGGCACTCCCACGGCAGCGGGTGGTGGCGATCGTCACCGCCTGCTTGTGGCTGCTTATCGCCGCTTCAGCCGCCTCCGGCCTGCTCGCTCTGATCACCGTGGCGCGGCTGCCCGGGGCGGAACCCGGGCGAGAGCCCGCTCTTCCGGCGGGGGTGGAAGGGTTCGCCCAGCTCTTCGTCGCCACCTATCTCGAGACGGGCGAGGGAACGGAGAACGTTCTCCGGCCCTTCTACCCGCAATCTCTGAGCCTGAAGGGAATCCGGCCCCGACAGCGCTATGTCGCCCGAACCGCCAGCCTCGAGGCGTTGCCCACCGGGGCGGACTCCTGGTCGGTGACCGTGGCGGCCGAGATCCTGGTCGAGGCCGAGGAGGGCTACCGCAGGGACGGCGTCCACTACTTCACCGTGAGAGTGGCGCGCACGGTTGATGGGCTCACGGCCACCTCGCTTCCCACCGAGATACCCGGGTCCACCATCTTCCCCGCCTCTTCCGGTGATCAGCCCTAGTGCGGGGGTGCACCGAGACGATGGCGTGGCGAGTTCGCTTTGTCGAGGGATGTGTGGTCTGGAGCGCTGGAGGCATCCCCTGGGCTCTCTACCAATTGGGTCTCCCGGGCCCGGCTCGGGATGATCACCGTCGGCGCATGGAGGCAATCCTGGCGCTTCCAGGCGAGGGCCTGTTGCTGTCTCTTCATGGTTCGGGGGGCTCGGAGGGGCACGGGACGAGGGCGGGGGAGCGCCTCCGGTTCCTCGCGGCCGAGCTCCCGGCGCCCTCCGGGCGCCGGGTTCGGAGCCCGCTGCGGGAGGTGATACGAGCCGCCGGCGCCGAGGTAACCGGCGTCTTCGGGATCCTCCCAACCCCACCGAGCGCCCGAGAGGTATCCGCCTGCTCCCGCCAGTCGGAGGAGCTCGAGGCTCGAATCCGCCAGCATCTATCGCTGCGGCCCGCCGCCTGGGACGCGCTGGACTCGATATGCGGTCCATGGTGGGCTCCGAGGACCGGCGAGCCCGAGGAGTCGAGGCAGTATGGCTGCCTGCGCCTGGAGCTCGAAGGTGGACTCGCCTACCGGACCCTGCTAACGGTCTCCCGGGTACCCCGGGGGCTCCCCGCCTGGAGCGGCCAGTGGGCTCGAGTGGCCGAAGAGGCTCCATTTCCGGTGGATTGGTGCCTGCGGAGCCGACCCCTGCCGGGATCGCCCGTGGTCCCGGAGCTGGCGACCGCCATCCTCTTCTGCGTATGGGCCGAGAACCTGATCGAGCTCGACGAGCGAGTCGCTCACCTGCGCCGCGCCTGTGCCGGCCAGGCCCTCCATCTGGACCGGCCCAGGAACCGGCAGCCTGCCCTCCATGCGGCGATGTGGCCGCCGGCGCCATTCAGCCCTGCCCTGAACCCATATCTCCAGCTCGTGGCGCTCCAGGACCTCGGCCCGGCCCTGGCCGAGAGGGCCGCCCCGGAGAGGATCGTCTCAGCCTCAACTCCCTCCCCCGGTTACCTGCTCAGGATCCGACGGGGCCCCCGCCAAGGGGTGCAGGTACCGCTAAAGCGCGAGATCGTGATCGGGCGGGACGGAGCCGACCTGGATCTGGAGGATCCCTCGGCCTCGACGCGCCACGTCGCGGTGATCCCCCTCGATGGAGGAGTCGTCCTTCGCAGCGTCGGCGCCTCCGGGAGAACCCGCGTCCAGGGCCGATGGGTGGAGGATGAGACGGACCTGGAGCCGGGGCAGAGCTTCGTGGCAGGCAACTCCGAGCTGATCCTTCTCCAATACGGGCTCCCGCCGGGGTCGGCGGAGGGCGCCGCGTCCGGCCGGAGGACGAGTCAGGAGCTGGCAATCGGGATCGACGGGCAGGCGGAGGTCTGGAACGTCCGTATCGAAGCCGGAGGGGAGGCAACCTGCGGAGAGGTGACTCGCTCGATGGTGGAGTATCTGGGCCTCGGTCCGCAGGCCGGGTACTGCGCCTACCGGCAGCGAGGAGGACTGTATCTCCCCGCTGCCGGGCTCTGGCGTCGCTCCGGCGTCCTGCGGGGCGACATCCTCGAGATCGGCGTGGTGGCCGAGGGTTCGCCGGCCCTCCCCGAAAGCGACCTCGCGCTCTCCCCAACGACCCCCATCGACCCGGCGCAGGTCCGGACCACGATCAGCCGGCCGCCCCGGACCATCTCGGCCCCCTCACCGCTACGGGTGCATCTGCCTTCCGTTCCCCCGGAACTACACCCGCGAGGCGCCGGGGCGCTCTGGCGGATCATCGCGGCCTCCGGCGCGGCCGCCACCTCCTTCGTCGTCGCCCTGGCGCTCCCGGGACTTCGCTGGGTTGCCCTGGCGGGGGGCTCGACCGCCATCCTGGGAGTCCTTGCCGGGTTCATGGCGGAGCGCTCCCGCCGCCGATTTCAGCGCCGAGGGTTCCTCGCCCGCCTCCATGAGCTGGACCGCGAGCTGGGGGATGCAGTGACCCGCCAGAGCGCCGCCCTGGAGCAATCCGAACCGGAGGTCGCCACGCTTGCGACCTGGGGGGCGCAGCGCGATGACCGGCTGTGGGAACGCCGGCCGATCGACCCCGACTTCCTGGTCCTTCGACTCGGACTGGGGCAGCGCCCCTCACTGATCGACATCGTCGGCCACCGGCCCGGCGAGCGTGCCCCGCTCGCCCATGAGGTGGCGGCGATCCTGGCCCGTCATGACCGCATCCACCGGGCGCCCATCACCCTGCCCGGCCTGGGCGCGCCCGTGGTGGGTATCGCCGGGCCCCGCCAGGTCGCCGAAGGGCTGGCGCGCTCCCTCCTCATCCAGGCCGCAGCTCTTCACGCCCCCAAGGAGCTTCGGATCGCCCTCGTCGCCGGTTCCCGGGAGTGGTCATGGACGCGCTGGCTGCCCCATGTGGTTTCCGAGACGGGGGCTGCACTGGTCTCCATCGATGCGGAGGGCGCCGATCTCATCGCCGCGGAGCTCGGCCGGCAGATGGGGCCCCCTCCGGATCCGGCTCTCCTGATCCTCGTGGATCCGGAAGCGGGCCAACGCCCTTCAGTGGCCGGGCTCTTGGACGCCGCAGGAAGAAGCGGTCAGGGCCACAGCCAGATGATCCTCCTTGCGGACACTCGCCACAGCCTTGCGTCCGGATGCAGCACGATCGTTGAAGTAAGTGACAGGGATGGGGCGATGATCGGAGCCGGGACAGCCGGCAGCCCGGTTCACTTCTCGGTCGAGACCCTGTCGGCCGAGGACGCCCTCGACGCCGCCCGAAGCCTGGCTCCCCTCAACGAGGCGGGCGCCGGGATCACCCGGGGGGCCCGGAACGCCCGCCTCGTGGAGATCCTGGGGGAGATCCCGGGGGAGATCCCGGGATTGGAAAGACCCGAGGCGATCCCGGTGGAGGAGCTGTGGTACGGGAGCTGTTGACCGTGCCGGTCGGGATCACGGATACGGGCGCAGTGCTCACGCTCGGCCTGCGGCGCGACGGCCCTCACGGCCTGATCGCCGGCACCACCGGTT
>JBOGWM010000094.1:0-5325 GCA_050693695.1 Actinomycetota bacterium
GGTACAACCCGACGAAGAGCGCCGCGTACCCGGCGATCTGCGGCGGCGCTCCCGGGTCATGCGCCAGCGACGCCAGCCAGTAGCCGCCGATGGCGACTATGGCCGAGACGAAGAGCAACGATGCCTCGGTGTTGCGACGCACGGCGGGGATGGGCTGGATCATCTCGACGGTTTTCTCCCTGGCATGTTCATGATGGCGAATTCATGACCGGGATGCCGGCGCCGGCGCGGGCGGCGAGGCGCTGGGCCCGACGCCCTCCCGGGCGCCCTCCGGGCGCCCCAAGGGATCGGAGGACTTCGTCCGCTCGCGAAAGTTCCACACGATCTCTTCAGCCTGCGTCCGGTCCTCGGCGGTTATCCCCTCCTCGAGCTGACGCTGGTAATACTCCGGAAGGGAGTCCACCGGGATGTCGGTTCGCTTCTGGAGCGAGCTGAGCTCGATGCCGCCGAAGGACCCGGGAAGGCCTCGGTAGACCGCCACCATCCCTCCCCGCTTCCCAACGTACCAACTGTTGGAAAGGACCCACCGGGAGACAAGCCCGCCTCCTGCAACCACCAGGACCAGCATCCCGATCATCATGGCGCGCCCCGAGGGCGCCCGGCGTGCCCCCCTGGGCGCCGCGTCCGACGCCTCCCGAACGGGGTCTCGAACGGGGTCTCGGGCATGCTCGGAGCGCACGGTCCCCGGGTTGGGATGAGACGCCGGGCGCTCGGGCGCCGGGGGTCCTTGAGGCGCGGCGATCGTCTTGTCGGCCTCCTCGCTTGCATCCAGGAGCGTCCCGGCCCGGTTCGGGTAGTCCACCACCAGGGTGGTGACGTTGTCCCGGCCCCCCGCCCGCACCGCTTCGGCGACCAGGCGGCCGGCCGCGCCCTTCGGATCGCGCTCCTCCGCGAGGACGGTGCGGATCTCGGAGTCCGAGAGCATGGAGGTCAGGCCATCCGTACACAGGAGCAGTCGATCTCCGGGCAGGATATCGATCGCGTACACGTCCACCTCCACCTCCGGACCCACCCCCACCGCCCGCTCCAGAATCGATCGCTGGGGGTGCCGATCCGCCTCGTCGGCGCTGATCTTGCCCTCTCGCGCCAGACGCTCCGCCAGCGTGTGATCTTGCGTCAGCCTCCGAAGCTCGTCGTCACGGAAGAGATACGCCCGGGAGTCTCCGACGTGCACGATCTGGATCGATGAGTCCGCGGCCAGCAGGGCGGTGAGCGTCGTTCCCATCCCGTGGAGCTGCGGATCGGAGGCTGCCTGCTCGTGGACGGAGCGATTCGCCTCCTTGACGGCCTCCGTCAGCGCCTCATGGCCATCCCCGGCGCAGGCGGAAAGGGTCTCGATGGCCAGGCGCGAGGCGATCTCCCCCGCCAAGTGGCCCCCCAATCCGTCCGCTACCACGAACAGCGGGGACTGGATCAGATAGGCGTCCTCGTTGGTCGTTCGCTGCAGACCGATATCGGTGGCGGCGGCATGCGCCAGGACGATGGTCACCGGCGAAACTCCAGCTCGGTCTTGCCGATCCGGATCCGGTCACCCCGGCTGACGGCGGTCGGAGAGGTCACCCTCTTGCGATTGAGATACGTGCCGTTGGTCGATCCCATGTCCTCGACGAAATATCCCCCATTGCGCCGGAAGATCCTCGCATGCACCTGGCTGGCATAAGCGTCCGAGAGGACCACGTGGCACTTGCCGGCCCGGCCCAGGATGAGCTCTTCGTCCAGAGAGAAGATCTGAGGCTTCCCGCCGTCGGGCGCCAGGAGGGCCACGTGATCGGGCGGCTTGGCGGAACGGGCGGCCGGGGGCGCCATGGCCTGGGTCGATCCCCCGGGAGCCGGCCGTCCGGAGATATCCAAGAACATGGCTCGAACCGCCCTGGCCAGGAAGAGAAAGATCAGCGACAGGAATGCATATTTGAGGATGGTCAGCGCGAGCTCGGGCATATTCGGTCCCAGGCTACTAAGTTTCGTCCCCCTTGCGATACTCGATGCGAGTGGTGCCGATCTGAATGACGTCGCCGGGGGCAAGGCGACGCTCCTTCATCAGCGCCCCGTTCACCAGCGTCCCATTGGTCGAACCCAGGTCCATGATCCACCAGCCATCGTCCCGCCGGAGCACCTGAGCGTGCCGGCGAGAGGCATTCGGATCGGTCAGCGACACATCGCTTTCGGGAAGCCGGCCGATGCTGAGGGTGACACGCTCGGCGTTCAGCTCCCAGGACTGCGGCGGATCCGAGCCGACCAGCCACAGGACGTGGGACTCCTCCAGGAGAGAAGCCTCCACCTCAATCCCGGCCTCGTGCGCGGCCTGCACCTCGAAGCGCCCGGCGGCCACGGCGGCGTCCTCCTCGAAGCACACCAGGAGGCCGCCGGGCAGGCGCCAACGACGCTCCTCCGCATTTCTTCGGAGCAATTCGCTGAACTCCCGGGTGAGTGAAGGCACGAGGCCCTCGAATCGGGCGACATCGGGGGGAGCAAGGCGGATTCGATAGGAATTCGGCACGTAGACGGCCCCCACGCTCACGGTCTTGCCGCCCTCCATCTCGCGCAACAACCGCCTGCCGATCTCCGCAGGCTGGATCGGGGAGCGAAAGGCCCGGGAGAAAAAGCCTTCGACGAGTCGCTCCAGTCGGCGCTCAAACTCCTCGGCGAGCCCCAGAGGATTCCTCCGAAACTGAGGGGGGGCGCACCAAGTTCCAAAAGGTTTGGGACATGGGGTCACAAGCCATCATGTCCGCGTGTCCAAACCCTTTCGATCGGCGATCCGCCTCAGTATAGAAGGAGGGATCGCCCTTTGCCCAGATACCAGCGGTGCTATTCCCAGACCCCCCCTTGCTAGACTTGCCCGGAGGGCGAGTGGCGGAATGGTAGACGCGCTGGCTTCAGGTGCCAGTGGGGGCAACCTCGTGGAGGTTCAAATCCTCTCTCGCCCACCAACCAGTCCTCTTTTGAACCCTGCCCAGCAAACGTAAGAGCGGGTTCCTGCCTGCTTCGCCGCCGGCTTGCTGTCCCTCGCCAGTAGTTCGTAGCTTCCTGTGGTTCTGCCTCTGACCGACTAGCTTCAGCCTCCCACCTCACATCCTCATGCAGCAGCAACCGGAAGGGCTTGGTCAGTTCGCTTCTCACTTCGTAATCATCACTAACCTCAATCCTCTCAAAGAATACCTGATTCAGCCAGCGCCTCACCTTGGCATCAGCCGCTCGGTAGGCGGCCTGGCAGTCTGTGACGAGCCGTAGAGCCTGGTCGAGCTTGGCCTCGATCACCTGCAAATGCAGCTTGCTGGCGGCCAGTAGCTGTTCAGCACTGTTCAATTCACGGCCTATGCGAGCTTGTTCAGAAGGTCAAGCGGGATGGCATTGGCGTAGTGAGCCTGCAAGAGCTTGTGGCGTTCGTCCGTCAGTGGGGCGATGCGGCGCTGCTGCCGCTGCTGTTCGGCTTCGGCTTCCTGTCGCCGCGCAGCTAGCCTCTCCAGGATGAAGTCTCGCACCTCTGCCCGTTGCTGCTCGCTCAGCTCGACCGAGGCATAGTGAGCAATGACCGCCTCCTCCCGCTCAATGAGCACTACCTTCTGCATGCAGTTGGTGCGCTTGGTCTGCCGCCCCAGGCAGAAGAAGTAGGGGTAGACGGTGCCCCAGCGGTTCTTAGCGTTCATGACGGCCAGACGCGACCCGCACTGCCTGCCGGGGATCACCGAACCCTTGAGGTAGTGGTGATCCTTGCGTTGCTTCTTGCCGGCGTAGTTGTGGGCGGCCAGCACCAGCTGCACCCGCTCCCATGGTGGCATCCATCCGCCGGTGTAAAAGTCGACGGGCGTAGGGTTCCTTCAAGAGCATCCGACTCACGAAGGAGGCCCTTACCGCGCAGCTTTCTAACTTGCGGCCCGAGGTTCAGCAGCTTCTCGAATCTCTATCTCATGAAACGGTAAATCCTCCCCAGAGAGATGCGACTAAGTGGCGTTGATGACTTGTTACGGGTACGGACAATTGTAGACGAGCGTCCATTTATCTTCAAGAGCATAGATTCAGTTCTCAAAGGCGGCACGATACTGGCCGCCAAGTCAATCGGGCTCGCTATCGCCTCTCCTGCTGCCATGCATGAAATTACAGCCTCTAGACACATGATATTGTGGTCCCACCTTAGATATAGGCCATATTTTGTGGTAAGCGGAAGAAATGCCAGATTGATCTGTGCTAGCATCCCCCAAACGTAAGTTCGCCTTGGGGGGAAACAGAAGATGGGCAAGGAAAGGCGGCACATAGTTCCGAACCCCAAGGGAGGCTGGGACGTGAAGAAGCCCGGGGCCGACCGCGCCAGTTCCCATCAGCCCACTCAGACCAAAGCGGAACAGCGAGCCAAGGAGATCCTGGGAAACCTCGGCGGGGGCGAGGCAGTCATCCACGACCGGAAGGGCCGGATACGAGACGCGGATACCGTCCCGCCCGCACGAGACCCGCACCCTCCGAAAGACACCCGCCATTAGGCCTGATGTCGATTTTTGAGGATCGTGGCTTCACTACAACGCTAAGCAAGTGACTATGGCAGAGTTTCTAGCTGTGCTAGACAACAGGGAAAAGGCGTTCCTGATTTGGCTCTTGATAGGGGTCACATTCTTAATCGTCCATAAGGACATACGTCAACGCTTCCCACCAATCTTGAAGCTAATATTTGCGACACAGATTGGCATAGGGTTGCTTGTAATGGTGGCTTATGTCTCGCTCATTCTGCTAATAGCCCATAAGCTTTCTCTGTGGAACCCATCACAACTAAAGACCACTGTGTTTTGGTTTTTTGGTACAGCACTCGTAATGCTCTTCTCTACTAATGACGCTATCAAAGACGACGACTACCTCAAGAAGGTTGTAGCCAAGAACTTGCGATTCGCTGTTGTGCTGAGCTTCGTTATCAACCTATACGTCTTCAACTTGTTCATTGAGCTCCTGCTCGTGCCCTTACTGTTTCTCATTCGTGCACTTATTGCGTTTGCAGGCACCAAACAGGAATACGCACACGCGAAGAGGTTCACGGAGACAATTCAGGCGATTATCGGAATCCGCCTACTGATCTACGTGTTGACAAGCTTAATAAGCAACTTTCAAAATTTTGCGAGTTTAAAGAACCTGCGAGGGTTCGTCCTCCCCATCGCACTGACGATGGCGCTTCTGCCATTCATGTATATGGTTACCTTATACAGCGCATATGAAAGCCTGTTCATACGCATAGAATTCTGGCTGGACAAAAAGAAGGAACTCACCACGTTCACAAAACGACAGATTCTGAAGACCTGTTCACTGAGACTAACAAAGGTCAATCGGTTCGTGCGTCAGTTCGCC
>JBOGWM010000095.1:0-3025 GCA_050693695.1 Actinomycetota bacterium
CCCCAGGCAAGAGCGTCCCTGCGCCCCGATAGCAAGGCGCGAGGAGCGAGCTATACAACGTATGCGAGCGACGAGCAACGAAGCTAGCGGGGATGCAGGGACGCTCTCAGCGGGTCTCGGAGGCTCCGACCCCCTTCTCCTTGAGGGCCACATGGGCGGCGGCCAGGCGGGCGACCGGCACGCGGAAGGGCGAGCAGGAGACGTAGTCCAGGCCGGCCCGGTGGCAGAACTCCACGGACGCCGGATCGCCGCCGTGCTCTCCGCAGATGCCGACCTTCAGCTCCGGGCGGGCCCCCCTGCCCTCCTCGACCGCGATCCCGATCAACCGGCCGACCCCGGAGACGTCCAGCGTCTCGAAGGGGTTGGCCTTGAGCAGGCCGCGCTCGAGGTAGCGGGGGAGGAACTTGCCCTCGATGTCGTCTCGAGAGAAGCCGAAGGTGGTCTGGGTCAGATCGTTGGTCCCGAAGGAGAAGAAGTCCGCCACCGCGGCGATCTCCGCCGCCACCAGGGCTGCCCGGGGAAGCTCGATCATGGTGCCGATCAGGCAGGGGACCTCCATCTTCCGCTCCCGCCGCACCTCGGCGACCACCGCCTCGGCCTCCCGGCGGATCTCCTCCAGCTCCTCTTTCCCCGCCACGAGGGGGATCATGATCTCGACCACCGGCTCGCCGCCTCGAGCCTTGACCTCGCAGGCCGCCTCCATGATGGCCCGCACCTGCATCGGGTAGAGCCAGGGCTTCACGATCCCGAGGCGCACCCCGCGCATCCCCAGCATGGGGTTGGTCTCCCCGGAGGAGGGGAGGAACTCATGCAGGGGGGCGTCGAGGAGCCGGACGGTGACCGGGAGCCCGCTCATGGCCTCGAAGATCCCGGTCATGTCCTCTCGCTGGAGCTTCAGCATCTCCTCCAGCTCGGCATCCCCGGGGCTCTCGGATACGAGCATGCGCTGGACCACCGGCAGGCGCTCCCCCAGGAACATGTGCTCGGTCCGAGCGAGTCCGATCCCCTCGGCCCCGAACGAGCGAGCGCGGGTGGCATCCTCGGGGCTGTCGGCGTTGGCTCGCACCCTGAGGCGGCGGAAGCCGTCGGCCCAACCCAGGACCTTCTCCAGCTCCCCGCTCAGGGTGGGCCGGATCAAGGGGACCTCGCCGAGAGCGATCCGCCCGGTGGTGCCGTCGATGGCGATGACCTCGCCCTCTTTCACCAGCTTGTCGTCCACGGAGAAGACTCGGCGCTCCACATCGATCGCCAGGGCCTCGGCCCCGCAGACGCAGGGCTTGCCCGCCCCCCGGGCCACCACCGCGGCATGGGAGGTCTTGCCGCCCCGGGAGGTCAGGATCCCCTGGGAGGCGTACATCCCTCCCACGTCGTCGGGGTCGGTCATCGGGCGCACGAGGATGACCCTCTCGCCCCGGGCGGCCCACGCCTCGGCGGTGGCGGCGTCGAAGACCGCCTTGCCGACGGCCGCCCCGGGAGAGGCGTTGAGTCCCTTGGCGAGCACCTCGATGCAGGCCGCGGGATCGAACTGGGGGTGCAGGAGCTGGTCCAGGGAACCGGGGTCCACTCGGAGCACCGCCTCGTCCCGGGTGATAAGGCGCTCTTCGACCATCTCGACCGCGATTCTCACCGCCGCGGCGGCGGTGCGCTTGCCGATCCTGGTCTGGAGCATCCAGAGCTTGCCCTGCTCCACCGTGAACTCGATGTCGCACATGTCCCGGTAGTGGCGCTCCAGGGTGCCCATGATCATGACGAGCCGGTCATAGGAGTGCTTGTCCCGCTGCTGCAACTCCTCCAAAGAGACCGGGGTACGAGCCCCCGAGACCACGTCCTCTCCCTGGGCCTGAGAGAGGTACTCGGCGAGGAATCTCTTCTCCCCCGTCGAGGGATCTCGGGTGAAGGCCACGCCGGTGCCCGAGTCCTCGCCCACGTTGCCGAAGACCATCACCACCACGTTGACCGCGGTCCCGAGATCGTCGGGGATCTTGTTCTGGCGACGGTAGATGCGAGCGCGCTCGCCGTTCCAGGACTCGAAGACCGCCCGGATGGCCATCTCGAGCTGAACGGCGGGGTCATCGGGGAAGGCATCCCCGCTCTCGGCCCGAAGGATGGCGCGGAAGCGCTCCACCAGGGCCTTCACGTCCTCCAGGCCAAGCTCCGGATCCGAGGCCACTCCCGCCCGGGCTTTGGCCTCCTCTAAAGCGTGCTCGAAGCGGGCGCCGGCCACGTCCATCACGATCTTGCCGAACATCTGGATGAAGCGCCGGTAGGCGTCGTAGGCGAAGCGCTCGTCCCCGTACTGGCGGACCAGGCCCTCGACCGTGGAGTCGTTCAGGCCCAGGTTGAGCACCGTGTCCATCATCCCGGGCATGGAGAACTTGGCGCCGGAGCGCACCGAGACCAGAAGAGGGTTCTCGGCGTCGCCGAAACGCTTGCCCATCTTCTTCTCGAGGCTGCTCATGTGCCGGGCCACCTCCTCCATGAGGCCCTCCGGCATCTCGCCCGTGCGGAGATACTCCCGGCAGGCCTGCGTGGTGATGGTGAAGCCGGGGGGAACGGGCAGACCCAGGTTCGTCATCTCGGCCAGGTTGGCGCCCTTGCCTCCCAACAGGTCCTTCAGGTCCTTGCCGCCCTTTTCAAATCCCTGGACGTAGCGCTGGTGTGGCCCGTCCTTCAAGATCTTGCTCCCAACCGCCATCAGCGCTCTCCTTCTTCAATCCAGCTTCTTGTGCAGGTAGTCGATGAGTCCGAAGATGGGGATCCGCTCCTGGGCCATGGTGTCACGGTCCCGCACCGTCACCGCGTTATCCTCGAGGCTCTCGAAATCGATGGTAACCGCGAAGGGAGTACCGATCTCGTCCTGACGCCGGTAGCGCCGGCCGATCGACCCGGCGTCGTCGTAGTCGATCATGAAGTGAGGCCGGAGATTCGCCGCCACTTCCCTCGCGGGGGGCACCAGTCGCTCGTGACGAGAGAGCGGGAGGACCGCCGCCTTGTAGGGCGCCAGGGCCTTATGAAGGCGAAGCAC
>JBOGWM010000096.1:0-2960 GCA_050693695.1 Actinomycetota bacterium
CTTGGTGCGCACCTCCTCCACCGACCAGCTCGCCCCCTCGAGGGCCTGCGCGATGGACCTGACCTGCGCCTCCGTCGCCAGCCGGCTGGCCAGGTCCTCGGCCGAGTCCCGATCGATCTTGGTCGGGATCCGCCGGTCCCCGATCTGCTGCAGCGTGGCGGTGAACATCTCCTGGGATTCGGTTGCGAGGAGAGCGTCCAGCGTCCAGTACTCGATCGGGACGAACGCCCGGATCTCCCGCTCTCGCTGCACGATCAGGCGCAGGGCCGGGGATTGGACTCGTCCGGCCGAGAGGCCGTAGCGAATCTTACGCCATAGGAGCTGGGACACCGGATATCCCACCAGTCGATCGATGGCCCGGCGCGCCTGCTGCGCATCCACGAGATCCGCGTCGATCTTGCGAGGTTTGGCGAGGGCGCCGGTGACCGCTCGACGGGTGATCTCGGTGAACGCGATCCGGCGGCGCTTGCCCTCCGGGATCTGGCAGGCCTCACAGACATGCCAGGCGATGGCCTCCCCTTCTCGATCGTAGTCGGTGGCGAGGTAGACGGACGGGGCGTTGCGAGCCGCCTTGGCGATGGCCGAGATCACCTTCTTCTTGTCATCGACCACCACGTAGTCGAGCGAGAAGCCGTCGTCCACGTCCACCCCGAGCGCGTTCTCCGGGAGATCGCGCACGTGGCCCACCGAGGCGAGGACCTCGAAGTCGTTACCCAGGTACTTCCCGATCGTCTTCGCCTTGGCCGGCGACTCGACGATGACCAGGTTCTTTGCCACGTGCGCTACTCCTCCGATTGTACCGAAAGCTGGAATCGAGGGGGTTTGGACATCCGGCTCATGGTCAGCCGGTTGCCATGTCCAAACCCCCTCGACAGGTCGCCCGCTTGAGCCATGGTAGACATTCTCGAAGCTGGCGATGCGGGAGCTTGAAGGGACAAGGTACCACCGTCAAGCCTGCTCGGCGCGCCGCCTCTACCGTCGTATCGCCTTCTGGCGCCGCCCGCGCAGGTAACCGATGGTCGCGGGGGCAAGCGAGATGATGATGATCGCGATGATCACCAGCGAGAAGTTCTCCCGAACGGATTCCAGGCCCCCGAACCAATACCCCGCAAGCACCAGCGAGACGACCCAGAGCAAGGCGCCGAGGACGTTGAAGGTCAGGAAGCGGGGATAGGACATGCTTCCCAGCCCCGCGACGAAGGGGGCGAACGTGCGGACGACGGGCACGAAGCGCGCAATAATGATCGTCTTGGCCCCGTAGCGCTCGAAGAACCGGTGGGTGCGATCCAGATGCTCACGGCGGAGCCAGCGGCTGGTGCGCCCCTCCCGAAAGATCTTCGGGCCAAGGTAGCCGCCTACCTGGTAGTTCACCGTATCGCCGATGATCGCTGCGGCCGCCACCACCGTCACGACCACCCCGACGTTGAGTCGGCCCCCTCCGGCCAGCGCCCCTGCGACGAACAGCAAGGAGTCTCCGGGCAGAAACGGCGTCACGACCAGGCCGGTCTCGCAGAACACGACCGCGAACAGGATGAAGTAGGTCCACAGCCCGTACAGCTCAACGACTTCGGTGAGCTTGTCGTCTAAGTGCAGCACCCACTCCATCAGGCTCGAGATCAGCTCCATGGACCTTCCTTCGCCCCCGTCATGCGCGAAAGGCTATCTTGCCCTCGGGCAGGCTCGCGTCTTAACTTAAATTTAAGTCGAGTCGTGGAAAGGCGAACTCTGGGAAAAGCGGAGGGAAACTCCGGGGAAAAACCGATGACCTCGGGTGGAAGGCTGAGCGATACTTGAGAATGTGGGTTTCTTAAAGCGGCTCGGCCTCGATGAGGATCGTCTCCGGGCTCAGGAGATCCGAAGCTGGGCCGCCAAGGTCCCGGGAGTGGACCAGATCGCCGTTTGTCGCCCCCGGAGCCGGGCCCGGGTGGTGGGCATCGTCCAGAGCATCAAGGTCATTCCCCAGGAAGATACGACCAGGCTGGAGGTCCAGATCTTCGACGGCACCGACGAGATAACCGGGGTCTGGTTCGGTCGGCGCAGGATTCCGGGGATCGACCTCGGCAAGGGTCTCGTCATGGAGGGAACCATCGGCAACTCTCGCAAGCGGATCCTCGAGATCCTCAACCCCGAATACCAGTTACTCCCGGCCTCCGACCTGGAGCATTAGGGTCCGGTCGGCGTCTTTACCCGGGGATCTCCTCCGCGCCGCCCGAGCGCCCCGAGAGCAGCTCCTCGATGGCCGCCTCGCCTTCCGCGGAGGAAAGCGCCAGCACCTCGTCGCCGATCATGAGCGGCGTCTCGTCTCGGGGCACGATCACATGCTGATTGCGCACGATTGCGACCACCGCGCAGTCCCGGGGCAGCTTCAGCTCCCCGATCACCTTGCCGGCGGCCGGGGAGTTTTCGGCAAGCGTGAATTCCACCAGGGAGACCTTGCCCTGCTCCAACCTGAGGAGGCGGACGAGATCTCCCACGGTGACCGCCTCCTCCACCAGGGCGGTCAGGATGTGGGGGGGACTCACCGCCACGTCCACTCCCCAGGATTCGTTGAACATCCAGTGGTTCTTGGGATGGTTCACCCGGCCGACGACCCGCGGGATGCCGAATTCCTGCTTGGCCAGGAGCGAGATCACCAGGTTGTCCTCGTCGTCGCCGGTCGCAGCGACCATCACGCCGCAGGTATCCAGCCCGATGCCCTTGAGATCGAAGGGTTCGCAGGCATCGGCGTGGACCCACCTGCAGGGGATCTTGGAAGACTCTCGGGTGATGATCGTGATGTCCTGCTCGATCAGGATCACCTCGTGGCCTCGATCGAGCAGGTCCTTGGCGATGTACTTGCCCACCTTGCCGGCGCCCGCGACCGCGACCTTCAATGCTGCACCGGCGGGCGCTCGAGCCGTCTCTCGAGCTGGCCCAGGTCGGTGCGGGTGACGGCCAGATGCAGGAAGTCACCATCCTGG
>JBOGWM010000097.1:0-6875 GCA_050693695.1 Actinomycetota bacterium
CTGGGAGCAAGCGGCCAGCCGGGACCGGACTCTCAGGGTGTTCTCGGGAGCAAGACCCGGACAGGTCTACGTGGTGCCGGCCGGCAAGATGCGGGGGCCGGTGGTGGTCGTGGGTTCCGAACGCTCGAAGCGGGGGGAGCCAAGGCTGCTGGCGATCACCCGGGATCGCAGGCTCGTTCGCCTCAGTCCCCGGGATTTCTCTCACCCTCCTCGGGCGGTGGCTCAGCTCGCCCTGGCCGCCGGTGGCGAGGGGGTCCGACCTCGGGTGGACCATGCCACTCGCCGGCGACTGGCGATCGCCCTGGCGGCGCTGGAGGTCCCGGCGGCTGCCTGGGAACCGTCGCCGGGAGCGACGGAGGACTCCCAGCCCGACCTCTCCGTCCTGCGCAGCAGGATTCTCTCCCATCCCTGCCGCCTCTGTGGAGACCTCGACCGGCATGCCCAGTGGGGGGAGCGCGCCTCCCGGCTGGAAGCGGAGATCGATGACCTGCGCGAGCGCGTGCGCGCCCGTACCGAGACGCTCTCTCACAAGTTCCAGCGGGTTCTTCGAATCCTGGAGGAGTACGGCTACGTCAAGGACTTCGAGCTCGCCCCCAAGGGCAGCACCCTGGCGCGCATCTACAACGAGAGCGATTTGGTTGTGGCGGAGGCGCTGACCAAGGGATGGTTCAGCGGTCTCAAGGCGGCGGAGCTGGCGGCGGCGGTGTCCACCTTCGTTTTCGAGAGCCGGGGTCCTTTCGAGGTCGTGGGGATGTTGCCCACCTCCGGCGCCAGGCGGCTCTACGGTCGCCTGCTCCGCCAGGTCGAGCGGATCCGCCTGCGGGAAGAGCGGGTGGGGCTCGATCTCACCAGGGGCACCCAGACCGGGTTCGCCGAGGTCATCTACCGTTGGTGCCGGGGAGCGTCCCTGGAGGAGGTGCTGGACGAGGAGCTGCCCGCGGGCGACTTCATCCGTGCATGTAAGCAGACCGTCGATCTCATGCGCCAGATGCGCGACGTCACCGACGACCCCGAGCTGGAGCGGGTCCTGGCAGCCGCAATCGCCGGGGTCAACCGGGGAGTGGTGGCCTACACCGGAATCATCTAGCGGGGGGAAGGCGAGCCCTCCCCCCGGCCCCTTCGAAACCCGGCTGTGACCGATCGACGCTGAACGGGCCGCCGTAGCCGGCCCTCTTCAACTCACTTCGGCCCTGGAGGCTCGCATGAACTAGTATCCGCCGCATGGGTTCCTCCTTTGGGAAGGCCTTCGTCATCGCCAACGCCCTGGCGGGCAAGGGGGCTGTGGGGCGTGATCCGAAGCGCTTCGAGCAGCTTCTCTCCGAGGCCGGGCTGGAATTCGAGCTGTCGCTGACCGAGCGCCCCCGCCACGCCGTCGAGCTGGCCAGGCGGGCCATCGACGAGGGCTATTCATACCTGGTCGCGGTCGGGGGGGACGGCACCGTCCACGAGGTGGTGAACGGCATGATGGGGGAGAGCGCCCCCCGCAACCCGGAGGCCGTCCTGGGCGTCGTCTCGGCCGGGTCGGGCTCGGACTTTATCCGGACCTTCGGGCTTCCTGACGATCCGGCGCACGCTATCGAGCACCTGAAGGGCGACGGGCTCTTTCCCATCGACCTGGGCCGGGTGACCTTTCACCGGGACGGCGGGCAGGAGACGAGGTACTTTCCCAACATCGCCGAGGCGGGGCTGGGGGCCGAGGTGGTCCGCCGGGCAGCGCGCCTCCCGCGCAAGCTCGGGCAGGTCCGCTACCTCATCGGGTTCTGGATGACCCTCGGCCCCTTCAAGCCGGTCCAGGGCCGGGTGGTCTGCGATAAGCGCACTCACGAGGGGCGGATCACCAACCTCGTGGTGGCGAACTGCCAGTTCTTCGGAGGAGGGATGCGGGTCGCCCCCAAGGCCCACCCCAACGATGGCCGCTTCGACGTCCTGATCCAGATCGGACGCAAGAGAGACTACATCTCGGCGCTCACGAAGGTTTACAGGGGGGACCACATCCCCTCACCCGTGATCAAGGAGTATTACGCCAAGCGGGTGGAAGTGACCACCGACCACCCTCTCCGGGTCGAAGCCGACGGCGAGCTGCTCGGCCTGACCCCCGCCACCTTCGAGATCGTCCCCAACGCCCTGCGCCTCAAGATCTGAGGCCTGGACCGGGAGCGGCTAAAAGAGCAGGTCCACGAGCTCTCGAGCGACCGTATAGGCTCCGATCGCGATCAGGAGCACCGCGACGAGGATGATCGGTCCCAGCCACCAGTCGGTGTGGCGCGCGAGCGGGGGCGGCTCATCGGAGGCCAGGTACAGGGCGACGGCCCGCCCCCCCCGGTCGCGCACCACCGCGTGCTCGGAACTCCCGTCATCGACCTGAGAGGCCCCGACCATCAGCTCTCCCAACTCCTCCCTCGAGAGGCTGAGGACGACCTCCTCGAGATTCCGCCCCCGAGCGTCGAGGATCTCCACGCGGCTAATTTTAGCGAGCGAGCCCCATACCACCGAGCGCCGGCCTTTTCGCCGGGCGAGTCGGTATGCTCAGCCTCTTGAACGGACGCGAGCATCCACACCCGGCTCGGTGGGGAGCCCTCGTGCTTGGCGCCCTGCTCGCCCTCTCGAGCTGCGGCTCGGGCTCTTCCCGGACCTCTGCCGTGAAATCGGGATCTTCATCCGGTACCGCCGCTTCGCCCACGATATCGCTGTCGCCCTCGGCCAGCCCGTCCTCGCCGACCACTCCCAGCCCCGCCAGCCCACCCGTGGCGGCCGTCCTCCCACCCCCGGGCAGATCCCGGGGCGGGGTCGCTTCGTCCGGCCTGGCGATGGTCGGGGCTTCGGGCGCCGCGCTCGCCTCCTCCCCCGGAGGTCCCCCCATCGGACGTATGGCCCCCGGCGTGGCCCTTCCCTTCGACCGGGTGAGCGGGGATTGGCTCCGGGTGCTGACTCCGTGCGAGGCAGTCGCCTGGTTGGCGCGCAATGCGGCCAGGATCCACCCGCCCACCCCCGTGGTGCTGGACCCGGGGCACGGCGGCGACGAGCCGGGGGCGGTGGGGCCGGCTGCGCTGACCGAGAAGGAGGTGAACCTGGAGGTGGCTCGGAGGGCCGCAGACGCGCTCGGGGCTCAAGGTGTCGAGGCCGTGCTGACGCGAGATGGGGATTACCGCGCCACGCTGGCGTTCCGGGTGAGCCTGGCGACCTCCGTACGTCCGGATGCTTTCGTCTCGATCCATCACAACGCCGAGCCGGACGGTCCCCGGGACGGGCCCGGCAGCGAGACTTATTACCAGTACCGGTCTCCGGCCTCCAAGCGGCTGGCCGGCCTTCTCTACGAGGAGACGGTGGCGGCGCTTCGCGCCTTTTCCGCTTCCTGGGTAGCCGACCGGGACGCGGGGGCGAAGTGGCGCCTCAACGCTGAGGGAGGTGACTATTACGGGATTCTCCGACGGGCGGGGGAGAAGAACCTCACCGCCAGTCTCGCCGAGCTGGCCTTTATCTCCAACGCCAGCGAGGAAGCCCTGCTCGGGACCCGGGAGGTGCGGCAGGCGGAGGGCGAAGCCCTCGCCCGGGGGATCGTCCGCTTCCTTCGCACCCAAGATCCCGGAAGCGGCTTCACCGTGCCCTACCCACGGACCCAGCCCGCCGGTCCCGGCGGGGGTCGGAAAGGGTGCGTCGATCCCTTGCAACGCTGAGACGACTGCACCGGGTATTCCTGGGTGTACCCGCAGCCCCCGTGGATCTGGACGAGCCCGCTTGCAAGCTCGTGGAGAAAGTGGATAATCGCCTATCCGCTGGGCGTCAATCGGGAAGAGGGTCGATGAACGAACTGTTTGAAGGACCTGAGGACGAAGAGGAAGAGCTGGAAGGAGAAGAGGGAGAGATCGAAGACACCGACGAGGATGGCCTGGGTAACCGGGCTGAGACGGAGGCGAGCCTGGACGAGATGCTCGCCAAGCGATCCGAGGCCGCGGAGGAGGAAGAGGATTCGATCCTCGATCTGGCGTCGGAGGAGACGCTGGAGACGCTCTCGATCCGGGCCGTCCCCAAGCAGGCGAACGAGTTCGTGTGCTCCAACTGCCACCTGGTAAAGCACTTGAGCCAGCTTGCCAACCCCACCCGCGAGCTCTGCCGGGACTGCGTCTGATCCCCGGCAAGCCGAGCTTCGGGCGCCTGAGCGCGCTGGTCGCGGGAGCCATAGCGGGGGGCCTCTCCGCCCTGGCCTTTCCCCCCGCCGATCTGGGATGGATCGCCTTCATCGCCCTGGTCCCTCTCGCGGCCGTCTACCTGGTGGGGGACGCCGGTGACAGCGCTCTCGCGGCTGGCGCCTACGGGGTGACCTTCTTCGGCCTGCTCCTCTCCTGGATCCGCCTCTTCGGGATGCCGGCCTATATCGCGCTGGTGTTGTCCCAGACGGCATGGGTGGTGCTGTCCCTGCATGCGGGGAGGGCGTTGCGGGCTCGCCTGCCTGGCGGGTGGGGCGCGCTCGTCTTCCCGCTGGCCTTTCTCACCGGCGAATACCTGCGATCCCATCTCCCTCTTGGAGGCTTTCCCTGGGGAGGGCTCGGTTACTCCCAACACAACAACCTTCCGATCCTGCGGCTGGCCGCCTATGCGGGGGTGTGGGGACCGAGCCTGCTGGTCGCGACCGCTTGCGCCTTTCTGGCTCAGGGCCTGTCGCGCAGGAGAACCTCCGCCTCCAGGGCGCTGGCATGGCTGGCGGCCGCCGCGGCGCTGGTGCTGGCTCCCGCGACCTTACCGGTACCCGAGCCCGAGGGACCGACCGCGCGCATCGCCCTGGTGCAGGGCAATGCCCCCCGGAGCACGGACGACTTCCACGCCGACGATCTTCAGGTCCTGCGCGGTCACATCCGCCTCACCGAGACTCTGGCGCCCGGAGAGATGTCCCTGGTGGTCTGGCCGGAGAGCTCCGTGGAGCGAGACCCTTTCTCGGACTCCAGGTTCGGAGCCGCTCTGGAGAAGACCATCCGGAGGGCGCAGGCCGCGTTCCTGGTGGGCGCCACCCTGGAGGCTCCCGATAATCGATTTGTCAACGCCAACCTCTTCTTCCGTCCCGACGCCAGCCTCGCCGGCCGGTACGAGAAGATCCACCTCGTCCCCTTCGGCGAGTACGTGCCTGCCCGCTCGCTGCTCGAGCCCCTGGTGCAGGAGTTGCAGCGGGTGCCTCGGGACGGCGTTCCCGGCCGTGACCATACCGTCTTCGCGATTCCCGAGGGCAGGTTCGCCTCGATCATCTGCTATGAATCGACCTTTCCCGACCTCGTGCGGACCTTCGTCAATCGAGGCGCCCGGCTTCTGGTTGTCTCGACCAATAATTCCTCCTTCGAGCGGAGTGGGGCCAGCGAACAGCATCTGGCCTTCAGCCAGGTACGGGCCGCGGAGCACCGTATGTGGGTGGGACATGCCGCCCTTACCGGGATCTCCGCCGTGGTTGCCCCCTCCGGGCAGGTGCTGACGAAGACCGGACTCTTCGAACCGGCGCTGCTCACTCCGACCATCCGCTTCGCCACCGAGCGCACCATCTACGCCCGATTCGGGGACTGGCTTCCGATCGGGGCGACGGCCGTCGTGGTCGGGTTCTTCCTGATCTCGCTGCCAGGCGCTTTCCGAGGGCGGGGGAGGAGGCGGGCGGAGGCGCGGGGCCGGGAGGGTGGCTGCCCGGCCGGGGAACAGCCCGCCACGGTGGGGGCGCGCAGTATCATCGTCATCCCCACCTACAATGAATCCGAAAGTATCGGATCCCTGCTCGCGGCGGTGACGGCTTCGTCTCCCGCTTCTACCGTGCTCGTCGTGGATGACGCTTCACCGGATGGCACCGGCCGGATCGTCGAGGAGGTCGCTTGCGCCAATCCCGCAGTCCGGCTTCTTAGCCGCGAGGGGGTGCGGGGGCTGGGTGGAGCGTACCTCGCCGGCTTTCGTTGGGGGATCGAGCGAGGGTATGACCGCTTCGTCGAGATGGACGCCGACTTCTCTCACGATCCGGCGGACGTCCCTCGCCTGCTCGATGCCATCGATGAGGCCGACCTGGCCATCGGCTCCCGCTACGTCCCGGGAGGCAGCGTCGTCGGGTGGTCAATCCGACGCCGCCTTCTCTCCGCCGCAGGCAACCGGTATGCGCGCGCCTGGCTGGGGATCCCGGTCCGGGACTCGACCAGCGGCTTTCGCTGCTACCGTCGCTGCGTGCTCGAGGCCGTCCCACAGCTACGATCCGAGGGTTACGCCTTTCAGATCGAGATGGTCTACCGAGCATGGCAGGCGGGTTTTCGGGTCACGGAGCTGCCGATTCGCTTCCAGGATCGCACGGGGGGGCAATCGAAGCTCTCGCGGGCGGTGGTGGTCGAGGCATTGATCCGGGTTCCCGGGTGGGGGATCGGGAGCCTCCTCCTGGGGTGGAGGGGGCGGGCACCTCGCCCCGGGAATGCAGGAGCGCGCCGGGAAGGGTAGGGTGCTGGCATGCACGTCGTGATCGCCATCACCAACCTGCTGGTGCGGTCCCGGGTGCAGAAGGCTGCCCGGGAGGCGGGACACGAGGTGACCATGACCCGCCACGTCCCCCCTCCGCAGGAGCCTGCGCCGGACCTGCTGGTGGTCGACCTCGACGAGGCGGGCGTCCTGGAGGATCTCCAGCCATGGCGGGATGCCCATCCGCAGGCGCCCGCCGTCGGCTTCGCTTTCCACGCCAACCAAGAGGCCTTCCGTGCGGGCCGGGAGCTCGGCATGCGAGTGTTCCCTCATGGGGCATCCATGAATGCCTCGAAGGTTTTCACCTGATCGATAGACGAGGGAGAGGGGGCGACATGTCGAAGACGGTCGGAGTCTTGACCGGCGGCGGGGACTGCCCCGGGTTGAACCCCGCCATCCGAGGATGCGTGTAC
>JBOGWM010000098.1:0-14305 GCA_050693695.1 Actinomycetota bacterium
GCCGAGGGCATCCCCCAGACGATGCAGGCCCGCAACCGCCGTCGCCTCCAACGTCATCAACATCGTGAGCCGGCTCGCCGCCCGCAACCTGACCAGGGGATTCTCCATACCTGCGGACAGTAGCAGCTTTGTAGACCTCAGTCAAGTGTAGAAAAGTTTAAAGATGTATCTAACGATCCTTTAGCTCATCGTTATCTGAAGACGATGACTCTGGCGTGGAAATTAGGCCCGCGTCCGCCTTCTCCATCTCTCGGCTGGGTCCGCCCCGATAGCGAAGGAGGAGATAGCCGCAGAAGGCCAGGGCCAGCAGGGAGGTGATCTGGCTGCCCGTGAGGCCGAAGAGCCAGGTCTTGTCGACTCGGAGGAAGTCGGTGACGATCCTGCCGAGCGCATAGAGGGAGGTCCAGGTGAGGAACAGGAACCCGGCCCTGCGCGCCCTGCGCGCCAACCGGAGCAGGATGGCGAAGATGATCAGTGACCAGATGGCGTCGTAGAGCGCGCTCTGATGGACGACCATCCCCGGCTGGATGCACCCATCGAGAGAGGGATAGACGGGCTGTCCCTCGGGGGTGATGCAGGGGGGTGGGGAGATGAGCTCCCCTCCCTTGTAGACCCACCCCCACCAGCCGGAGGTGGGCTTGCCGAGATGGTCTCCGATGATGAGGTCCCCGGAGCGCCCGAGGGCGATCCCGAGCGCGAGGCCCGGGGCCCCGAGATCCCCGAGCTCGAGGAAGCGGAGCTCATGTCGCCGCAGATAGAGGGCGACAGCGAGCATCCCCCCGAGGAGGCCGCCGATGAGCGAGATGCCCCCTTCCCAGATCTTGAGCCACCCGAGAGGGGACCCAAAGGCGTCGAGATGCCCGACCACGTAGGCCACCCGGGCCCCCAGGATGGCCCCGATCACGCCCCAAGCCGCGGCATTCCAGGTGTGGTCCTCGTCGAAGCCGGCTCGTCGGGCACGCCGAGCCATCAGCCACGCCCCGACGAAGTAGCCCAAGGCAATGCCCAGCCCGTGGGGAGACACGGTCAGAGGGCCCAATCTCACCCCCGGCACCACCATCCAGCCCAGCATCTCGACCCCCCGACGAAACGGCTCGTATTCTCGATCCTAATGGGTGCCGCCCCCTGGGTCGCGTCTAAAGAAGCTCGCTGTTTCGTTAAACCGTTTTTGGGGCGACCCGGCGATATCGCCGGGTATGTGCGCACAGGGGTGCGGCCGGGTCGTTACAATGCGTGTGAGGCTAAGGAAGCGGGGAGGCAGCTGAATGACCTATGTGATCTGCGAGCCATGTATCGGAGTCAAGGACCGCTCCTGCGTGGACGAGTGCCCCGTGGATTGCATCTATGAGGGCGAAGACCAGCTCTTCATCCATCCGGAAGAGTGTGTGGACTGTGACGCGTGCCTGCCGGCATGTCCCGTGGATGCCATCTATCCGGGGGACAACGTCCCTTCCGAGTGGAAGGACTACATAAAGACCAACGAACAGTTCTTCGTCGACAATCCTGCTGCATCCGGAGGGGCCTCCGAGAGCCCATTCGCGCCCAGTGAGGAGCGAGGCAGCGAGTAAGAGTCCCGGAAAGATCGACGCCTACCTGGGACAAAAGCTCTCCGTCCTCTTTCGAGTTCACGGTGATCCGGACCACCCGTTCAGCGAGGCGGTGGGCCTTCTGCAGCGGGTCGAGACGGGCGCGGACGGCTCGCGCACCCTCTTTATCCTTCGAAGAGACGGAACCCTCGTGGCCGTCTCGGAGCGGGATCTGATCAAGCTCAAGCTGGTAGCGGTCTCCCGGGGCCCGGTGCGCGCTCCGAAGTCCTGGTCTCGGGAGCAGGAGCGAGGCTGAAAACCAGAAGGGCGGCCGCATGGCCGCCCACTCTGACCAACCGAGGTACGGCTTAGCTCTGGCTCCCGATGGGGACCACCCCAAAGTCGCCGACAGTTTGAGAATATGGAAGGGTGGCGCCATTCGGCAGGGGAGGACGAGACGACCTCGAGAAGCTTCGAGGCTTCGCCGCTTCTCATCAGGGAGTGGAGGGCTACCTCGAACCCAAGACCGCGACCTTCGACCAGTCCCTCCTGCTCGTCGCGCGCGACGGCGAATGGGCCCGGGGGGCGGTGACGGACCGTACGAAGGCCGAGCGCTTCTGCAAGAAGCTGGGGATCCCCTTCTACGATGCGGCCATCGTCGGCTACCCGGAGCGCATGCGGGGGCGCAAAGGCGAGCCCGCGCTCCAGGTCCCCTCTCCCGAGGAGCTGGAGCGATGGTTTTCGGCCGAGTCCCCTGAAGGGGATTGAACTCCCGGGCGGGCGAAAAAATTTCAGGAGATGAAACCTCCAAAAGCTAGATCGGCGTCCATACATGCACGATGATCGGATGAGACGGAGGTGGGATGAACCGGACAGCCTCGCACGCGCCGCCCTTTCGGACCCGGGTACCCTTCGGGCGTAGACGGCGTATGATCCTGTGGGGCGCGATTGCGGTGGTGTCCGTCTCCGCTTTCGGTCTTCTGGGGTCCCGATTCCTGCCCGATGCACTCCCTTTCGGCGGTCAAAGAGCGCCGGGGTATGGGACGCAGCCGGGCTCGGGACCGGGTTCCGCCGAGGCGTCCGCGGATCCCAGCGTTGACCCCCGCGCCCTGGCTCCCGGGGGTCGGTTGGCCTTTATCTGGAACAGCAGGCTCTACGTCCTGGACGCTGCGACCCGATCCCTGAGGCTGCTGGCACGTCGGGGGGCCAGTTCCCCGGCTCTGTCTTCCGATGGGACATGGGTCGCTCATCTCGAGGGGGCCGGGCTTTGGATTCGAAGTGCGGATGGGGAGGCGGCCGAGCAGGTCACGGATCTTCCGAGCGAGCTTGGGGCATTTGCCTGGTCGCCGGCGTCCTCCGTGCTGGCGGTCACCTCCGGAGGCCCCGAGGGCGAGACCGGGCAGGTCTGGCTCGTGAAGCCGGGCGAGCCCTCTCACCGGGTCGCCACCGCCACGAGATGGATCTCGCATCTCGCCTGGCGGCCCGATGGCAGGGCGCTTGCTTATGCGGCCGCGCTGCCCACGGAGGCGACGAGGCCCGGGGCCGAGAGAACAACCGACGCCCTCTTCACGCTCGAGATGGGGGCTGCGGAGCCGAAGAGGGTATTCGTGGCCGAGAACGAGGGGATCGAGCTGAGCGGCTGGTGGCCGGATGGCCGGGGTCTGCTTTTCTGGCGCAACCCCGAGCATTCGGGCTCCCTGGCGGCTGACGGCCTCGGTCTGCACTCGCTGCGCCTGGAGGACGGCGCGGCGCGAAAGCTTGCAACCACCCTCACCTATCCCGAGTGGATCTCGTGGTCCCCGGATGGCCGGCGGGTCCTGTTCGTGGCCGGTCCCGGGCGAGAGAGCTCGGATGGTAAGTCCCTCGCGGTGTGCGACGTCTCCTCGAGCGCCTGCACGATGCTCGGACAGCCACCCGACACGGTTTCACTTGACCCGGCCTGGTCTCCGTCGGGAGCGCGGATCTCCTTCGTTCGGGCCGCCCGGCGAGAGGGCCTGGCCGGGCCATGGGACCCCTGGACGAGAACCAGGAAGCTGTGGACCGCGGCGCCCGACAGCTCGGGAAGCCATGAGGTGGCGACCAAGAGCGCCGCCTTCGGCCCTGCCTGGTCGAAGGATGCTCGTCGCATCCTCTTCCTGGGAGACGGGGCGCTGTGGCTGGCCGACCCCGCGGGCGGTACAGCCCCGGCCAGGGTGGTGAGCCCCTTCCCGGGCCGGGGCGGCAATGTCGCCGGCGACGGCGGCTTCTACTATGGCTTCTTCCCGCTCGCCATCCTCTATTCCTGGTGGCAGGGTTAGGAGCGGCGGGCGGGAGGGTCATGCCGCCTTCTGCGCATCAGGCGTTGCACGTCGTGATCCTTCTCGGCTTCCTCGCGGCGTTGGGGACCGCCTTCGTCTCCACCCTGGCGCCTCTTCTCTTCCCGGACCGGGAGGGATTGCGGCTGCCCAAACTTCGCACGGCAATCGCCATCGCGCTCGGCGCGGTGGCCGGTCTGGGGGCGGAGTGGCTGCTCCACGCGCGGCTTGCCGGCCGGTAGGGGCGAGAACGCGGTTATTCTTTAGGAGTAAGGACGAAGACCCGATCTGGAGGGGCGAATTGGATACCACAGCCACCGACACCAAGCCCGCCGTCATGAACCTCACCGAGGCGGCCGCAAAGAAGGTAGGAGAGCTTCTCGAGCAAGAAGGCAACTCGGAGTATTTCCTGCGGGTTGCCGTCCAGCCCGGAGGCTGCTCGGGCCTTCGATACTCCCTTTACTTCGACGACCGCAAGCTCGACGACGACGTTGCGAGTGAGATCCACGGGGTCACGGTGCGAGTGGATCGTATGTCCGCCCCGTACCTGCGCGGCGCCCGGATCGACTGGGTGGAAAGCCTCCAGGAGTCCGGCTTCGCGATCGAAAACCCCAACGCGCACGGGACCTGCGCCTGCGGCGACTCTTTTCACTAGAGCGCGCCGGGGGGAGGGCAGGCCCTCCCCCCGCTAGCTAACTCCGGGTGACCGAGGGGATTCGAACCCCCGACCTTCGGGACCACAACCCGACGCTCTAACCCACTGAGCTACGGCCACCATGCACGACCGGCAGCGCCGGTTGAGGTCGATGGTAGCAGCCCCTCAGGCGGGCGGCAGCCAGGTCAGGACGTTGTTTTGCCAGAGGTAGCGCAGCAATCTGACGATCTCTTTGGGACCCTGGCCCGCGTCCATCCGGCTCACTATCTCTTCGACCGATCGCCTGCCGTCCGCCAGGCGGGCGATCGAGGCGAGCCTCGGGTCATCGGGAAGAGGGCCGAGCAGGTAAAGAGATCGCGAGGAGCCCGGAGTGTCCGGCCGGGTTTCCCAGATATCCCGGCTCTGGAGGGCAAAGGTCGTCCGGGTCCATGACGCCACCCGCAGGGGCCGAAGCGGCCCGAGAAGGGAGAAGGATGCTTCCTCGGGAGGAGTCAGCACCCAGTCGGCAAGGGCCTTCGATAGCGGAGGTTGCATCGAATCCGGAGGTGGATGCCCTGCCATATCTTTAACCGCGAGGCTGGCGGTATGAATGGAGACCCGCACGCCGGAGTGAGCTCCCCCGATATGCAGGGCTCCTCCCGCCAAGCGGATGCCGTGGGCGCCTCCGAATAATCTGTCCCAGAAGTCCGGCCAGACCCCCAGGGCGCAGTAGATGGCCTCCTGGATGCTCTGGCCTCGCCGGATCAACGTGTCGGGGGTCACGCAGGCGCTGACCTGGACGGCTTCCTCCTTCGATACCACGCCCGCTCTCAACAACACCCCCAGGATCCGGGGATCGATCTCGGCGCCCAGGCAGAGGATGATCACATCGCAGGGCATGGCACTGGGGGGCCCGTCTCCTCCCAGGCGATAGGAGATCCCTTTGTCTTCCAATCGGAGATCGCCCACTCCCTCGACCAGCACCGATCGGGTCACCCGTACCAGGGTCTCGAATTGCCGGGTACGAAACTGGCTCGGCAATCGATGCCGGGAGAAGAGCTTGATGGATTGGCCATGGATCATGATGGCGGCGGCATGCTCGCAGGCGGACAGGCCGCCGCCGATGATCGCTGTCCGCTTTCCCGCCACCGAGATCGGGTCGTGGAGACCATCGAGGACCGTCACCTTGCTCCGGGGACGGACGAAGGTCTCCGGCGTCGGACGCTTTCGGTACCATCCCGTCACGAGCACCCGGTTGGCACGCCATGTTCCTCTCGTCGTCCGGAGCAACACCGCGTCATCGGTGGGAACCAGATCCAGGCATTCTTCACGACATCGGATGTCGAGGCGGCCGTAGTTGATGACTCGCCCGAAATAGTGAAGCACCTCCTCTCTCGTCAGCTCGTTGAGGTCCTTGCAGTCAAGAGGAATTCCAGCCACCTCATAATCTCGAGGTCGGGAGATGAGCACGAGACCGCTCATGTAGTCGCGAACCGAGGAAAGGGGAGCCGGGCCGGTCTCGATCCCGACGGCCTCGATCCCCTCGATCCCAGCTTGAAAGAGCGCAGCGATGCCGGTCGGCCCGCACCCGACCACCGCAAGATCGGTCTCCCCTGCGATCTCATCGGACGTGGTCATGAAAGGATGGTCCTTTTACGCCGTCACCCGGGCTCAGGAGGGAGCGGTGTAGCGGCTCTCCACCGCCTGGCGAATTCGGGAGCGGCTCTCGTCGGGAGTCAGATTCCGATCGCCCTCCGTCGCCATGGCCTCCTCCGCCAGCCCCTCATCCTTGATCCCCTCCCGAAACCACTCGGAATAGTCTCCAGCGTGCAGATGATGGTTCCAGGTCTCGTCATCGACCCCCTCGGCAAGCTGGAGGAAGAATATGAGGTTCTGCGCCCGGAGATTGAGCTTGCCCTCCGGTCCCCGGAAATAAAAGCTTCGGTCCTCACCCAGGTCCCCTTCCGCGTACTTGCGGTGGTGCCTCTTGCGCTCCGAAGCGGGCGGAGCGCAGGTCATCCGGAAAGGTGGCTCCTCCCCGTCCCGATACCAGGCCAGCGCCTCTTTCGGCTTCAGGGAGACCTTCCCAACCTCCGGGTGGGGGACGCCGAGCGCCTTGGCCAGGGATCCCAGGGTGTCGCCCGGGAAGTCGCCGAGCGCCAGAGCCACCCGAATCGGGGCCAGCGCGCGAGGTGAGATGCGGCCCGGGTCCAGCGTGATCAGGATCAGCCCCCAGGGGCCCGCAGCGGGCTCATGGGCCGGTTCCCTGGAAGCGGGAAGGAGGTGGTGCGCTTCGTCCACCATGAGCCAGTGGGGCCGGCCCGTCCTGGCCCGCAGCTCCTCCAGCCGGAAGACCAGACTCTGAAAGAAGGCCGGACGATCCTCCATCGGGACCCCCAACAGGTTGATGGTCAGGTTACGGGTGGGGTCCTCGAGCAGCGCCAGCGCCTCCTCCAGGGAGGGCGCCCGGTTGGCGTCTCCCAGGCTCACCGACCCCGCGAGGTTCTCGTGGTCCCCTTCGGGATCGACCAGGCAGAACTGGTATCCCGCCTCGCTCACCCGCTCCACGATCCCGGCGGTGGTGGTGGACTTGCCCGACCCCGACCACCCCGCCAGCAAGAGAGCCTCGCCGTGGGTCTTCAGCTCCACCTTCCGCCCGTCCTCCCGGGACCCGAGGAGGATGCTGTGGCGGGTCAACCGGGGCGCAAGCTCCTCGAGATCGGTCGCCACCAGGCGGTCGGCGAGCTCCGCCACTCCCGCTCCCCGGCTTTCCCGAGTGATGAGATCCACCCGTTTCTGAAGGGCCGGGAGCGCATTGGCGACGGCAGCCGAGCACTCGCAGAGATCGAGAAAGGCATGATCGTTCTCGGCGTCGCCGATTCCGATCACGTTATGAGGAGACAGAACCATCTCGGCCAGGGCCGCCGCCAATCCGGTGGCTTTGTTCACGCCATAGGGGAGGACCATCACCGCGCCCTTGTTGAAGATCACCCCCAGCTCGAGTCCCTCGTCGCGGATCGTCTCCAGGACCGGGGTCTCGTTCGGCTCCCGGGTGGCGACGATCACTCGCCCGACCGAGAGGGGGGCGATACCTCGCTCCCGGAGAGCCTTCACGAACGATTCCGGGGGAGCGGAAGCGAGCAGCCGGGGCTCGGGGCTGCCCGGCCGGTACAGGAGGGCGCCATTCTCCGCCACCACCCACTCGAAGATCTCGATTTCCGGGAAGACCGCCAGGAGGTCGTCGAGCTCCCGGCCCGTGACGAGGAGAAGCTTGCGGCCCGAGGCTCGGACCTTCTCCAGGGCCGCAAGGGTCTCCGCTCCGACCTCGCCGTTCCTCGCCAGCGTATCGTCGTAGTCGCAGGCCAGCGCCAGGTATCGCATGCCTTTGTTGTACCCGATCTCCGCCTCGTTCCCCACTGAATCGAGGACCGCATCTACGTGCGAGAGGTATGTTGGCTACCGATGCCGCACTTCGCGCGGGAGTTGCCCGGCGCCGAAGATGACCGCATCCTGAGAGTCGCCCGCCGCTAACCGCCGGCTGTCCTTATGGCTCCATGCGACGGACTGAGGCCACCCGATCGAGGGCGCGGTCGAACGACGCCACGGTCGCGACCCCCGACAGCTCGGCCATGGCCGCCAGGTATGCCTCCGCAAAGTCGAGGCGATCGCCCTCGTAAAGGTCGAGGCTCCGAAGCAGCAGGTCGTGATCGAAGACTGCGATCGAGGGCAGCGCCAAGAGCGATCGAGCGAGATCCGCCACCTCGGAACGTGGCCGCTCGTAAAATGATTCCAGGACATAGACCATCTCGGCCAGGATGAGGTCCGTGAGGATCAGCTCGTTGGCCTCTCCCAGGAAGGCGATGGCCCTTCGGGCCAGGTCTGGAGGGTCTCCGGTCAGGTGCCGAATGAGAACATTGGTATCGACCAGCGCTCTCAATGACGGGTGGCGGTGCGAGCCCGCCACGTCTCGGCCCTGATCGTTGACCAGTCCGCTGCTCGCCTGGGCGGGGGAACAGGTACGCTACCGGCCAGGTCGAGAAAATTCGCCACCTTCGCCAAGACGGCTCGCCCCTGGTAAAGCCGAAACAAGATACGATCCCCCGCTTCAATACCCAGAGCGTCACGAACAACCTTCGGAAGAGTGACCTGTCCCTTCGAAGTGACAGTAGCGGGAACGTCCATACACCACTCCTTACGAAAACCTCAGCGTAAGGATATCATCGGGAACCCCGAGGCCGATGATGCGGCTGTCCGTGGGCGGCGCCGGGCAGTATCTTCTTGCCTCGAGTCAAACAACGGATAGGATGTCGCGTGATGAGAAACCGGGCCGAGTGCACGTGGGAAGGTGATCTTGAAGGCGGCCGGGGCTTGGCGCGCCTTCGCACCGGAGTGGGAGGCGACCTGCCGGTCTCCTGGGCCTCGCGTACGGAGGCCCCCCGGGGGGAAACCGGGAAAACCGGGAAAACCAGTCCCGAGGAGCTGATCGCCGCCGCGCATGCTTCCTGCTACTGCATGGCGCTGTCCCTGGTGCTCGCTGAGAATGGGTATGGGCCCGGCCGGTTTACCGTCGCCGCAACCTGCGCCTTCGAGCCGGGAAAGGGGATCACGACGATGGAGCTGGAAGTGCGCGGCCAGGTTCCCGGGCTGGATGAGGCCGCCTTCGCGAAGCTGGCGGAGACCGCCGCCAAGGACGTCTGTCCCGTCTCCCAGGCGCTCAAGGGGAACGTCGAGCTCTCACTCGACGCCAGGCTCGAACCTTAAGACGCCGCTGCGAGCCGGCTCCCAGTGGATTAGTGTTCGACGTATGGACCCCAGCCGGCGAATACGTGTGCTGATAACAGAGATACTCCAACTGCTCAGGGAGCTCTCCTACGAGTTGGACTCCCAGGAAGAGGTCATTGCGGAGCTGCGGGCAAAACTGGAAGAGGAACCCAGAAGGCGGGCTGAAGGATAGTCATCGTTGATCAGGAAGCTCTTGCTCTCCCCTCCTCTGGCCTTCGCCCGGCTGGGTCCGTCCGAGACGCCCTGCGACAGCTTTCACTGGGCGCCGAGCGATCTCCGACCGCGCGGCACGGGAAAGACGATGATTGTCCCCGCCGAGACCCTGCGCGTGGCCCCCGATGGGTCCGTGACCTCGAGCGTCCCGGAGGAGATCGTATTCAAGGACGCGGTGGGCATCCGCCCGGTCTGCCCGTTCTTCGAGCTGCATGCCCAATGGGACCTCGACGGGGTGATGCGGACCGGACCGCTCACGCCCCGGGTGCTGGAAACCTTCGGGTTGGAGGCCCGTGACCTCGCCTGGCGCGTGGAGGTCGCCAACCTCAAGCCGTTCCACTACACGTTGGACTCCGACGACCGCATCTTCGCCTCTCTGGAGCTGGCCGGGGACGTCACGACCCGCCAACCATTGCTGGCTCGCTCTCCACCTCAGGCCCGCCGGCCGCTCATCCCCCGAACCCGCCTCCTCCCCCTGGGCGCCGTGCAACTCACCCGCCCGACGGGGGAGTTCCCCGAATTCCGCCTCCGCTTCACACCGGCGGCCGGCGCGGTGTACGGACCCACCGACCTCCCTCAACGCACCCGGACCTACCGGCTGCCCACCGAGCGGTTGATCCTCAACCCCGCGGCGCCCTGGTCCAGGTTCCGGATCGTCGACGATCCCCGCACGAACCCCGGCGGCCTCTTCGCCGGGGCCGAAGAGGGTGGCCGCAGCTTGGGTCTCGTCGACGATGTCTGCGATGGGATCATCCGCTGCTCCCTGGCGGGCGCCGCGCCCGCCGAGGCTCGCATCGTCGTCGGACCCCCCGACTACGCGCCCGACCGGAGGCCCTTCGTCTCGATCGCGGATGGGCTCACCGACCGTGTCCGGCGCGCGGACGTCTCGGACCCCTCCTATGTCGAGAATGAAGACCTCACCTCTCAAGAGGTCCGGGACCTCATGGAGCGGGTGCTCGAGACGATGGAGAACGTCAACGTCGACGTCCAGAACGACCGGGCGCGCCGGGAGAACCGGGTCATCGCGATGGCCGAGGGCCGGCCGCTGGAGGAGGCGGCCAACCAGGCGTTTCCGGCCATCGAGCCCGTGTTGGGGCGTCCCTTCCCGCTCACCGAGCGCGGTCGGCAGCCCCACCGCCGTTTCGTGGCTCTGGAGGTCTTCGAGGACATCCTGCGGGAGCAGCCCGAGCTGATCTCACGTTGGATCCGCGAGCCGCTCACCGGCGACCGCTATTACGACCGAAAGATGCCGGCGGTCATGCGCGGCTCCGATCGTATGCCGATGCACCTCACCCGCCGCCAGTATGAGCTGCTGGTGGCCTGGGCCCGGCATCTGCACCGCCGGGCTCAGGAGGGGACATGACTCCGCTTCCCCCCGGGCCGACCCCCCAAGCGAGCCCCCTCGGGGGCCGTGCTCTCTCCGCGGAGCTGCGGACCTTCCGAAGTCCGGGTGGCTCTCATCTGTTCGTGGTCGATGGGAGCCGCATCTACGACGTCTCCGAAGAGCTGGCGGCTCGAATCGAGAGCTGGACGGCATCGGAGGACGCCGCCGCCCCGGGGGCGGAGGTGGTCTGGCGCGCCCTGGGGCTGGCGGGCGACTCGCCCCGGTACGTGGACGCAAGCCCCCTGGCGCCTCCCCCCCTGGCGTCTCTCTCGCTGACCGTGATGCAGGCATGCAACATGTCCTGCGGCTACTGCTACGCGGATGAAGGGCGCTTTGGGGGCTCGGCTCGGGCCATGAGCCTCGAGGTGGCCCGTGCGGGGGTCGACCGGCTGATCACGGAGTCGGAGCCGGGCGTCGACTTGGTGCTGGGCTATATGGGGGGCGAGCCCCTCCTCAACCGCCGGATCGTTCACGAGATCACCCGCTACGCGGCCGGGCCCGCCGAGGAGGCCGGACACCGCATCCGCTTCTCGCTCACCACCAACCTGACCACCCTCCATCCCGACGACGCCCGCCTGTTCGCCGAATTTCCCTTCACGGTCACGGTCAGTGTTGACGGCGCCCGGCGGGAGAACGACGCGCTGCGGCGCATGAAGGATGGGTCCGGCGCTTATGACCGCGTGCTGGGAGGGCTTGAGGTGCTCCAACGCCACGGGCGACCGCGCCATCTGGGTGCCAGGGTGACGGTGACGCCCCGTTCAGGGGATCTCCTCCCGGTACTCGACCACCTCATCGGGCTGGGCTTCGACGAGGTGGGCTTCGCCGCCGTGCTCGTGTCCCCCGATCCCACCCTGGCTTTCTCATCCGCTGACTTTCCGCCCTTTCTCGACCGTATGATCGCCTGCGGGGAAAAAGCTCTGGGCGAGATCGGGGCGGGGAGGATCTATCCGTTCGGGAACCTGGAGACCGCGCTGCACCAGATCTATCTGGGGACGCACCGCCCGTATCCATGCGGGGCGGGCGCCGCCTACCTCAGCTCCTCCGCGCAAGGTGCGCTGTTCGCTTGCCACCGACTCATCGATGACCCCGGCTACGCGATGGGCAGCGTGGAGGCCGGCTCCGACCTCGCCGCGCGGGCCGGCCACCTGGCCCGCAGCCATGTCGACCGAGCCGAGCCCTGCCGGAGCTGCTGGGCTCGCTATCTCTGCGGCGGGGGCTGCTACCACGAGGTCTCCCGCCGGGGTCGCATCGGTTGCGACTACATCCGAGGCTGGCTCGAATTCTGCCTTCGCGCCTATGTCGAACTGTCGGCGCAGCGACCGGAGTACTTCCCGGTGATCGCGGGGCGGCCCGAATCGGTCAGCAGTCCGACCACGGTCTCGAGCTAACACTTTGCCCTATCAGGAGGAGGAGGAGCTTTGTCGAACGGCCAACCTGACGAGCTGGCGCGCCTGAAGATCTTCCCCCGCAACCTCACGGCCAGAGCCGACTCTCTGGTGCGGGGGAATCCGGCTTCCACCCGCCCCGAGAGCGGCGTCGACAACTGCTACCCGGGCCTGGAGTTCGATCAGCGCAATCTCGAGAGGGCCTTCTTCCCCGGACTGGTCTTCGAGTTCCATCGCGGCGAGGGCGCCATCGTGGTCAGCGTCACGCCCGGGGGCGAGCCCGCGGAGGCGGGGCTCGCCGACACCGACCTTCCCCTGTACCTGTGGGCGCTCATGGCGCCGCCGGGCAACGCGGAGCCGGATCCGATCTTCTTCGCCGGCCTGAGCGGGCTGGAGGTGTGGCGTCGAGTGCACGACCTCACCGCCGGTCCTCTCGCGGTCCTGCTGGCGCCCGGGCCGGGTATCAACGCCCCGGCGTCCGATCTGCAACTCGCCCAAGCGCTCCGCCAGGCCCGCGACGCCGGCCAGAGCCTCATCCGGCGCGACCCGGTCACCGCAAGGTTGCAAGCGGCCGTGATCGCGGGCGAGCGCGCCCGCTATCTCGACGACGACGGGGTCATCGACCCTGCCGCCTACCGGCCCGGGGAGCTCACCCGTTCGCTGTGCGCCCCCTGGCAGTACGACTTTCGCGACTGCGGCTGCTTTTACTGGGCGGCCACGAAGCCGGACCTGGTGACCAGCGGCGACGGCCGGCATCGCTACCTGAACTTCCAGCGGCGCGACCGTACCAGCGACCCGCCGCCCCAGGATGAATCCGCAGACTCGCAGGAGCGGCGCGCCCGGGAGCTGGACTACGCGGAGCTGGTCGGGGGCGCCTGGAACGACGTCCTCCCCATCGTCGTGAACGACCGGGAGAGCGAGCGCTTCACCCCCCCGCCGGGGCCCACCATCGAGCTCATGACCCGCGACCGGGTCATCGAAGAGCTGCGCTACCTCGCCACTGTCGAGCACGCCCTCAGCGTCGAGTATCTCTTCGCCCACTACTCGCTGGATGCTCCCATGGCCCTCCCCGCCCCGGGGGCGACCGCCGAGCAGCGGCGGATCTTCGCCGCGGCGAACGAGGTCTTCAACATCGCGGTTGACGAGATGCGTCACCTTCGCTGGGTGAACGAGGCGCTCGACTTGCTGGGGGAGCCCCCCTCGCTCGGCAGGGCGGAGCGGATCGGACGTCAGCTTGATCGTCCGTTCTCGCTGGAGCCGCTGACGCCGGCGCAACTGCAGTGGTTCATCGACGTGGAGCGGCCCAGCCAGGAGCTCACCGGCACGCTCGACGGCATGTATGTCCGGCTGCACATCAGTATCGACCGCCAGCCCGGCCTGTTCGCGGAGCGGGAGCGGCTGGTCCATCTGATCAAACTGATCATCGACGAGGGTGAGGACCACTTCGTCCGCTTCAGCTCGGTGCAGCGCCACCTGAACGGCCTCTCGCCCACCGTCTACCTCCGTCCCCTCCGAGATCCCTCCGATCCGTCGACGGGCGCGCTGGCGGACCTTGCCGATCAGAACTACGCCGTCGTGCTGGGAACCCTCCAGATGTCGTTCCTCCTCGGCGATCGTGCAGGCGGCATCCTCCTCGAGCAGGCGCGCCAGGCCATGTTCCGTCTACACGAAACCAGCCACTTCCTCGCCGCCCGCAATGTCGCCCCGAGGTTCCTCCTGCCCCCGGAGCCCCCGGCGCCTCCACCGAGCCTCCTTGCCGCGCCCGGCGCCCACGCCCTCGTGGGCTCCCTTCAGTCCTCCACGCACGCCGCCGTCTCGAACGTGGCGGAGGAGGTCCCCGAGCCGGCAGGACGTGCCCTCGCTCAGCGCCAGCTCGCCGCCCACGACGAGATGTTCGATCTCATGCACCGGCTTATCGACGAAGATCTGGGCGGATGAGGCAGCGGGCTACGGTCGCCGGCGGTGGCATCGCCGCGCTCAGCTGCGCCCGGCTCCTCTCCGAGCGCGGGTGGGAGGTTGATCTGGTCGGTGGGGAGATCCATCCGCTCCCGCCCCTCGTTCTCAACGAAGTGACCCTGGGGCTGCTC
>JBOGWM010000099.1:0-5641 GCA_050693695.1 Actinomycetota bacterium
GAGCTGCGGAGGGACCTCCAGCGCGCCGAGGGATCCATTGCGGCTGAGAGGAGCCGGACGGCGGCAGCCGAGCGCGAGATCCACGGCCTGGAACGGGAGGGAAAGGGGGTGGGAGAAGCCCAGGCCAATGCCTCCCGGACCTTCGCCTGGCTGACGGAGCGCCTGAGCGAACTCCGGGCGAGCCTCCCGGAGATCGAATCGAGGGTTGAGGAGGCGAGCCGGCAGGTCGAGCTCAGCCAGGTGGTGCACGCGGCGGCCTCCGCGACTGCCGCAACGGCCGCCGCGGCCCATGACGACGCTCGCCTCGAGGCGACCCGCGCCTCGGAGCGGCGACGGATCCTCGAATCCCGCCGGGCGGCGCTGACCGCGGCGCGAGGCCGGGCCGAGCACGAGGCGGGAGCCATCCACGGACGGCGCCGGGATCTCGCAGCTCGCATCGGCGTGGCGGGCGAGGTCGCTCGCCGTGCGGCGGCGCTCGGCGAAGAGGCGAATGCCTGGGCGCAGGAGGCGGAGGCGCAGCACGCCGCGTCCCGCGAGGAGCTGGACGAGACGGAGGCGCTCGCGGCCACCCTCCGCAGCCAGCGGAGCGTCCTGGCGGAGACCCTGGACGCTCTGGCGGCCCGCGCCCGCGATGAGGACCTGGTGCGGGGCGAGCTGCGAGTCCGGGGACGCATCCTGGAGGAGCGGGTGCGAGAGTGGGACCGCGACCCCGAGGAGCTGGCGTCCCGGTTCGGTCACCGCTGGGAGGTCCAGGACGAGTCCCGGCCGCAAGACCGCCTCGAGCGCAATGCCGTCCTCGAGGACGGCGCACTTGGGCGCAAACAGGCCCGCTTGGAGCGGGACCTCGCGGCCATCGGGCAGGTCAACCCCCTGGCGGGCCACGAGGTCGAGGCTCTGGCCGAGCGGGAGGAGTTCCTGTCCTCGCAGATCGCGGATCTTCGGTCCAGCCGCCGCGACATCCTCAAGGTCGTCGCTTCCGTCGACCAGCGGATACGAGACCTCTTCGCCTCGGCGCTCCAGGATGTCTCGAGGGAGTACGAGCACGTCTTCGCTCGACTGTTCCCGGGTGGGACCGGGCGGCTGCGGTTGACCGATCCCGCCGACCTGCTCGAGAGCGGCGTGGAGGTCGAGGCCAGGCCGGGGAGCAAGAACCTCCGGCGGCTGTCGCTGCTCTCGGGAGGGGAGCGGGCTCTGGCGGCTCTCTCCCTGCTCTTCGCTATCTTTCGGGCCCGTCCCTCTCCCTTCTATGTCCTCGACGAAGTGGAGGCGGCCCTCGACGATCTCAACCTCCATCGTTTCCTCGGCCTCATCGAGGACTTCCGCCAGACCGCTCAGCTTCTCATCGTGACCCACCAGAAGCGCACGATGGAGGTGGCGGACGTCCTGTACGGAGTCTCCATTCGCTCCGACGGGGCAAGTCGGATAATCTCGGAGCGGCTATCGGGGGCGGTGGAAGATGCGGCAGAGGGCGGGCTCTTTCTCGGAAGCTCTCTGGGGGCGACCGGTTTGCCTCCCGCCGGCAAAGCGGCGGAGGATAGGTAGGAAACGTCTACTTTCGGCTTCGACTTTCGACTGGAAACACGAGTAAACCCTTGGAATCCGCACTGATCTTTCTGACGGTGGTGATCCTGGTGGTCATCGGCCTGCTCGGCTTCGTCACGGCCCGGCGGCGGCCGAGTCAAGAGGCTGAGGACCTCCAGGCCCTGCGCGAAGCGTTGCGAGAAGTTTCCTTGGAAGAGGAAGCCCTCCCCCAAGATCCGGAAGAAGAGGCGCTCCTAGAAGAAGAGCTCCTCGAAGAAGAGGAAGCCCTCCTCGAAAAAGAAGAGATCCCGGAAGAGGAAGAAGAGGAAGAAGAGGCCGACGCCGGCGTCGAGGTCCCCCTGGAGCCCTCAGCGCCGGGGGCCCCACCGAAACCTCGCGTGACGGCGCGCCTGTTCCGCGGGCTCACCAAGAGCCGCCAGCTTCTCGGCGAGCGCCTGGCATCGGTCATCCGGCGCTCTTGCCTGGACGAGGAGGCCTGGGAGGAGATCGAGGAAGCCCTCATCCGCTCCGACGTGGGCGTCGAGGCGACCACCCGGATCATCGATCGGCTGAGGGCCCAGAAGCTGTCTCCGGCCGACCTCGACGGGGCGCTCGCCGAAGAGCTGATGGCGATCCTGGACCAGGGCGACCGCACCTTCCACATCTGCGAGACCGGGCCGAGCGTCTGGCTCGTCACCGGTGTCAACGGAACCGGCAAGACCACCTCGGTCGCCAAGCTGGCCCACTGGCTGAAGAGCGAGGGCCGCAGCGTGGTCCTGGCCGCGGCGGATACTTTCCGAGCCGCGGCCATCGACCAACTCGGCGTGTGGGCCGAGCGGATCGACGTTCACATGGTTAGCCACGCTCCGGGCGCCGATCCGGGGGCGGTGATCTTCGATGCCATCGAGTACGCGAAGGCCCGCTCGGTGGATGTGGTGCTCGTGGACACCGCGGGCCGCCTGCATACCAAGGGCAACCTGATGGAGGAGCTGAAGAAGATCCGGCGGGTGGCCGAGCGCCAGGGGGGGGTGTCCGAGACGCTCCTGGTGGTCGACGCCACGGTGGGCCAGAACGGCATCGCCCAGGCGAGGACCTTCGAGGAGGCCGTCTCGGTGACCGGCCTTGTTCTCACGAAGCTGGACGGGACCGCCCGGGGCGGGATCGTGCTCGCCGTTCAGCAGGAGCTGGGCATCCCGGTCAAGGCCGTCGGGGTGGGAGAGTCGCTGGAGGACCTCGAGCTCTTCGACCCCGAGCGCTTCGTCAAGGCCCTGATCGCCGGTTCCGACGGCGCTCCGGACTGACCGCTCTGACGACCCCCGCCGGGGGTACCTAAAGGTCCGCTCAACGGTCACCTGTCCGCATAGGCATCATACGCACCCGGTTGCCGCCGGAGCATGATCCCGGCCGCGAACCTTCCCGTGGGCCTTCCGTCCCGCCGCTCGGAGAAGAAGCTATCGGTCAGGGCGTAGCTTGAAAGCCCCGCGATCTCGATGTTTCGGTCGTTGACCCCTTCTCGTAGCAACTGAAGGCGATTCGCCTCCCAGAGATCGAAGCGATAACCGGACTCTCCCCGGGTCACCACGGCCTCCCAATCCGGGAGGTTGCGCTGCGCCTCCTCGACGACCTCTGGGCCGACCTCGTATTCATGCGGCCCGATCGAGGGCCCGATCCCGGCCCGAATATCTTCCGGATCGGAGCCAAAACCGCGGATCATCGCCTGGACGGCGGCTGCGGTCACCTGAGCAACGGTGCCTCGCCACCCCGCGTGGATCACGCCGATAGCCGCCAGCCCGGGATCGTAGAGCAGGACCGGGACGCAGTCTCCCACGATCACCATGAGACAGAGGTTCCGGGCCCGAGTGATCATGGCGTCGCTCGCATCGAGCGTGGACTCGTCCTCCAGCGCGCCCGCTCCCCGGTCCGCTGGCTCCACCAGACTCACGTGATTGCCGTGCACCTGTCTGGCCACCGTGAGCCAGCGGACCGGAACCCCCATCGCGCCGGCGAGGCGTTGCCGGTTCTCCTGCACGTACCTTTTCGAATCACCCGTGTGGAATCCCAGGTTGAGCGAGGTGTAGCGACCGTCGCTGGTTCCTCCACGGCGCGTGCTCACGAAATGAAGAATCCGCTCGTCTTGCCCCAGGGAGTCGAAGGTGAAGGTGAGGACGCCGGACCCATGATCGATGAGCAACATCGCCCACCATTGTTATCGAGTTTGTCGGCGTCGCCCAATACAATGACCGGGTGTTCGACACCCTTGGAGACCGCCTGGAGGGGATCTTTCGCCGGCTGCGCGGGCGCGGGCGCCTGACCGAGAAGGACATCGACGAGGCCCTGCGGGAGATTCGCCTCGCCCTGCTGGAGGCCGACGTGGCCCTGGCGGCCGTCAAGAGCTTCCTCCGGCAGGTGCGGGAGCGGGCGTTGGGGCAGGATATCCTGCGCTCCCTCACCCCCGGCCAGCAGGTGGTCAAGATCGTGCACGAGGAGTTGATCGAGATTCTCGGCAGCCGCAACGTCCCGCTGGCCCTGGCCTCCAAGCCTCCCACGGTGATCATGCTGGCCGGGCTTCAGGGCTCCGGAAAGACCTCGACCGCGGCCAAGCTGGGCCTGCACCTGCGCCGTCGAGGGCAGCGCCCGCTGCTCGTGGCGGCCGACCTGCAACGCCCGGGGGCCATCCGCCAGCTCGAGGTGCTGGGCGCCGAGGCCAACCTCTCCGTCCACAGCGAGCATGGGGCCACCGACGCGGTGGCGGTCGCCCGGGCGGGCCTGGAGCGGGGCCGGCGAGAGGCCGACGTGGTGATCGTGGATACCGCCGGCCGCCTCCACATCGACCCTGAGATGATGGACCAGGTCGCTCGAGTCCACTCGGAGATCCAGCCCCACGAGGTGCTCTTCGTGCTGGACGCCATGACCGGGCAGGACGCCCTGGTCTCGGCGAAGGCGTTCGCGCAGACCATTCCGCTCACGGGGATCGTCCTCACCAAGCTCGACGGGGATGCCCGTGGGGGAGCCGCCCTGTCCGCGGTCACCGTCACGGGGGTGCCGGTCAAGCTGGCCGGGATCGGAGAGAAGCTCGGGGACCTCGAGCCCTTCCACCCGGACCGTATCGCCTCCCGGATTCTCGGGATGGGCGATGTCCTCACCCTGATCGAGAAGGCCGAGGCGACGATGTCTCAGCAAGAGGCGC
Source organism: Actinomycetota bacterium (assembly GCA_050693695.1). Taxonomy (GTDB): domain Bacteria; phylum Actinomycetota; class CADDZG01; order JAHWKV01; family JAOPZY01; genus JBOGWM01. Next base: position 4,709 of record JBOGWM010000099.1, read on the forward strand.
AGACTCAGGCCCGCAAGATCCTGGAGGCCAGGTTCACCCTGGACGACTTCCTCACCCAGATGCAGCGGGTACGCAAGATGGGCGGCCTCGGCGATCTGCTGAAGATGCTTCCCGGGATCCCGGGCGTGGGGCGACTCAAGGACATCGAGGTGGACGAGGACGATTTCACCAGGATCGAGGCCATCATCCGGTCGATGACCCCGGGAGAGCGCAACGATCCCCGGATCATCTCGGGGAGCCGGCGATCTCGCATCGCCCGGGGATCGGGGACCGATGTCCGCCACGTGAACGAGCTGCTCAAGCAATTCGACGCCGCCCGCAAGATGATGAAGCAGATGTCGAAGATGGTTCCCGGGAAGCGCCGCAAGGGCTTCGACGGCTTCGACCTCCCACCCGGCTTCGGACTCTAGAAATCCGCTGCCTATGGCTACGTAAGCCATTTCTAAGTAAGCGAATTCAGCGTTGCGTCAGCAGGAAATACCCCGGGGTGTCAGGTCCGTTGGCTAACATCGGGCCATGAATGATGAGCAGCGAGACGGTGACTTGCTTCCGGTCGAACCCGAGAGCCAGACTCCTCACTACGACAAGCTCACTGAACTTCTGAGGAATCATAAGCTACCCGAAAATGACCGATCGAGCGTAGAGATGAACGATCTTCTCAGCAGCGTACTTCACGACCACCCTCGCCTCTCCGACGAGGGGTGCGGGCCTGGAGATTCGAAAGAAGGCTCAGGACTTTACCGTCAGCCGGACAGCCTATCTGCGGTCATCTCTCGAAGCCTCCTTCAGTCCGGAGGACACTGTCACCCACAAGCTGCACCTCGCCTTTGTCGCGGCAGAATGCAAGACGAACCTCGACAAAACCATGTTTCAGGAGGCGATCGCCACAGCCCATGACCTCAAGATCGCGGTACCTGGGGCCCGGTACTACCT
>JBOGWM010000100.1:0-15729 GCA_050693695.1 Actinomycetota bacterium
GGCTGCCCCGTGCGGGTCACCTCCGCCACCTCCACCGTGCCGCGGGCGATGGAGACCTCCACCCTCCGACCCGCCTTGGTGGCGACGATCTCGAATCCGCGCACGCCGTCGCCGACATCGATCAGAATCTCCACCCGGTCGCCTCTCACCGGCCCGCCGACGGAGCCCCGTCGGGCGCTTTCCTGGCCTTGTCCGGAGCCTTGAGGTAGTCCGCCAGCCCGATGACGTTTCCCCAGGGATCGGCGAACTCCAGGAACCAACCGGTGCGCATCGCACCCAGCGGCGCTACGAGCGGAATCTTCATGGCGTTGAGCCACTTGACCGCCTCGTGCACATCCTGGACCTCCAGCCAGACCCGAGGGGTCTCCCTGGGAGGTGACTCCGGGACATCCCCGAGGCGCAGGATCAGTCCCGGTTCCTCGGCTCCCAACCGGTACGCCATGATCCCGAACTCGGAGGCGTCGAACTTGACCTCCAACCCCAGGATCTCACCGTAGAAGCGCTTGGCCGCGGCCATGTCCCCCACGGTCAGCATCATGTTGTCGACTCCGAGGATGCCGAGCGCGTCACCCATGGGTGAAAGTCTGACACGGAATCACCTACCAATCCCGGATCAACGCCGCGCGGGCGGGAGCCCCGTCGCCCCCCGTGAGCCTGAGCGGGAGGCATGCGAGCATGTAGTGGCCGGGCTCGACGCTCCCCAAGTCAAGTCCTTCGACGATGATCACACCAGCCTCGAGAAGCGTCAGGTGAGTGGGATACCCTTCGCTTCCCGAAGGCTCGATGGATAAGAAGTCCATCCCGACGAGGCGAATGCCCCGCTCCGCCACCCAGCGGGCCCCCTCCGGCGAGAGTCCGACGTAGCGCTGCGGGAAGGAGATGGGCGAGCGCTCCCAGAGCTGTGAGTTTCTCGTCTTGAACAGCAGGCGCTCGATTCCGTCTTCCAGGTCGAGGGAAGCCAGCTCCCGGAGACCGATCTCGTCCTCCACCCGGGTCAGATCCGCGACCAGCGCCGGCCCCACCAGGACCTCGAGCGGCAGTTGATCCACTGCGGTCCCTCCCCCGAGAAAGTGAGATGGCGGATCGACGTGGGTGCCGGTGTGCGTCCCGAGGGACAGCTCGGAGACATTGAAACCATCCCCCCTGTCGAGGCGGAGGACGGGTTCCAGGCGCACGCCCGGGTCCCCCGGCCAGACGAGCATCTCGGGCCCGACCGCAAGCGAGATGTCGATGATGGGAGCCGAAGCACGTTCCGAGGCTTCCATGCCCTAACCGTACATCTTCTCGATCGTGTCGCAGTAGCGCTCGGTGATCACCTTGCGCCGCACCTTGAGGCTGGGCGTGATCTCCTCCGCCTCCTGCGTGAAGTCCCGACCCAGCAGGGTCCAGCGCTTGATCTGCTCCACCGGCGACAGCCCCTCGTTCACCCGATCCACCATCGCCTGGACCTCCTGGATCACCGTGGCATGGTTGGCGAGCTGCGCCACGCTGGCCGCCCCGATCCCGCGCTGTCTGGCCCAGCCGTCGGCGACCTCGGTGTCGAGGGTCAGCAGAGCGGTCACGTACGGGCGCTGGTCGCCGATCACCACCGCCTGGGAGATGAGCGGGGCGAGCTTGAGGCGACCCTCGATCTCCTGAGGAGCGATGTTCTTGCCCCCGGCGGTGATGATCAGGTCCTTCTTGCGGTCGGTGATCTTCAGGTAGCCGACCTCATCCAGCTTTCCAACGTCGCCGGTCCGAAAGAAGCCGTCCTCATCGAATGCCTCCCTGGTGGCCGTTTCGTCTTCGAAGTAGCCCTGAAAGACGTTCGGACCCCGGACCAGGATCTCGCCATCCTCATCGAAGCGCACCTCCACTTCGGGAAGGGGGGGTCCCACGGTCCCGATGCGGTTCTTGCCGGGGGGCGCGACCGAGACGGGAGCGGTGGTCTCGGTGAGTCCATAGCCTTCCACCAGCGAGATGTTGAGCGCCTGGATGAACCGCAGCACCTCCGGGGCAAGGGGGGCGGCACCGGAGATGGCGAGGCGAACCCGATCCATCCCGAGTCCCGCCCGAAGCTTCGACAGCACGAGCTTGTCCAGCGTCCGGTGCTCCGCCTTGAGAACGAGCGGGAGCCGCTCGCCTGCCTGCTCGAGCTCCGCTTTCCTCGTCCCGATCCCGATCGCCTTCTCGATGAGCTTGCGCTTGGGATGCTCCCGGATGTGAGCCTTCAAGCCGGCAGCGAATTTCTCGTAGACGCGAGGAACGCCGACGAAGAAGGTGGGGCAGCACTCCTCGAGGGTCGGGCGGAGCCTGTCGATGGTCTCCGAGAACCACACTTCCATCCCCTGGTAGATCCCGCCCCATTCCGAGGCCAGTCGCTCGAAGATGTGAGAGAGCGGCAGGTAGCAGACGAGGCGCTCCATACCCTCCCTCAGATCCAGGACCTTCATGGCGCTCTGCACGGTCCAGACCGCGTTGGCATGCGTGAGCATCGCCCCCTTGGGCATGCCCGTGGTGCCAGACGTGTAGACAATGGTGGCGAGATCCTCCGGCGCGACGGCGCCGGCACGCTCCTGGACCTCCTGGGGGTGCTCTCGCTCGTAGGAAGAGCCCAGCCGGCGGAGCGCGTCAAGGGAGAGGATTCTCTCTTCCTCGTCGGCGCCTTCGCCCGTGAACACCACCACCGACTTGAGATCCGGCAGTTCCGATCGGCACTCCCGGATCTTCTCCAACTGCTCCCCGTTCTCGACAAGAGCCACTCTGGACCTCGAATGGCCCAGGACGTGTGCCACTTGCGGAGGCGAGTTGGTGACGTAGACCGGGACGGTGCAGCCCCCGGCGAGCATGATACCCATGTCGCAGATGTACCACTCCGGACAGTTCCTCGAGAGCAGAGAGACACGCTCGCCCTTCTCGATCCCGAGGGAGATCAGTCCGTTGGCAACCTCTTGCGCCTGGCGCCCGAACTCCCGGAAGGTGATCGGGTTCCAGCGCCCACCGGAATTCGAGCGCATGGCGACCAGGACCGGGGTGGTTGCCACCCGATTGAGGAAGATCTCCACCATCGTGTTGCCTGGGACGGACATCGCCGCACACCCCCCTATCTCCACTTTGCCGGAGGTATCGGGACCCCTCCGGGCCCCTCAAACTCATACAAGGAAATTATGCGGCTTCCCCCGGCTACGGTGCCGCTGCGGCGCCGCCGCGGTGGCCAGGGCGATGCGTTCGGGGGCGGGCGGATGGCTGGCGAGAAGGTAGCCGAGCCGGCCGGGGGCAAGCTCGCTCAGGTTCTTCAAGGCCAGCTCGCGTTCCATGCGCACGAAGGACGCCGGATCTCCCGTGAGTTCCACCGCATCCAGGTCGGCCCGGCGCTCCCAGGCTCGGGAGACCCAGAGCTGGAGAGGAGAGACGGCGGCCTGCATGATCGAGAGCGCCAGGACGACCAGCGGAACGGATCCGGGATCCCCGGCCCCGTCGATGCCCGCCCAGTCCCGGATGGGCTCCCAGGCGAGGAGCCGGTACAGGATGAGGAAGCCCGGGAGCATCAGGGCCGAGGCGCCGACGATCCCGAGCGGGACATGGCGCCGCCTCCAGTGTCCCAGCTCATGGGCGAGGATCACCAGGATCGAGGAGCGGTCGAAGTCTTTGAGGAGGGTGTCTGAGAGAACCACGCGCTTGGTCCGCCCCAGGCCACTGAAATAGGCATTGTGCTTGGCCGTCCGGCGACTGGCATCCATCACCAGGAACTGCGAGACCCTGACCCCCGCCCGCCGACTCAGCTCTTCGGCCGGCCCGACGAGCTCGGCATCGCCCAGCGGGCGAAATCTATTGAAGATCGGGGCCAGCGCCACGGGGGCGAGAAAACCGAGGAGGACCATCAGGATCACCGCCCCCACCCACCCCGCAAGCCACCACCACCGGGTGGTCCGCATCAGAGCCCAGAGTCCCAGGACGGCCACATCGGCGAAGACCAGCGACAGGCCGACAGACTTGGCCGCATCGGCGAGAAAGCCTCCAGGGCTCTGGCGGTTGAAACCCCAGCGTCGCTCATGAACGAGCTGGCGCCATGCGGAGAAGGGAAGGCCGAGCGCCCCGGAGGCGAGCGTCAAGCCGCTGGCGACGAGGACGGTGCCGAGGCGCCAGTCCCCCGCTTCGAGGACCCCCGCCAGCCGAGGACCGGCGGCGGTCGCCACGACCGCGGCGTTGACCCCGAGACCCAGGATCGCCTGCAGCAGACCAGCCCGCCGGAGGGGACGGCGATAGGCGGCGGCGCGCCGAATCTCGTCCTCGCCGAACCACTCCGGCGCCCTGGCGGGGTAGCGCCGGTAGAGGTTCAAGGGGTCGAGGGCAAACTCAGAGGCCGGCGGACAGACGGTTGGAGGCGGCGAAGTCCTCGGTCATGTAGAACGCCTCCCTGGTCAGGGCCCGGGTCTTGCGGCTGAAGATCACGGCCAGTTCCCGGCGGCCGTCGGGGTAATGCACGAACACCTTGATCGTGCTGGCATCGATCTCGAACTCGTTCCAGGAAGAGGGGGTGAGTCCCCGGAGCCGTCGGGTGGAGCAGGTTCCGGAGTTGGCGATGAGCATGCCGTTGATCCCCCAGAAGAACGGCACGTGCTTGTGGCCCGAGACAATGAGATCGATATCCAGGGTCGTGAGCTGGGCCAGCAGGTCACCGGCATCCATGGCGATGTTTCGCTCCCGTCCGGTGCCGGGCACCGGAACCAGGTGATGGTGGATCGCGAATATCTCGATGTCCTCGGGACAATCGAACTGGGCCCGGATCCACGGATACCGATCGCGGCCCACCCTGCCTTCATTCACATCCGGTTCCGAGGAATCGACCCCCACCACGGTGAAACCCGTCGCCCTCAGGCGCTCGGCCCGCTCCGGATCGAACTCCCGGCGAAACCGGGAGTAACGGGGCCCGAAATGCTGCTCGAAGTGGACCCAGCCGACGTTACGGGCATCATGATTGCCGGGAATCACCACTTTCGGGGGCTCGATCCGCGCCAGGAGCTCCGCCGCCGCCACATACTCGTATTCGTAGCCGGCCGTCGTCAGGTCTCCGGCGATCACCACCACATCCGGTTCCATCCTGTTGATCTTCCCGATCACTCCATCCATGATCTCCCACTGGAAACTGGGCTCCCCCACGTGGATATCCGAGATCTGGGCGATGCGCAATGCGAGCTGCGAGAAAGGCACCGCGTCCTCCAGAGGATTGGTGGGTTTAGGATACTTCCCACCGGCCGAACCAACCGAGAAGGCGAGATGGAGGCAAAGAGTGGCGCACAGCCTGGTGCAGTCTCTCCGCAGCATCGCGGACTTCTCGACCCTCGACGAACGCAGCCTGCTCACGATCGTGGGGGAGAGCATGAACCTGTTCTGGAAGGCCGGCAGCCACGTCTTCAGGCGGGGAGCCCCCGGGGAAGCTCTCTACATCATCCTCTCGGGCGAGATCGCCATCCTGGACGAGCGGGGACAAGAGGTGGTCCGCCTCGGCCCGGGCGATTCTTTCGGCGAGCTCTCACTCTTGCTCAACACCTCACACCGCCGAGACGCCATCGCCATCACCGACTCCGAGCTGGTCGTCTTTCCCAAGGAGGCCTTCATCGCCATCCTGGAGCGCAACCCGCCCCTTGCCCGGCACTTCGACGAGGTGCTGCGCATTCGCTATCGGGAGGCAGTGGCAGAGGTGGGCCGCAGCTAGGCTAGTCGGATGGGGCGGGACGTCGAACCCGGGCCGGCCGCCGGGACGGCCGAAGAGTGCTTGGCGCCGGTGATTTCTTCTCCTGAGCGCTCTTGGCGCTCCTTCCCGCGGCAGCGACCTCAGATTCTCCAGGGGGCTCCGGCGTGGCGGAGGCCTTCGCCTCCGAAGGGTCGGACGGCGACTCACCGTACCATCCGAGCTGGGAGGCCAGGGGATTCAGGTGCCGGACCGACCTCTTCTCCAGGTCATAGGCAAAGCGGGCCTCTCGTGGCTGACCGCGCGAGAGGTAGCGAAACGTGACCTCCCAATAGCCGTCGCGCCGGATGGCCCTCCATCCCTCGTCCAGGATCTCGTGGGGAAGGTTGATCTTTCGCTTCCGAAGATTGGCGGCGATGGCCTCTCCCACCGTCATTCGCGAACGGCCAAGTCGGGACCTCGAGATCAGGCCGGATTTGACCGCCTCGACGACACCGCCCCGCTCGGCGACAATCGGGCCATTGAAACGCACGATCCAGGAGATGTCCGTCTCGGCCATGCGGGCGACCTCCTCGACCGTCTTCCCGGCCCGGAGCAGGCTCTGGATCTCCTTGGGCGAAAGCTGACTACTGGTCCGGGAATCGCCGTCACCGGCCGCATCGCCGCCGACTGACAGCGCGAGCGCCTCGCCTCCGGCCTCCGTTTCCGTCAGAACAGCCGCTTTGGGAGGAGAGAGCCCCTCCAATACCTCATCGGCTTCTGAAGCTGCCTCCTGGCGGAGCCGAGCGACCTCGTTCAGCGTCTGCTGAAGTTGGTCTTCGATCGGGACCATGAAGGTTCCGCTCTTGGCCCCGCGACGCCGGGAGAAAACCAGGTTCTTTAGGTCGTCGGTTGCGCCGACCAGATAAAGCTTGATCACCTCGCACCAAAGATCACGAACGCCTCGTATCAAACGCTCGATTTTCTGATAATTTGAAGCATCTTATCCGGCTGGGCAAGAGATTGCCGTTGGGGCGCCTATCCGGCTTTTCGCTTGAATTTGAGAGACGGCGTCATGCCCGCCTCCTGAAGGCAGGTGATGGCTTGCTCCTCCTCGGCATCGATGATCACCGGCCCGGGAGGCCGAGAGAGAAGCGCCATCACAAAGCAGTCCTGGCATTGCTCGGTCTCGAACATGACACACTCCTCGCAATTGATGATCATCGCGTCCTCTTTCTTGAAGGGCACCCGCTCCTGGAGCGGCGTGCGGGAACCGATAATCCGAGCCGGCTGAAGAGCACGCCGCGCTCGGGCTCACAAAGACCATCCTCGTATCCGCGCAGATACGCCATCCGCAGGAGCCAGCCAAGGTGCTCGGCGAGCTCGTCGGCCCTGAACTCCTGGCCGAAGATGAAGGCCCAAACCTCTGCGAGGGCGGGGTCAACCACCGCCGCGATCCGCCAGCCGTCCTCCGCTGGCTCCCTCGGATCCCCCGTCTCCCGAGCGGCCAACTCCAATGCCGGGCCCTCGTCCGGATCCTCTTGCACTTCCACCTCCCCATTCGTCTCGTGCTCGAGCCCCAGTCTGGTCCTAACCGGGTAATCTCTCGATGCATTGAGCTGATGCTCGCAACGATAGGAGGGGGGGGCGACAAAAAAGGGGCTGTTCGAGCGGATGGGAAAAATTCCGAGCGTCAAGAGCTCATTCCATCGCCGATGCTAAGCCGATCTGATGGCGTCCGGATCGGAGCTCGTCCGCAGCCCTCCCATGGAGGAGTTGGGTTCGGGGAGTAGTCCTCCCGAAGGATCGAGTACATCTTGAGGTCACGGTAGGCGCCCTTGGCGAAGCAACTCTGACGCAGCAGGCCCTCATAGATCATGCCCGCCTTCTCCATGACCCGGGCGGAGGCCAGGTTCTCCCGCACGCAAAACCCCTCGATTCTGTTGAAGTCCAGGCGATTGAAGCCAAAGGCGATCAGGGCGCCCACGGCCTCGGTCGCCAGCCCCTGGTTCCAGAACCTCCGACCGAAGGCATAACCCAGCTCGGCCCGGCAATGAACGCGGCTCCAGCCGTTGTAGCCGCAGGTTCCAATCAGGCGTCCCTCGGCCCGGTGAACGACCCCCCAGGCGGCGACCTCACGCCGGGCATAGCCTCGGATAACCGAAGTCAGGAAAGCCCGCGAATCATCGATCGAGCGGTGAGCGTCCCAGACGGTGAAGCGCGCCACCTCCGGATCCCGCGCATACTCGAAGACATCTCCCGCATCTCCCATGTTCATCCGGCGTAACACCAGGCGCTCCAAGGCGATCTCGGGCAGATTGGGCAACAGGTCCTCCAGATGGCTGCCGGGATGGTCCGGGCCACCCGGCGCCGGGCCGCCTCGGTCAGCCGCGGGTCCGATTGGACACCTCGATCAGGCATTCCAGAGCGGCGCGCGCTCGCCCCGAGTCCACCGACTCTTGAGCCCGCACCAGCGCCATCCCCCAGTCGGAGGCAAGGTCGGCCGCGATGATGGCGGCGGCGGCGTTGATCAGGGCGCAGTCCCGGGTCGGGCCGGAGCCTCCGGTGAGAACGTGGGTGACGATGTTGGCATTGTCGGAGGGACCGCCCCCTCGGAGCGCTTCCCGACTCGCCCTCGCAAGTCCAAGGTCCAGGGGTTCGATCACGGACTCGGTTATCCGCCCGCCTTGTTGCTCCCACAGCCTGGTGGGGCCGGCGAGGGTGATCTCATCGAGTCCGTCCGAGGCGCAGAAGACGAGGGCATGGACGCTTCCGAGCTGGCCCAGCACCTCCGCCATCTTCGGGGCCATCGACTCCTCGGAGACGCCAAGAGCCTGATGCCTCGCGCCCGCGGGGTTGGTGAGGGGACCAAGGAAGTTGAACACCGTGGGGACCCCGAGCTCCCGCCGAAGCCCTGCCACATGGCGCATCGAAGGGTGAAACACGGGGGCGAAGCAGAAGCCGATGCCCGCTTGCTCGAGGCAGGCGGCCACTCCCTCGGGGCCGAGGTCGATCCTCACCCCCAGCTCCTCCAGCAGATCGGCGGACCCGCAGGCGCTGGATGCCGCCCGGTTGCCGTGCTTCGCCACCCTGGCGCCCGCCCCCGCCGCGATGAATGCCGCCACCGTCGAGACGTTGAACGTCGCGGCCCGGTCGCCGCCGGTTCCACAGGTGTCCACGATCGGACCCTCCGCAACCACCCGCCTGGCGAATCGGCGCATGGTCGTGACGAGACCGAGGATCTCGTCGGTCGTCTCGCCCTTGGCGCGCAGGGCAGCGACGAAAGCGCCGAACTGAGCGGGCGTGGCGTTGCCCTCCATGATGGTCTCCATCGCCCAGGAAGTCTCCCGGGCACTGAGAGAGCGCCCGGCCAGAAGCCGGGCAAGCAGATGCGGCCAGCTCAATTCATCCATGATCGTCGCCGAGATCGTCGGCCAGCCAGGCGAGCAGGAGCGACGCCTCGCACGCCGCCTCGTCGGACCCGGACGCCTCGGCCAACCACAAGCAGCCGAGAGCGGGTGGGACAAGCTCTCGGGTGGGCGTGGTGGCCCAGGCCGATAGGTATCGGCGGGACCCATGTAGGACTCCGCCAGCACGAGTCTCGTAGGGCAGGAGGTCGATTACGTGGTCGGCTCGACTCAGCGGCTTCCACCAGCCCCCGACATCGACCACGAGATCATCGGGCCCGATGCGAGCCGGAACGGCAGCCAGGTTCTCCGGATGCGAGTCGGGATATCTGATCAGCTCCATATACTCAACATGATAGGTTGCGGCTTTCTCAGAGAGACTTTCTCAGGAAAGATGCGCGTCAATGGTGCGGCTCAGCGCGCGTGGAGTGATGGACCGGAGAACGAGCACCCGGAACCACCATCCACGGGTCTTATTTCTGACTCATCATCTTCCCTGGCCACCCCAGAGTGGAGGCCGCTTGGGGGAGTCGGAACTCTTGCGCAGGCTCGCCCCGCACTTTGCCGTCGTTGCCCCGACGCTACTTTGGCGATAGTGGGCCTCGGAGGAGGAACGCGCTCGCTACCACGCCTCGGACATCGGTCCTCGAACGAGCGTGAGAAGCTGCCCTGACCAGATCCGCGGCGTCAACTTCAAGAGCGTGCAGCCGTTCGAGACGCCGGACAGCCGGGGGAGCTTTCCGGGAAGTGGCGGGAGCGCCACAGCCTCCATACGTGCTCCGAGGAGGTCCTACCTCAGGCGTTCCAGCGCCGGGTTCAGGTCCTGGCGGAGGAGCCGGGCCGGTAAGAAGAGGTCGCCCACCTGGCCGATTCGCTCCAAGGCGGTGGCGATGGTGAACTGCTCGGGGAAGAAGTCCCCGTCGAGCTCCTCCCACCGCAGGGGCATCGAGACCGGCGCCCCCGGGTAGGGACGGACCGAATAGGGGGCGATCAGGGTCTTTCCCCTCGCGTTCTGGTTGGCGTCGATGAACACCTTTCCGGCGCGCCTGGGCATCGAGGTCTCCACGGTCGCCCGTTCCGGATAGGCCGCCGAGATGAGGCGGCCCAGCGCCGAGCAGAACTCCCGCACCTCGGGGTAGGTGTGGCCCGGCCGGAGCGGGATGAAGACCTGAAGCCCGGCGCCCCCGGAGGTCTTGGGATATCCCTTCAGGCCCAGACGGTCCAGAACGGTGCGCACCAGCCGTGCGACCGCCCGGACCTCGCTGAAGGGAATCGGTTCGAAGGGATCGAGGTCGAGCACCGCGAAGTCCGGCTCATCGAGGCGGGGCCAGCGGCTGGTCCAGGCATGGCACTCGACGCTGGCGATCTGGGCCAGCCACACGAGGGTGGCGGTGGAGTCCGCCACGACGAAGTCGATAGCCGGCCTACCACTGCGGGAGGGAACCGGAACTGTCCGGACCCATGCCGGCGCCCCCGAGGGGACCTGCTTCTCGTAGAAGGCCTCGCCGTAGATGCCATCGGGGACCCGCTGCATCACCAGCGGACGGTCCGCCAAGAACGGGAGCATGAGGGGGGCGGCGTTGTAGCAATAGGTGATGAGGTCGCCCTTGGTGTATCCATCCTCGGGGAACAGGACCTTGTCGAGGTTGGTCACGCGTAGCTCCCGACCCCCCTCGATGAACGAGTCGGCCTCCCCCCGGCCCTCCAGCGGGACCCTGTCCGGGAACCACAGAGGAGCGAAGCTCTCCGGCTCCGACCTCTTCGACTCCATTGTCACCAGGGGGATCCCCGCCTCCGCCAGCTCGTCGAGCATCGCCCGATGGGAGTCCTCCCAACGAGCCTCGGAGATGATCCGCAGAGCGAGGTCGAAGCCCCGGGCGGCCCGGGCAAGGTGGCCGACACGAAGGGTTCCCTCGCCATAGGGGACGTGGGTGAGCTCGCCCGCGTCTCCGAAGCGGTTGTCGGTGAAGTGGCAGTGAAGCGGCCAGAGGTGTGCCGGCGAGAAGTGCTCGGTGATGTAGCGGAAGAGGGCCTCGAAGGCCTCCTGCGAGACGAGGGAGCCGCCGGAGAGGGCATGGATGTGGGCGAAGTCGATCACGGGGGTGGTGAAGGGATGGCGGGCCACGATGAGGGCAAGGTCGCCGAGGGATCCGAACTGCGACTTCCGCCCCGGGGTCTCCAGCCCCAGCCGGACCTCGAACTCCTCGATCCTGGGTCCCAGGTTCTCCAGGGCCCTATCGATGCGGTCATGGAGCTGGCGGGGATCGGCGCTCGCCTTGCCCGGATGGCACACCACCACCCCGGCCCCCATGAGGGCAGCCAGGTGGCAGGCGTGGTGGAGGGCCCCGAGATGCAGCTTGAGGCGATCGGGATCCCCGGTCGTCAACTGAGCGAAGTAGGGGGCGTGCACCGAGAGGGAGAGGCGGGCAGCCGTTGCGATCGGTCCCAGGCGCCTGGCCTCTGCCTCCTTGAGCGTGAACTCCTTGACGAACTGCACCTCCAGAGCCGAGAATCCGGCCGCGACGGCAGCCTGCACCGATCCCTCGAGATCTTTGGGATCCCTCAGGCCGGCGACTCCGAACCGAACCTGGCGCACGCACTAGAGCTTAAATCGTTCATGCCCATCACGACCTTCATCGGAAATGCTTGCTCTCATGCATTGCGTCCCGTACGCTCCGATTCCATGACGATCCTTGCCCGGGCGACCATCTTCATCACCCTGCTCGCGGCGATGCCCTGGATGCCAGCTCCCGCTCTCGCTCAGGAGGCCGCGCCGCCTCCGGCCGTCGGGATGGCCTCGGGAATCCTGGTTGATGCGACAGAGGGAAAGGTCCTGTGGTCCAAGGAGCCGGATGTTCCCCGGCCCCCGGCCAGCCTGACCAAAGTGGTCACCGCACTGGTGGTCCTGGAGCGCACCAAGCTGGACGATCCGGTGACCTACACCGCCGAGGCCCGGGCCGCTCCCGGAGGCAAGATTCGGGCCGAGGTTGGGTGGACCTTCAGCGTCGAGGACCTCCTCAGGGGCCTGCTGCTGCATTCGGGCAATGATGCGGCCATTGCTCTCGCCACCTCGGCGAGCCCCGACGGGACGGAGGCGGGCTTCGTCCGCCTGATGAACGAACGAGCGCGGGCCCTGGGCGCCAGCGCCTCGACCTTCCAGAACTCCCATGGCTACGACCAGCCGGGTCACCTCAGCACCGCCCGCGACCTCGCGCTCCTCACCATGGTCGCCATGAAAAACCGCACCTTCGCCCGGATGGTCGCTTCCCCGTCCCACGAAGTGACCTGGGGAAACGCGGGGCGTCGCACCTTCTGGAACCATAACCGGCTCCTCACCGGCTATCCGGGCGCGATCGGCGTGAAGACCGGATACACGGGCGACGCCGGGCGCTGCCTCATCTCGGCCGCTCGCAGAGGGGAGACGACGCTGATCGGGGTCACGCTGAACTCTCCGGGACGCCATGACTTCGCGGAGTCAGCCGCCATGTTCGACTGGGGATTCGCCAATCTCGACGCCCTGTCGGGCCAGCTTCTCGGCATCCTGGCCCCCATCAAGCCCCGGCGGGAGACCCGGGCCCCCGACGCTCCCGGGTTCTGGCCACGGGTCATCTCTCTCGGAAAGCCTCCCCGGCCCGCCGGCGAGGCCGGGCCCGGAGTCCTTCCCGGTCCCTCCCCCACCATTCCCGGCCTGATCGCTCTGGGAGTGGGACTCAGCGCCGGGGTGATGACCTGGACGAGGAGCCGGCGTCGCCGCTCCAGAAACGCCCTCGCCTAGGCTTTATGAAGCAGATGCCCTCGATCGGGGGCTTCGGGCCCTGACCTCTCGCGGGGCCATGCGTCAAGCGCGGCACGCCTGTGGCTGACGAACCATACTCAAGGGTGATGGAATCGAGGCAGTTCGACGTTTTCCTTTCCCATAATGGCCGGGACATCCTCATGGTGGAGCGCATCGCCGAGCGGCTGCGCCGGGAAGGGCTGGAGCCGTGGCTCTCCACCTGGCACATCCCGCCGGGAGCTCGCTGGCAGGAAGCGATCCTCGAGGGGCTTGACGCCTCGGGGTCCTGCGCGGTGCTGGTCGGCCCCCATGGCCTGGGTGACTGGGCCCGCGAGGAGCTGGCCGTGGCCCAGGACCGGGCAGCCAAGGATCGCAAGTATCGCCTGTTCATGGTCCTGTTACCGGGCGCCCCCGACCTTTTCGACTCCAGCCTCGCCTTCTTGGCCACCCGCGACTGGGTCGACCTCCGGGCCGGCATCGACGGCTCCGAGGGATTTCAAGATCTCCTCTCTGCCATCACCGGGGTCTCCCGCCGTCCTCAAGAGCCCTCCCCGGATGGACAGGGCGTCTGCCCCTACCGGGGCCTCGAGGTCTTCGACGAGGAGCATGCCTCGTTCTTCTTCGGACGCGACGACGACATCGCACGGGTCATCGAGAAGCTCAAGAGCAGCCGTTTCCTGGCCGTGCTGGGTCCCTCGGGGAGCGGAAAGAGCTCCCTGATACGGGCCGGCGTGGTCCCCGCCCTCAAGCGAGGGGCCCTGGCCGGGAGCCAGGCCTGGACCGTGCGCGTCCTCGTTCCCGGGGCTCGCCCCCTCAGCATGCTGGCCGCGGTCGTGGGTCACCTGGTGGAGGAGGAATCGATGCTCGACACGCTGGAGCGACTGCGAGCGGATGAGCGGACCCTGGACCTGGCCGTCTCCCTGACGCTCGCCGAGCGTCCCCCCGGGGAGCGGTTGGTGCTGATCGTGGACCAGTTCGAGGAGGTCTTCACGCTCTGCGCCGACGAGGACGAGCGCAGGACGTTCGTGGCCAACCTCTGTTACGCGGCCACCATCCCGGGGGGCCGGGCGGTCGTGATATTGGGCCTGCGGGCCGACTTCTATCATCGAGCCGCCCCCTACCCGGAGCTGCGGGCGCTCCTGGCCACCCAGCAGTTCCTGGTGGGCCCGCTCAACCCCGAGGGCCTGCGCCAGGCTATCGAGCAGCCGGCCTGGAGGGCGGGTCTGGAACTCGAGCCGGGGCTGGCCGAGACCATCCTCGACGACGTGGCCGACCGTCCCGGCGTCCTTCCTCTCCTCGAGCACCTGCTCCTCGAGGTCTGGCAGCGCCGGCACGGCCAGAGGCTCACCCTCAGCGCCTACGTGGAAGCCGGCGGCGTGGAGGGCGCGCTGGCGAAGCGAGCCAATGCCACCTATGAAAGCCTCAGCCCGGCGCAGCGGGGAATCGCCCGCCGGGTGCTGCTGCGCCTCACCCAGCCGGGAGAGGGCGCCGAGGATACCCGCCGCCGGGCTCGCATGGAGGAGCTGGTCACCCGTCCCGAGGAAGAAGACGACCTGGAGACGGTGGTCAAGGCCCTGGCGGATCGCCGGCTGCTCACCGTGAGCAGCGATGAGCTCTCGGAGCAACGGGTGGTCGATGTCGCTCACGAGTCCCTCATCCGGGGTTGGCCCGAGCTGGCGGCCTGGATCAACGAGAACCGGGAGACCCTGCGAGCCATCCGGCGCTTGACGGAGGCAGCCGCCGAGTGGGAGCAGGCCGGGCGGGACGAGAGCCTCCTCTACCGGGGCGCCCGTCTGGCCGCGTGGGCGGAGAGGGAGTCGGGGGACCTGAACGAGCGGGAGCGAGCCTTCCTGGCCGCCAGCCGGGAGCGCGAGGCCCGCGAGAGGGCCGCCAATCGCCGGCGGGTGCGCCTGGCTCTGGTGGGCCTGAGCGTGGCGCTCTTGACCATCACCATCCTGGCCGTTGTCGCTTTCGCCCAGCGCAGCCGGGAGGCGGCGCAGAGGAAGGTGGCCCTCTCCCGGGAGCTGGCGGCCAGCGCCCAGGCCCAACTGACGATCGACCCGGAGCTGAGCCTGCTGCTGGCCCTGGAGGCGGCCAGGATCGAGAAGACCGATCAGGCCGAGACCGTCCTGCGGCGGGCCATCGGGCAGTCACGGGTACGCGCCGCCTTCCGTGGACATGAGGGCTCCGTGGAGGACGTCGCCTTCAGTCCTGACGGCTTTCTGATCGCGAGCGCGGGCGATGACGGTACCGTGCGGGTCTGGGACTGGGACGCCGGGGTCGAGAAGGTGAAGCTGGAGGGGCACAAGGGCTTCGTGAGCGGCGTCGCCTTCAGCCCCGACGGCCGGCTGGTGGTGAGCGCAGGTGAGGACGGTACCGTGCGGGTCTGGGACTGGGCCGCCGGGACCGAGCAAGTGAGGCTGGAGGGAAACGGGGGCCCGGTATTGGGCGTCGCCTTCAGCCCCGACGGCCGGCTGGTGGTGAGCGCAGATCTCGACGGCGCCGTGCGGGTCTGGGACTGGGTCGCCAGGACCGAGGTAGTGAAGCTGGAGGGGCACAAGGGCTTCGTGAGCGGCGCCGCCTTCAGCCCCGACGGCCGGCTGGTGGTGAGCGCAGGTCGCGACGGCACGGTGCGGGTCTGGGACTGGGTCGCCAGGACCGAGAAAGTGAAGCTGGAGGGGCACAAGGGCTTCGTGTATGACACCGCCTTCAGCCCCGACGGCCGGCTGGTGGTGAGCGCCGGAGAGGACCGCACGGTACGGGTCTGGGACTGGGAGGCCGGGACCGAGAGGGTGAGGCTGGAAGGACACGAGGGCTTCGTGCTCGGCGCCGCCTTCAGCCCCGACGTCCGGCTGGTGGTGAGCGCAGGGGACGACCGCACGGTGCGGGTCTGGGAC
>JBOGWM010000101.1:0-8265 GCA_050693695.1 Actinomycetota bacterium
CGGGGCGGGCATGCGATCCCACCCGGGCATCGCGGCGAGCATGTTCGACACCCTGGCGGAGGCGGGCATCAACATCGAGATGATCTCCACCTCGTCCATTCGCATCTCCTGCGTGGTGCGGTCCGCCGACGTTGAGGCGGCGGTGCGGGCCGTCCACGAGCGCTTCGACCTGCCGAACGAGGTGCTCTACCGGGAGGAGCATCCCCGCCCGGTCCACTAAGATGGGCGCCATGCTCGAATCCGCGCTCCCGAGCCTCCCCGACCACCCCCGCGTGGCGGTGGTGGGGGCCACCGGCCTGGTGGGCCGGGTGATGCTCGAGATCCTGACCGAGCGCGCCTTCCCCGCCTCGGAGGTCCGGGCGGTCGCCTCCCCACGGTCGGTCGGGCGCCGGCTCCCCTTCGGGGGCGACACGCTGGTCGTCCGGGCCCTGGAGGAAGAGGTCTTCGAGGGGATCGATCTGGTGCTCCTGGACACCCCGGACGAGGTCGCCAGGGATTGGGCCCCCGTGGCCGTCCGGGCGGGCGCCGTCGTGGTGGACAACTCCGCCGCCTGGAGGATGCGGGAGGAGGTCCCTCTGGTGGTCCCCGAGGTCAACCCCCAAGTCCTCTCGGCGCATCGAGGCATCATCGCGTCCCCGAACTGCACCACCATCGGGGTGGTGCTCCCCCTCGCCGGCCTCCACCTGCGATTCGGCCTGGAGCGGGTGGTGGTCGCCTCCTACCAGTCGGTCTCGGGAACGGGACGGGCCGGGATCGAGGAGCTGACCGACCAGGTCGACAAGCTGACCGGCTCCCTCGACAGCCTCGCCGGACCGGAAGCGATCAGGATCGCCCCCGTTGGAAGCGCCTTCCCGGCGACGGTCGCCTTCAACGTGATCCCCCTTGCCGGGAGCCTGCGCGACGGGGGCTATACCAGCGAGGAGCTCAAGCTCGTTCGAGAGACCCGAAAGATCCTGGGGCTCCCCCGGCTCGAGGTCACCGCCACCTGCGTGCGGGTTCCCACTCTGGTGGGCCACGGAGCCGCAGTCCACGCCCGTTTCTCTCGTTCGGTGGAGGTTGACGAAGCCCTGGAGACGCTCGAACAGACCCCGGGAGTCGTCCTCTCGGAGCTGCCCACCCCCCTGCTGGCCACCGGAGGCGACGCCTCCCACGTGGGACGAGTCCGCCGCGATGCCACAGACCCTCACGCCCTGTGGTTCTTCAGCGCCTGCGACAACCTCCGAAAGGGCGCGGCCCTGAACGCCGTACAGATCATGGAGCACCTCCTGCCCTGACGCCAATGGTGGACTTACTTGCCTCTACGAGCGCTTCGATCCCACCGTGGCGCTCGAGCCGGAGGATCCCACCTACGTGGACGGGCAGCCGGAGGTCGGCCCGGGCGACGTGAAGAGCTCACCAACAGCGTGCGGCTGATGGGCGATCGCTACGTCCATCGCCTCTTCACCGGTCATCGAGGCGGCGGGAAGACGACTGAACTCAAGTGGGTCGCGGAGCAACTCCGCACCGATCCGAAGGGCCCACAGTATTTCGTGAGTCTCCTCGATGTCGACGATACTATTGACCTCGACGACCCGGACCCCACCGACCTCGCGCTCGCCATCGTCCGGCGGCTCGTCACCGACCTGAAGAAGGGCGAGAAGGTCGGGGCCGTTAAGAGGAGGCCGAGGAGGGGTATCGAGGCGCTGGCCATTTCCATCAAGATCGGCGACCGTTTTGGTCAGGCCTGGAGCCTTCAGGGCTTGGCCGAGATCAACCGGTTGCAGGGCCGTTATGACGAGGCCGACGAGCAGCATCGTAGGGCCGAGACGCTCTTTTGCCAGCTCGGGACGGCGGCTGACACCGCGGCGGCGGAGGCCACAGCAGAGCTCGCCGAGTGGTAGCTCGCCCCCGCTCGGTCTCGGGAAGGTCGAGACTGAGGGCGCTACCGATCGCCTGAGGGAAACTGGCGGGCAGGGACATTCGGGTAGGCGTCGGCGAATGCTTTCCACCATTGTCCTGGAGGCAGACGCCGAGCCATCTCGCTGAGGCGTTTGGCAGAAGGTGATTGAAGAGCAGCCGCGGAAGTCTCGATCCATGGGGGGACGTCCGCATACCCTTGCGCCTGATACTCGCGAGCTTGCAGGAGGCATTCGAGCTTGCCTGCATCGCGGGCCAGGCGCACCTCGAGTGAAGTTGCGCTCTCGTAGTCTTCGACGAGCTGGCGAATGTCCTCGGCTATCTCGGACGGGAAGCCGGCCACCTGGTCGGCGGTGATATCGGTCCCCGAAGGGGCCGTGATGTACGGCCTTCCCACGGAAGGCACATCGCCGATGCGGGATTCATGGATATCGTGAAAGAGGCAAAGAAGAGCCGTCTTTCCAGGGTCCGCGCCCTCCATCAAAGCAAGCAGGCAGCCAATGATGGCGCTGCGGAACATGTGCTCCGCGATGCTTTCCGGGTTTTGGACGCCCGGGATCAACCAGCCTGTTCGCTTGTACCTCTTGAGCAGGCCCATCTCGTACATGAACTTTGTGATTGCTTCCAACTCGGCTTCAAGCATCGAGATGACCTCTCCTGCGAGCGAAGGATTGGAGAAGGGGGATGGCGAGAGAGATGCTCTCAAGCTCTCTTCGAGACTGATCCGAGATTCCCGGTGTGTCGATGAGGGCTTCGACACGGTCACAGAGGGATCGAGCCGATGCTAGATCTTCCTCGAGGAGCCATGCCCGGCGCTGCAGGAGAGCCCACAGAGTATGCACATAGATATCGATAGCAAGTTCGGAGGACGCCAGCCTGTCGTGCAGCCTGCGTAACAGGGTGTCACCTCTCCACCGGCCAAGCCCATTCGATATGAAGTGGTCAGAACCGTAGGTGGGATTGATCTCGCCCACCCAATATGCCCAGTAGTTGAGGTTGGCAGCATGGCACTCGTCCGAATTGATCGAGGTCTTGATGAAGAAACGAAGAGGGTCAGGATCACCCTCGCGAGCCTGGGCTACTGCGAGCGACCTCAGAGCCATCCACGAGGGAGACCAGCGATCCCGGTCAGCAATGAGGCGACGTTCGGCAGGGTCCATCTGACCCAGCCATGTCCGGCTCTCGGGACTCGTGGTCCACGAGCAGAGATAGTAGGCCTGGCGACGAAGGAGGGATGCTGTCGTTCGGGCGCAAAAGGCTGGCGCAAGCGAGGTCTCCGCTGCGATGCGGAGGTGCCCAAAGAAGTGATCCCTTTCCCGACCAGCAAGGAGGGGACCGGGAGGGACAGGTCCTCGTCGTGAGACCTCCGGGAGCTGGCGGAGAGCGAGCGGGGGTTCATGCGTAAAGGGCCAGCCAAGCATTTCTGCAAAGGCCCTTTTCATCACCCAGGTGGCCAGCAGGTGGTCGTCGAGGCGGATGTCCTCTGGATCCGTCTCCAGGACGTAGGAGAGGAAATAGTCGGCCTCGGTCGCCTGATCCATGGAATCCAGCACTTCGGGATCGGCGCCCAGACAGCGAAGCCGGTGGCGTAGATCGACCATGCTGGCGACACGGGTAACCGTCAGTGAGCGCCGGCCGCTCTCCCAGCCCCGGACGGTGTTCTTGTCCACCTCGAGTCGTTCTGTGAGGGCTTCCTGGGTGAGACCCAGAGATTCTCTGATGACCTTGAGGAAATAGCCGGCGATGACGCCGTGGCGGGCTCTATGAGGCCGAGGACCGCCACCAGTACGTCCGTCCCTGGGTCTCTTGCTCATCCCGCTTCCCTCTCTCCTCGTCCTGCTCTCGCTAAACTCGTACTGCCCGTGAGTCGATTGTGGTGGCTGATCATCCTAGCGTTGCCGTGACAAGAGAAACAGGCGGTTGATGTGCGGCGGCGAGTCACGGGGGGGCGGACTCGCCGCCGCCTCCCGGGGGGTGACCGATCATGAAGCTGCTGGAGAGAGGAGAGCCTACATTCCTCAAGATCCGATGGGACGCCCTTTGTTCGGAGCGCGGCGAGCTCGCAACCCTGGAGGCCGTCCTTTGCAGGCAGCATCGCGAGGCGATCTATCTCCAGCATCCCAGCGCTCGAGGCTGTAGGGAGCTCGGAGACTCCTGCGATATATGCGAGGGCCGCGAGCCGAGCAGACCCTGAGAGCCTATGAGAGGTAACATCGCCTCAGGCGGGAAGTAGCGCAGCTTGGTTAGCGCGCCACGTTCGGGACGTGGAGGCCGGGGGTTCAAATCCCCCCTTCCCGACTGAATCACCCGGTAAGGAAACGATTCTCGGGGTACCGCTGATCCTTCAGCGATAGACCTCTCCTCAGAGAAAGGGGCGCGAGGATATCTGATGGAATTCGCTCAGGTGGTCCGGCGGCGGAGGATGGTTCGCAACTACGCGGACTCTCCGATCCCCGAAGACAAGCTCGATCGCATCCTCCGGATCGCCCGGCGGGCCCCCAGCGCGGGGTTCAGCCAGGGTCAGTCCTTCGTTGTCGTCACCGACCGCAAGCTGCGCCGCCAGATCGGGATGGCCGCGGGTGAGGCGGATTACGTCTCGAAGGGGTTCGATCCGTGGATCTCGAAAGCTCCCCTGCTGGTGGTTCTGTGCGCCAGCGAGTCGGTGTACCGTGCCCGCTACCGGGAGTGGGACAAGCTCGGTCCGCAGGGAGAGCTCGATTGGCCCATCCCGTACTGGTATGTGGACGCCGGGGCCTCCTTGATGCTGCTGCTTTTGGCCGCGGTCGACGAGGGCCTCGGCGCGGGCTTCCTCGGCCTCAAATCGGTTTGGATTGAAGAGCTGAAGAAGCTCTTGGAGATCCCCGTCGACGTCCAACCCATCGGGATCGTCACGGTCGGCCCTCCCGCTCCCGATCGGCCCTCCGGCTCATTGGCACGCGGATGGAGACCCGAGGTCGAGGTGATCCATCACGAGCACTGGGCGGATAGAGCGTCGCCGCGGGAAGCGCCTTAGCTCGCCGCGGGACCTCGCTTTCCGGCTCGGGGTGTCAGCCGCAGCACCGAGGCTTCGGGGCGGCAGAGGAAGCGGAAGGGGGCGAACTTTCCCGTCCCGAGGCCGGGGCTCACGTGCAGCCAGGTGCCGTCCAGCCAGGTCGGCCCCCGGGCCAGGTGGCGGGGCAGCTCGGAATTGGTGACCACCGCCCCGACGAAGGGAAATCGCACCTGGCCGCCGTGGGTGTGGCCGGCGACCACCAGGTCGAAGCCCCCGCGCCGGGCATCGAGGTAGGGGGCAGGGTCATGCACCACGCAGAGGGCGAAGCTGGCCTGAGGGTCCCGGACCAACAGGGACCGGTCGTCCCGGCCGAGAAAGGGGTCGTCGAGCCCGGTGATCTGGCTCCACGTCCCCTTCAGGTCCAGGGCAAGGGTGCGGTTGGTGAGATCGATCCAGCCCTCCTCACGGAGGAGCCCGAGAAATTCGGGTGTCGGGTTGCATCTGGTAGCGCCAGGGCGCCGCCTGAGGAAGTAGTCGGTGTAGTTCTTGAACTGCGGGGCGTAGTAATCCGAGGAGCCGAGCACGAAGAACCGACCCGCCCTCGCCTTGAGGCGGTTGAGGGCCCGAGCGCAGCGCTCCACCGCCTCCGGCTCGCCCAGAAGGTCCCCCGTGGCGAGGACCAGATCGTAGGTGGCCTCCCCCAGGGATTCGACGAAGCTGGCAAGCCGCTCGTTCGGGGTTCGAAGGTGCAGATCGGAGACCTGGAGCACCCTGAGAGGCGCGGCGCCTTCGGGCAGCACCGGCAACGTGTAGGGACGGACCCGGTAGAGGCGAGCCTCCAGGAGACCCCAGGCCACGCAGGCGGCGGGAAGGCCGGCGGCTGCCGCGGCGAGGAGACCGGCAGTGGGATACGGCGATGCCACCTGGCCTACCCGCGAGGCGTAAGTTCCAGGATGACGCACTCGCGCATCCAGCGGTTCAGGTTCTCGTCAATCGATCCCGTAACCGACTGCCGCTTCGAGACAAGAAGTTGGGCGATCTCGCGGAACCGGGCGAGGTCGGTCGAGGCCGTGATCGGCCGGACCGAGGCATCGAACTCCACGAGACGAGCATCCCGGCCCTTCCACCGGGTCACCACCTTCGCGTCCCGCACCTGATCGGCGCCCGGAATCTGCTGCTGGGGTTCCCCCGAGAGCACGTACACCTTGGCGTCTCGATAGACAAACCAGCAGGGGATGGGACGCTTGGGGGCGGTGTTGGGAGTGAGCCAGATGATGTCCGAGCGCTTGAGCCCCTCGTCGATAGCGGCCACCACCGAAAGCGACGCTACCCGATCCTCATCCTCGGTCCACCCGAGCGAGGGGTCGGCCTGGTAGCCGAGCTCCTCCCACTCCGCGTCGATGGCCCGCAGCACGTACCACTCGGTGTAGTTGAAGAACTCGTCGATCGCCTCGAGGGGATCGTCGAAGTCCTCCATGCGGATCAGCTCCTCGTCGGCGACCTCCCCCGAATCGATCAATCGCTTGCGATCCGCCAGCGATACGTCCACCGAATGCTGCAGGGAGAGCTTGTCCTCGGGACGAGGCCCCCCGCTGCCTCTCGCCTTCGGAGGCTTACGGCGAAAGGCCAGGACCCAGGAGGGCTGCGAAGTCGAGAAATACCCCTCGGACCAGAAGCTGCCATCCGCCAGCTCCCCTCGCAGCCGCAGCGTCGGCCCGGGATACAGAAGCTTGAACCCCGTCCAGTGCGCCTTGAAAGTCCGGGTCACGACCCGCTCGATCCCGATGAAAAGCTGGCCGATCGATCCCTCACCCTTCGGCACCCGGTACTCGGCGAGCCTGCGCGCGAGCTGGCGCTTCAGATCCTCGGAAGTGATTCGGGTTTTCGCCACGGCCGCGACTCCCTCATCGCCTACCCGCCACCTTTACCGCGATGAGATTACACGGTCAGCCGAACATCAGGCGGCCCATCTCGGCGAGGTCCTTGAGGTCGATCACCTCTCGGGTGAGATAGGGGATCTGGACCCATCGCCGTCTGGGGATCTCAGCCTCCAGGCGCTCGAGGCTTGCGTGCTCGCGCCGGCGTACCTGCTCGAAGTCCTCCGCCACTCGCAGCAGGCAGTCCACCAGGGGCGTCCCGGTCATCTGCGCGCCGGCACTGCCGGGACCGCTCCGGCCAGCCCGGGAGATGGCGAAGGAGGGGTGGAGACGGTTGATGACCAATCCCCCGAAGGGCAGGCCATAGGAATGCATGGTGGAGGCGAAGAAGAGGGCCTCCTCCACCGCCTGCTCGGCCGGGGCGGTGATCACGACGAAGCGGGTGCTCTCGCTCCGGAGCAGGTCGTAGACGGCCTGGGCCCGCTCCTTGAACCCTTCATACATCCCCTCGAAGTTCTCGAAGAACTCGGTGGTGTCCTTTAGTACCTGGGCTCCCACCACGCGCTGCACCACCCGGAGGAAGGCGACTGCGGCCACGTTCATGGCCCGAAACACTCCTCTCCCCCCTCCGATGGTGGGAAGGAGGAACCATTTGAGGAGCCGACCATCCAGAAACGAGGTGATGCGCTTGGGAGCCTCCAGGAAGTCGAGAGCGTGGCGGGTGGGAGGGGTGTCGATGACGATCAGGTCGTAGGTGTCCTCTTGGTGGAGCTCATAGAGCTTCTCCATGGCCATGTACTCATGAGTCCCGGACAGCGCTCCCGAGATCGCCTGGTAGAAGCGGTTGTTGATGATGCGCTCCGCGCGCTCCGGGCTGCGGGCGTAGCGGTGGACGAGCTGGTCGAAGGTGGTCTTGGTATCCAGCATCATGGCGTCCAGGGGGGCGGCCGCCATCCTCGCCTTGCGGAACTGGGCCGCGGGCACCCGGCGAGGCTCATTCGACAGCTCCCGGAGGCCCAGGGAGTCGGCCAAGCGCTTTGCCGGATCGATGGTGAGCACCACCGTGGTCTTGCCGCGCCGGGCCCCCTCGAGGCCGATCGCCGCGGCCAGGGTGGTCTTTCCCACCCCTCCCGACCCGGTGCAGACGACGATCCCGGCGTCGAGGACGGCCTCCAGGCTCATCCGGCAACCCGCTCCGCAATCCGGTGTTCGATAACGTCCGCCAGATGCTCGATCTCCTTGGCGCCAAAGCTCGGCCGAAACAAAAACGGCAACTCGACGATGGAGGCGGGCGCCCCGAGAGAGGAGATGAGCTCGTTTCGATGCTCCAGTTGTTGGGCTCGACGGGCCCGGTAGAACGATCCGGCGGCGAAGAGCCGGCGCGCTGCGGCAACCTTCAGCGAGCCTCCGGCGGCTGCGACCGCCTCCCTCAGATCCCCCGGACCCCCGAGCCGGGAGAAGACCTCCTCGAATGAGGGGTCTTCACCCGGAGGGGGGTAA
>JBOGWM010000102.1:0-16408 GCA_050693695.1 Actinomycetota bacterium
CTCCGGCGCTGAGCATTGCGAGCGCTTCTCGGCGATCGAGACTCCGTCTTGGCTTTGCGTCGTCGCCCTCAGCCACCCGTCACCTCTTCTCTCGCCGGGCCGGCCAGAGGCAAGCGTCCGACCAGGCCGGAGATCGAGGATACCCCTTTCTTCGAAAGCCTTGCGTCGGAACTGAGCCCTAATTGACTCTGGCCTTCAGGCCCAGGCTATCGATCTTGTCGAACAGGCTCTCGGGGGAAAGGTCCAGGGCGCTGGCGAGGGCTCGCAGGTCGTCGCCGCGGATGGTGAGGACCCGACCGTTAAAGTCGCCGCGCTGCACCTGCACCAGGTTGCAGTAGCGCTGAATCGCCGCCTTCTCCGGCCCCTCCACCTCTCCGAGCCGCTGAAGGTTGATGCGCAACCTCTCCTGCGGTGACCCTCCGGAGGAGTCCGGGGCCGCCTCGGCCTGAGGATCCCGGGGAAGAAGCTGATCGATGGGCGCCCCGTAGAACCGGGCCAGACGGTGAAGCCGGGGCACCGAGATAGCGCGTTCACCCCGCTCGTATGCGCCCAGGACCGAGGTCTTGAACTCCTGACCCGAGTTCACTTCGACCTCGTGGAGAGAGAGACCCTTCTGCAGACGGACATTGCGGAGCCGCTCACCCACCGACTGGGCGTAAGTCGCCATCTTCGCCTCCGTTCCTGCGCCGTGCACGGCGCATGCGCAGGCCCCCCTTCCGGGGCGACATTACCACATAGGGTGAGTTTTCAGCACCCCGCGTCGATAGCCTTGCGGACCCGGTCGACAACCTCCGGGATGGGGACCCGCTCGGTCTCACCGCTCCCCCGCTCGGTCACCTCCACCACCCCGTCCGCCAGACCCCGAGCCCCCACCGTGACGCGCAAGGGGATCCCGATGAGCTCGACGTCTCGGAACTTCACCCCCGCCCGTTCCGGCCGGTCGTCGAGGATCACCTCCACGCCCGCGTCACGGAGCCGCTCGTAGATCACCTCGCTCACCCTGGCGGTCTCCGCGTGGTCGGGCTGAGCCATCACGATGCCCACCTGGAAGGGCGCCACCGCCACCGGCCACACGATCCCGCGGTCGTCGTGATGGCACTCGACGATGGCCGCGAGCGCACGCTCCACACCGATGCCGTAGCTTCCCATGATGATCCTCGTGCGCCGACCTTCGGCGTCCAAGACGGCGGCCCCCAGAGCGTCGCTGTAGCGATAACCCAGCTTGAAGATGTGCCCGATCTCAATCGCACGCTGCACCGCCAGAGGCTCCCCGCAGCGCGCGCACCCCTCCCCGGCCACGACCTCACGCAGGTTCGCCCATTTGCTGACCGCGATATCGCGCTCGACATCGACCGCGCGCAGGTGGACGTCGTCGGTGTTGGCCCCGGTGAACATATCCCGGCGCCCCGCCAGACCCTCGTCCGCGATCACCGGCAGATCGCTCACCCCGACCGCGCCCAGACTGCCCGGCGAGGCGCCCAGAGCGGCCCGGATCTCCTCCGGATGCGCCGCCCGAAGCGCCATGGCGCCCGTCGCGTCGATCAGCTTCTGCTCCACCAGGGCGTGGTCGCCACGCAGCAGGACCAGGGTGAGCCGGCCGTCCAGCACGTATACCAGGGTCTTGATCTGGCGAGCGGCGGGGGCGTCGAAGCGCAGCGCCAGATCCTCGATCGTCCGCGCGCCGGGCGTGTCGAACCGCTCGGGGACGGCTGAGCCGGCTTCATCGGCCACCTCCGCCAGCCGGGCGGTCGCCTTTTCGGCGTTGGCGGCGTATCCGCACGCCGGGCAGTAAACGACAAAGTCCTCCCCGGCCTCCGAGGGACACATGAACTCGGTCGACGCCGAGCCCCCCATGCTGCCGCTGGATGCCTCGACCGGGATGGCCGGGATCCCCAGGCGTTCGAAGATCCGGGTGTACGCGCCGTGATGCAGATCGAACGAGCGGTCCAGGCCCTCGGACGCTTCATCGAAGCTGTAGGAGTCCTTCATCGTGAATTCCCGGGTCCGCATCAGCCCCGCCTTGGGCCTGGGCTCGTCCCGGAACTTGGTCTGGAACTGGTACCAGATCTGGGGCAGATCACGATAGGAGCGAAGCTCGAGAGCCAGCGTGGTGAAGACTTCTTCGTGCGTCATGCCGAGGGTGAGATCCGCTCCCTTGCGGTCCCGGAGACGAAACATCTCCTCGCCCATGATCTCCCACCGCCCGCTGCGCCGCCAGATCTCGGCCGGGTGCATGGCGGGCAACAAGAGCTCCTGGCCCCCGATCCGGTCCATCTCCTCCCGGATGATGTCGATCACCCTGGCGCGAACGCGCACCGCGAGCGCCAGGAGGCAGTAATGCCCGGCCATGAGCTGGCGGATATAGCCCGCCCGCACCAGCAGGCGGTGACTCGGCGCGTCCGCATCCGCGGAGTCCTCCCGCAGGGTCGGGATGTGCATCTGGGACCAGCGCATGACCGGGATCTCGCATTCGGTGAGACTGTAGGGTGAAGGGAAATCCTACCCGCCGGCATACGGTTCTGAGCGGCCCTCTTCTTCAACCGAGGCCACGAACCGGCCCTTTGCCTGTTGGTAGGCTCGCATATCCGAGCCATACCTCGCCGCCCACTCCGACATCGCACCACATCGACAACTTTTGGTCGATCCGGAAACTGCAAGCGCCTAGCTCTCGCACGGTTTTGGCAAACGAGACCAGCCCACCCACGCTTGGTGCATTTCGGTTGAGCCCGGGAGCTCAGCCAACATGACAGCCATGCCTGGCATCTTGCCCGGCCTTGTCAATGCCACTTGCCGCCAACCCCAGCGTTCGTAGATGGCTCGGGCGTCGGCCGCCGGGTTGACTGTCAGCGTTGCATATCGCTCCCTGCGACCGGCAAGCAGTTCGCCGAGCAGGCGCCGGCCGATACCCTTGCCTCGTCGGTCCGCCACGACAGCCCACTCCATGACGGCGAACTTGTCGGCCGCCTTTACCCCCTCCGGCACCGGGCGGTCAGTCCCGTTCCACCACTTGCCGGCTGGCATGGTGTAGCCGTAGGCGAATCCCAGGAGCCTTCCGCTCTCGTATACGGCCACCAGGCTGAAGCCCGGCAGCTTCGATTCTTCGGCCAGCCGGCCGAGGAGCTCGTCGGCCATCTCCGGACCTTCGTTATAGGGCGGCAATGAGAACACCTCGGCGTAGACCGCGCGCAGCTCAACCGCTGCGGCGCTCGCCTCGGCCGGGCTGAGGCGCCGGTAGTCGACCATGCTATCGATCATTCCGCCCGGCGGGTGGGGACGCCAGGCGTGCTCTCAGCTCGACCGCCTCGGGCCGGCCACGTTCCTGCACCGGCATGACTCGCACTGCGGCTCGACCGAGCGCATACACGGTTTCCGTGTGATGCTCCACCGGCAGGCTGTCCAGCACCTGACCGGCATAGGCCAGACCCCCGCCGACATCCCCATCACGGATCATGCACGCGACCCGGTGCAGCAGCATCTTCGCCCGCGATCTGGCCAGGCTTTCCGGGTAGATCCGCAGGGCTGCTTCCTGAGCGGCGTAGGCACGGCTCGTGTCACCGAGCCAGGTGTAGACGTAGCTCTCGGTGTGGCGCAGCCGCACCTCGGGCCAGCCGAACATGGAGTCCTCGGCGGCCACGACCCGGGCGGGCAGCCGGTCGGTCACGCCGGCCACCCGCTCGAGCGCGGCCAGGGCTTCGCCGGCCCGACCGGCCACCGCGAGGGTCTGGGCAAGCCCGGCGTACAGGCCGGCGGTCCCGGCACAGGCGAGCGGCCCGGCGATCGAGGTGGCTTCCGCTGCCCGATCGAGGATGATCGATACGGGCCGCTGCTCATACAGGCCGTTGGTGACTTCCCAGCCGCGGACCCACGTGCGGGTCTCGGTATCCCCGGAGCGGTCAGCCAACTGGCGGGCCGTTCGCCACCATCGATGGGCGCGCCCGGCTTCTCCGGCATCCGCCCACGCCATCGCCGAGATCGCGGCGAGTTGACCGCCGACCCGGGCAAAGCTGCGCTTTAGGTTGTCATCCGGTTCATCGAGGCGTAGCTGCAACACGGAGAGGTCGGCTGTCAGGTCCCGCAGCAATCGGTCGGGTGGGATGACGAAGAAGGAGCGGGCGTACTCGTGGGCGATCTCGTCCCACTCGTCAACATCGGCTGCACGCTCGTCCCCGGTGAAGGCGGCGGCCAGGCCCTGGCGGACAGCCTCCACACCGGCGAGAGGCGCTGCAAGGCCAAGCATGCCGAGGTCAACGAGTAGCTGGCGGCGGTTCACGTCCTCACCCCCCTCTTTCTGGCAAGCCGCTGCCCACAATATGGGGCGCTCGCCCTCTTTTCTCCAATCCGGGCCG
Source organism: Actinomycetota bacterium (assembly GCA_050693695.1). GTDB lineage: Bacteria > Actinomycetota > CADDZG01 > JAHWKV01 > JAOPZY01 > JBOGWM01. The sequence continues at coordinate 4,347 of JBOGWM010000102.1, forward strand.
TCTATCGGCCCTGGTTCGCCCGGCTCACCGCTGGACCGTGCGCCGCGGGCCGGGTCGTCGCTGCGCAGGAGCTCGAACCGTGACTGCTGGGCAGGAGTTGCCCGCTCCAGCGCGGTGTCTAACGCCTCCTGCATCACCGGAACCGGAACGACCTTCGACCCCCGAGCCTCCCATCTGGCGACGGTGCGAACCGCCACTCCCAGGTGCTCGGCGAAAGCCTCGATGGTCATGCGCAGCCCGATTCTGAGCGCCCGAGCCTCGCGCCCGGTCCACACCGCTATCACCACCACGCCTGTCCGGCCCTCCTCCGCTGCGCTAGCTAGCTCCCAAAAGGCTACCGTCATCCCCGTTGCAGGATCAGGTCATCTTGGGGGCATTGGCACCCAACTCTGAGCGAGCCATGCTCGCCTCCGCAATGTCAAGTGAAAGCACTCTCTCGTCTTTGCTACGTTGCGGCGGGCTGTGGGGGGCCGGCCCGCCGCCGCGACTCCAACCGCCCGAATCGAATGCTCCCGCTCGCCTGGGCGAAGAGGCTCCGCCACTGGGCAGCTTGGCGTGAGGCAGCCCGGGAAAGGACCCACCTTCCTCGCCGTCTGCTGGGAGGCTGCGCACCGGGAGCAGGACAAGGCCGTGATGCTGGAGGCTACTCTTTGTCTCGATTGTCGCAAGGAGCTCGTGCGGCGGATCCCCGGCGTCAGCGGCTGCGGGAAGTTGGGTGAATCTTGCGACTTCTGTGATGGCCGGGGACCGAGGAGAACCTGAGCAGGGCGACCCCACAGGTGCGCGCTCGGAAGCATATCAGCCGATCCGGCCGAAGTGATACATCACCAGGGCGGCCGCCACCAGGGCGGCCGTCTCGGTCCGCAGGATCTGGGTCCCGAGGGTGACCGGGATGGCTCCCCGCTCGGCGAAGACCCCCACCTCCTGGCGGGAGAGCCCCCCTTCGGGGCCGACCACCAGGCCTACTCGTCCCGGCGCCTGCTCGGTGAGGGCCGAGCGCAGGGGCGCGGTTGCCTGCTCGTCGGCGATCAGCGCCACCTCCGCCTCGCCCATCGCCACCGCCGCCTCGTCGGCGTCGAGGGGGCCGACGACCCGCGGGAGGAAGGCGCGCCGCGATTGCTTGGCCGCCTCCCGGGCGATGCCGGCCCAGCGGTCCTGCATCCTCAGCGCCTTGTCGGGGGCCCACCGAGGGACGCTGCGCCCGGCCCGGAACACGACCACCTCGTCAACCCCGAGCTCCACGAGCCTGCGCACCACGTGGTCCACCTTGGCGGCCTTGGACAGGGCCTGCGCGACCGAGATGGACGGCCCGTGCCGGGTCAGCACCCGCTCGGCGACGATCTCGGCCCGAACCCGTCCCGGGTACAGGGAGATCAGCCGGGCATCCACCAGCCGGCCATGGCCGTCGCAGACGTGGATGAGATCACCGGGCCGAGCCCGCCTGACCACAGTCAGGTGATGGGCATCCGGCCCCTCAACCGTTGCCATCCCGCTCTCGAGGAGCGAGGGCTCGGTGAAGAAGTAGGGAGAGTGCTTCAAATGGTCAGGAGTGGAAGGCGCTTCGGATCTTTCCGATGATCCCCGCCTGCTCGCCCACCTGCTCGCCTCGCAGGGCTGCGAGCTGGCGCAGGAGCTGGGATTCCTCTTCGCTGAGATCGGTCGGCACCTCCACCCGGATCTCAACCAGGAGGTCGCCCCGCCCCGCCCGTCCGAGATGGGGCACGCCCCTTCCCCGAATCCGCAGCACCTTTCCGGGCTGGGTCCCCGGGGCAACGGTCAGTTTGGCAGGCCCGTCGAAGGTCGCCACCTCCACCGCGGCCCCCAGCGCCGCCTGGGTCATCGAGACCGTGTGGATCGTGAGCAGGTCATCCCCCCGACGCACGAAGCGCTCGTCGGGAAGCACGCGTATCTGAACGTAGAGGTCTCCCGCACCCCCGCCCCGGGCGCCGGCCTCCCCTCGTCCGGAGATCCTGAGCTGGATTCCGTCTTTCACTCCGGCCGGCACCTCGATCGGGATCTCGTCCAGGCGCTCCATCCTCCCCTCCCCGTTGCACTCCTTGCAGGGAGAGGCGATCTCGTCGCCGGTCCCCCGGCAGGTGGGACAGGTGAACGAGCTCATGAGGTTGCCGAAGATGCTGCGCTGGACCTGGCGCACCGCGCCGGTTCCCGCGCAGCGGGAGCATCGAGCGGGGGAGGTTCCGGGGGCGCATCCCGACCCCCGGCAGGACTCGCAGCCCTGAAGGTTATGGATGGTGGCGCTCTTGGATGCCCCCTTGACGACCTCTTCCAGAGTCACCACCAGCTCTAAACCCAGGTCGTTTCCCCGACCGGTCCGGCCCCCCCGACGGCCCGAGGCCGATCCTCCGAACAGGTCGCCGCCGAAGAAGGAAGTGAACAGGTCGAAGGGATCGAACCCTCCCGCCGGCACCTTGGCACTTCCAAAGAGGTCGTAGTCACGGCGGCGCGCCGGGTCGGAAAGCACCGAGTACGCCTCGGCGATCTCTTTGAACTTCTCCTCGGCCTGGGGGTCCTCCCGGTTGGCGTCGGGGTGGTACTGGCGGGCCAGCTTGCGGTAGGCCTTCTTGATCTCCTCCTCCTGGGCGTCCCGGGCCACCCCGAGGATCTGATAGTAGTCGCGAGCCATCTTGGCGGGGGCCGCTTCAGGAGGCGAGGAGCCCGGAGAGGGAACGGGCGACCGCATCCACCGCCGAGATGGTGTGCGGGTAGTCCATCCGGGTCGGGCCGACCACGCCCAGGGTGCCTCGCCGCTGCGCGCCCACCTCATAGGTGGCGAGCACCGTGGCGCAGGCATGCATCCCCGGGATCGGGTTCTCCTGACCGATGAACACCAGGATGCTTCCCGCGAGGCGGGCAGCTTCCAGGAGCTGGGAGAGCACACTCGGCTGCTCGAGAGCATCGATGACGCCATGCGCCGTCTCCAGGTCGGAGAACTTCTCGGCCAGGAGGATATTGGCGGTTCCGCCGCGAAAGACCCGCTCCCATCCCCTCCGGCTGAGGATGCGCTCGATCTCCGCCGCGACCGCCCGGCGCGCCTCATCCACTCCCCCCGAGTCCAGGATCCGGGAGGCGAGCTCTTCGAATCCCCGGCCCTCCAGGGCCTCGTTGAGATCCCGGGCAAGATCCGAGAGCTGTTCTTCCGTCTGCTCCTCGGCAAACTCCACCAGACCCTGCTGCAGCGCCCCGGTGTCCCCGATCAGCAGCAGGGCCGCCAGGCGGGGGCCCCGGCGCAGAAACTCGATGTGCCGAAGCAGGTCCTCCCGGGCGGGTGGGGCTGCCACCACCGCCACCGCCTCGGTCAGGGCGGAGAGCACGTGAGAGGTGGCATCCAACACTTCCTCCAGTGCCGCGAATCCGCTTCCAAAGGTCCCCGCTATGGCCGCTCGCTGGCGGGCGGGAAGGGCCGGCCAGGCGGGGGCGGGCCAGTGATCCACATACCAGCGGTAACCCTGGTCGGTGGGGATGCCTCCTGCGGAGGCGTGAGGACGGACGATGTAACCCAGCTCCTCCAGCAGGGACATGTCGTTGCGGATCGTGGCGGATGAGACCCGCAGCCGGTAACGTTCCACCAGGGTGCGCGACCCGACGGGATGTCCCGCTCGGATGTAGTCGCCCACGATCGCGCGCAAGATGGTGGCCTTACGATCGTCGAGCATTCTGATACTAATTTAGCACTCATATAGGTCGAGTGCTAATCATTGACAAGGCCCCTTGCGACGCTTGACCAGAAAAAAAATCCCTTCGCCGAAAGACAGACCCGATCCGCTGCGATCTTCACCAACCCCAGGGCCTCGGCCCGGGCCAGCTCCTCCGAATACCGGGTGACCGGATCCACCCCGAAGCGGGCGGCGAAGGCCCGGCGCCGGATGCCTCCGGCCAGGCGGAGACCGAGGAGAGTCGCCTCTCCCAGTTGCTGCTCGCCGGACAGCTCCTCGTGGCCATCCTCGACCGCCGGAGAGCGGGCGATGTAGGCGCGAGGGGAGCTGACGTTCCACCAACGCCGTCCCCGGTGGTGCGAATGAGCCCCGGCTCCAAAGCCGAGGTAGTCGCCGGAGCGCCAGTAGCCGAGGTTGTGCCGGGACCAGCAACCGGGGCGGGCCCAGTTCGAGATCTCGTAGCGGACGAGGCCGGCCTCGTTCAGCACTTCTGCGGCCAGCTCGTACTTGTCCGCCTGGTCGTCGTCGTCCGGCGCGGGGATCCGCCCCCGGGCCACCCGGGCCGCCAGCGGGGTCTTCTCCTCCACGGTCAGCGCGTAGGCCGAGATGTGATCCACCCCCGCCTCCAGGACCCCCTCCAGGCTGGCGCGCCAGTCTTCGAGAGATTCCCCGGGAGTGCCGAAGATGAGATCCGCGTTCACATGCCGGAGGCCGGCGGAGGCCGCTTCATGAAGCGCCGCCAGAGCGCGCTCGGGCCCATGGGCGCGCCCCAGCCTCGCCAGGACATGGGAGGCGAGCGATTGCACGCCCACGCTCACCCGATTGAACCCGCACCGGGCCAGGGCCGCGAAGATCTCCCGGCTCACTGTCTCGGGATTGGCCTCGATCGTGATCTCCGCCCCCGGATCGAGCGAGAAGCTCCGCCGCAGCGCGGCGAAGATCCTCGCCAGCGCCGGGACGGGAAACTCGGTGGGCGTTCCCCCGCCGAAGAACACCGTGGCGACCCGGCCCCCGTCGCCCGCTTCCCGGATCTCGGTGAGCAGCGCCTCGAGATACGGTCCCTTGAGCTCGTCCATCCCGGCGTAGGCGTTGAAGTCGCAGTAGGGACAGCGAAGAAGGCAGAACGGGAGGTGAACGTAGAGACCCCGGGCGTCCGGGTCCCCGGGCGAGGAGGGCAAAGTCACCGAAGGGGCCTGGGCCTGCGCGCTCATTTCTTCTCGTCCAGCCGAAGGGCGGCCATGAACGCCTCCTGGGGGATCTCGACCTGCCCGATCTGCTTCATGCGGCGCTTTCCTGCTTTCTGGCGCTCCAACAGCTTGCGCTTGCGAGTGACGTCGCCCCCGTAACACTTGGCCAGCACGTCCTTGCGCCGGGCCCGGATGGTCTCTCGGGCGATGATGCGCGAGCCGATGGCCGCCTGAAGAGCGACATCGAAGAGCTGGCGGGGCACCAGCTCCCTCAGACGCTCCACCATCCGCTTCCCGTACCCGTAGGCCCTGTCCCGGTGCACGATGGCGCTGAAGGCGTCCACCGGCTGGCCGTGGATCAAGACGTCCACCCTCACCAGATCCGCCGGGCGGTACCCGACGGGCTCATAGTCCAAAGAGCCGTAGCCCCGGGTCCGGCTCTTGAGCTGATCGAAGAAGTCCACCATCATCTCCGCCAGGGGAAGGTGGTACCGAAGCTCGACCCGGCCCTCGGAGAGAGGCTGCATCTCCTCGAACTGGCCGCGGCGCTCCTGGCACAGCTCGATCACCGAGCCCAGATGTTGCGTCGGGGCGATGATCATCGCCGCGGCGTAGGGCTCCCGGATCTCTTCGATCTGTCCCGGATCCGGCATCTCGGCCGGGCTGTGGATCTGTACCGCCTCGACGCCCTTGCGGACCACCTCGTAGGCCACGCTCGGGACGCTCACCAGCAGCTCCAGGTCGAACTCCCGCTCCAGGCGCTCCCGCACGATGTCCATGTGCAACCGGCCCAGGAAGCCGCATCGGAACCCGAAGCCGAGAGCCCGAGAGGTCTCCGGCTCGTAGACGAAGGCGGCGTCGTTGAGCCGCAGGCGGTCCAGAGCCTCGCGCAGGGAAGCGTACTGGTCGCCGTCGGTCGGATACAGGCCCGTCCACACCATGGGCTTGGGCTCCCGGTAGCCGGGGAGGGGGACCGGCGCCGGGTGGACGGCGTCGGTGATGGTGTCGCCCACTTTCGCCTGGCGGACATTGCGGACTCCCGGGATGACGTAGCCGACGTCTCCGGAGGTAAGGACCGGCACCGGAAGACGGTCCGGAGCGAAGACCCCCACCTCCTCCACCTCCGAGACCGTTCCCGTGGCCATCATCTTGATCTTCTGGTGAGCGGAGATCTCCCCATCCACCACCCGGACAAAGGTGAGGACTCCACGGTAATTGTCGTAGGCGGAGTCGAAGATCAGCGCCCGGGTCGCAAGCTCGGGATGGCCCCCGGGCGCCGGGATGCGGCGCACCACCTCCTCCAGCAGCTCCGCCACCCCCTCGCCGGTCTTCCCCGAGACTCTCAGGACCGACTCCGGAGGGACCCCGATCAGAGCGGAGAGCTCCTTGGCCACCCGCTCGGGCTCAGCCACCGGCAGATCGATCTTGTTGACCGCCGGGACGATCTCGAGCCCCGCCTCGATCGCCAGGTACAGGTTGGCCAGAGTCTGGGCCTCGACTCCCTGGGCGGCATCGACCAGTAGCACCACCCCCTCGCAGGCCGCCAGAGAACGAGAGACCTCATAGCTGAAATCCACATGACCGGGGGTGTCGATCAGATTCAGCTCGTAGGTCGCCCCATCCGCCGCGGGGTAGAAGAGCCGGATCGCCTGGGCCTTGATCGTGATCCCCCGCTCGCGCTCCAGCTCCATGCGATCGAGGAACTGGTCCCGCATCTCCCGTTCCGGCACCGCGTCGCAAAGCTGGAGGATGCGGTCGGCGAGGGTGGACTTGCCGTGGTCCACATGGGCGATCAGGCTGAAGGCGCGCACGAAGGCCGGATCTTTCATCGAGGCGAGGGTATCCGAAACTCCGACCCCGGCAGGCGTCGGGGGAATGCTAGACTGCGCTCACTTCAATCGGGACCCAAGACATGGCCAACATCAAATCGCAGATGAAGCGCATCCGCACCAACGAGAAGCGGCGGGTCGCCAACAAGAGCGTCCGCAGCCGGGTGAGGACGTTCACCCGGCAGTTTCATGAGCTCTGCGAGGGTGGGGACCTGTCGGGGGCGACGGAGGCGCTCAAGCGCGCCACCCGTGAGCTCGACAAGGCGGCCTCCAAGGGAATCCTCCACGCCAACAGCGCCGCCAACCGCAAGGCCGCCCTCGCCCGCCGCCTGAACCGGATCGCCGGGACGTAGAGAGTTCCTGCGTCCCGCTAGCTTCGTTCCTCGTCGCCCGGTAGTGGGTCAGTTTGACTCGGGCTCCTCAGAGCTGGCGCCGTATCGGAAACTCTTGTGCGAAGTGTTCGGAGCCTCTGCGGCGGAGCTTGGGCTCTATCACCCGGCTAGACTGAACACTCACGAGCCCCCGGAGGACGACATAGAACGCCGGACGTTCCTGGAGACGATGGTAGGGGCTGCCTTCCTTCCCCGTGCTCTGGCCGGGCTCTCGCTGGAAGATTTCCTACACGAGCCACGCCGTTACCTCACGGCCTGGGCCACCACGCCCACGCGGGAACTTGTTCCGCCCGCTCTCGGCTGCTTATGGCTGGCCGAGGCGTCCGGGTCCGATCAGGCGGCGTGCGAGGCGTCGATTCTGCTCGCCTGGCTGGCCTACGATCTTGGCGATGATCCTCGGATGCATCAGTACTACCGGGACGCCGCCGAACATGCCCGCCGGGCGGGCAGCGCTCGCTTGCTGGCCTATACGCTTCTCGGCGGTCGAGCCTTACCGACGATGGCCCGACGGCGACTCGGCTCGTGGAGCAAGCACAGGCTGTACTTCCCAACAGTGCCCCGGCTGCGCTCTGGCAGTTGGCCAACGACGTGGATGCGCTCGCCGCTTCTAAGGCCGGGGCCGGTCCTAGAGCGTGGGAAGCCCTGGCACGCCTGGAGCCCACTGGACCAGAGTGGCCGGTGACGTTCCCGGTGGATGATGTTGAGGTAATCCGATGCCGAGGCCGGGTGGCCGTTCGCCTCGGACGACCAGAGAACGCCCTCCCGGCGTTAGAGAGTGTTTTGGAGACGTACGGGACAACGCCTAACAAGCGACGCCCGTACGTGATGATGGAGTTGGCTGGGGCCTACCGGCAAGCCGACGACCACGAGCAAGCCCAGCGGCTTCTAGCGGAGGCTCAGCAAATCGGACGCAAGCTGGGACTCCGACGCCTGCTCGCATACCTTGCATAGCTCGCTCCTCGCGCCTCGCTATCGGGGCGCAGGGGCGCTCCACTTACCCGGCGCCTGCATCCCGGCTCGCTCCCACGATGGCCACCACCGCCCGCTCCAGGGTGAGCGCCTCCGGTTCCGACCCGGTCTTGATCCGGTGGTCCGCTCGGGCCAGCATCCGGTAGGCCCCCGCCAGCTCGGGGATGGAAAACCCCCTGGACTGGGCCAGGATCTTTTCCGCTCGCCACGGGGACAGCCCGAGCGTCCGGGCCGCCCGCCCGGGAGGTCCTTCGGCGACCAGGAGCATCAGGCGGAAGTGCCGGGCCAGGGCGGAGAGCAAGGCATGGGGCGACTCGCCCTGCGCCAGCAATCGGTGGAGCGCCTCCAGGGCCGGGCCGCTCTCCCGGGAGGAGACCGCATCCAGGAGGGCGAAGATCTTCATCTCCGCCCGGCCGTGGAATTGGCGCCGCACCTCCTCGGCGCCCACCCGGGCGCCCCTCCCCAGCGCCAGGGCCAGCTCATCGAGGGCGGAAGCAAGCGCCATCCGCTCCTCGCCCAGAGCCTCCACCAGAGCCACCATGGCCTCCCCCTGCAAGCGAAGATCGCCGTCCCCGGCCTTTCGCTTCAGCCAGGTGAAGAGGTCGCTGCGGCGGCCCCGGCCCGCCTCCATCACCCGGCCGGCCTTGCGGACGAGGGCAGCGATGGAAGGTACCGGTCGGGTGCTGGTCAGGATCAATAAGCAGTCGGGGTTGGGCGCCTCCAAGTAGGCGGCGATCCTGCGCTGCAGCTCCGCCCGCGCCTCGTCCACCCCCCGCAGCACCACCGCCCGGCGCCCGCCGAACATCGAGGGGCTCTCGAGGGCCTGAAAGATCCGGACGGGATCGTCCTCGGGCGAGAACCGGTCAATCGAGAGCTGGTCAACGCCGGAGAGAGCCTCCGAGACGGCCTCGGATACCAGATAGGGATCGTCCCCCAGGACCAAGTACGCAAGGAGGCTCGCCGATGACACGGAACATCCTACGCCGGGGACTCTCGGCTTGGCTATCATAACGATATGGACATGTCTTTGACCTCCGGGGAGGTGGCCAGAGAGCTGGGCACGACGGTGCCGCGGGTGCTGCGAGCCGCCCGGAAGGGGCTCGTCCCGACCCTACGGAGGGGGGAGCGGACACTGTTTCCCTCGACGGCGGTGGACCGGCTCCGCCAGCGCTGGGGCTGGGCGCCGAAGATCGATGGGCTGAGTCGCGAGGAAGTCTTTGTTCTGGCCGCCCTGGGCCGGCGGCCGTTCGGACTGCGTTCGACAAGGGCCGTCGCTCGGGCAGCCGGAACCAGCGCCACCACCGCGGGCAGGGCCCTTCGGAATCTCGTTGCGGCCAAGTACGTGGAGCGCGTATTGGTGCGGGTGACCGAGGGTGAGGTCCGCGACGTGTCAGTGTGGCGCGTCCGGTGGGAGGGGCAGCCATGGCTGGCGGTGGCCGGTGCGGTCGGTGCGACGATCCTTCCCGAACGCCAAGCAGCCCAACACCGAGGGCTTCGGATCCCGGCTCGCCTGGGACATCTGTTTTGGAACGAGGATCTCGCCCAACTCGATATCACCCAGCATGGGGTGCTCATTGCCAATCGGATCCTGCGATCCGAAGACCTTGAGGCGCTGGCCTGGATGGTCCGCGCGATCGAAGGCGACGCCATCCGGAGAGCAACCAACGCTCGGGGAATGCCTGCCCGCTGCGCCCGCCTCGGTCAGTTGCTGGCCGAGGCGCCATGAGCGGACAGCGGCTGGCAGCCGTCCTTCCACCCGATACCACCCATGCCTGGATCGCTCTCAGCGACCTCGTACCCCCGGAGGCTTACCTCGGCGGTGGCACCGCCATCGCGCTGCATCTGGCTCACCGGACCAGCCACGACCTCGACTTCTTTCTCGAAGCCCCGGTGGATCTGGAGCGGTTAGCCGATACCCTCGCCCGGCACGGTCCGCTGTCGGTACAAACCTTCGACGCCACCCCTGGACGCCAGACTCTCAACGGTGTCTTCGCCACGACAAAGCTGCAGTTCCTCGAAGCCAGCTCGCTCACCGTCATCGAGCCCATGGCGGTGGTCGAAGGGATACGGGTCGCGGGACTCGGTGACTTGCTCGCGATGAAACTGAAGGTCATCCGCGGGCGTGGCGAGCTCCGCGATTATTTCGACGTGCTGGTCATCGAGCGTGACGCCCACCGCCGAGTGGAAGAGGGCATCGCGCTCGCACTGGCGAAGTACCGGCCTCGCGGTCAGGATGAGTTCGTCTCATCGATCATCCGGGCGCTCGCTTACTTGGACGACGTCCCCGACGATCCGGGCCTACCGCTGGGCAGGACAGAGATCGCTGCCTACTGGGCCCGTCGCCTCCCCGAGGTCCTGCAGCATCTTTCCCGATTATCGTAGGCAGGTCGCCAAGGACGTCAGGGAAGCATGGCGAGCACCCGGCAGGGCCCTCCGGACCCTTCCTCCCAGGGGATGACGCCGACGACCACGGTCGCCCCCTTCGCCGGGATGCTCTTGAGGTTGGCGAGGTTCTCGATCCCGTAGCGATCCGCGCCCAGCAGCTTGTGGTGGACGTCGAAGGTGGTCACCCGGCCGATGTCGAGGCTCAGGGTATCGACCCCGATGCAGGTGATGTCACGGTGGTCCAGGAGCCACTCGACGGCATCCCGGCCGAATCCGGGAAAGTGGTGGACGCCGTTGGCATCACGATTGCGATAGGCGTCCTGGTTCCCCGCCCGGGCTTCCCAGCCCGAATACATGAAGACCGCGGCGCGCCGCGGGATGCGGCCGTGGCGTCGCTCGAATCGCTCCAGGTCTTCGGGCGTCACCCCCGTGTCGGGATCCTGTCCCGCTCGCTTCGCGATATCCACCACGACCGCCGACACGAGCAGTTCCTCGGGGGAGATCTCGGGGACCACCCGCCCACCGGCGATGAAGTGCCCCGGGGCATCCATGTGGGTTCCACTGTGCTCGACGAGATCCCAGCGCTGGTTATAGAACCCGTTCTTCTCGACGGTGGTGACCGCGCTTCGCTCCGGGGTGGGGAGCCCGGTGTAGATTGGGAACCTCGGCCCGAAGGTGTGCGTGAGATCCTTCACCGCCCGATTCCGGCCCGAGGTGGCCAGCGCCGGTCTCACGAGCGCGGCTCCCAGCACCGCCCCCGCCCCGGCAGCCAGGGCCGCCCTGCGGCTCAGGCGTGGCGAAGCGTCCCCCAGCCGATGATCACGAACCGCCTCGAGAGTTCCTTCAAGACACATTCCCGCCTCCTTCCTCGCCGCAGCCATGCGGACCGGTAAAGACCCGATCCGGCGGCCTCAACAATAGCCTCGCCGCGGCCGGCTGCGCCCCGCGAGGCCCCGGGATGGGCCGGTAAGTCTCGCGGTGGAATTCGCGGTGAACAGGGGCTAGGCTGGGCTCACGAGAGGTCGGCGTCGGAGCATGGCGCCGACCGCAAGCATAGGGGCGGCCGGGATGTCGAAGAGGATGAATGCTCGGGGCTTCCTGAGTCACGCGCACGAGGATCGCCGGCTCGTCGAGCGGTTTCGCCGGCTTCTGGATGACCGGTTGGCGATCGACCGGAGCCTGGACTTCTCGATCTGGTGGGATGCCGACATCCTGGTCGGGGAGCTCTGGGACAACCGGATCCGTGAGGCGATGGCCACCGCCGACTTCGGGCTGCTGGCGATCTCGCCGGCGTTTTTGGCGAGCCCTTACATCGCGACGGTGGAGATCCCGACCATCGTGAACGACCCGGCCATGCTGGTGATCCCGGTGGGTCTTCAGTCGGTCGACTTCGCTCGCAGCGATCTGCACGGGCTCGAGGCGCACCAGATCTTCCGCTTCCGGACCCCCGGCGCGAGCCCGCCGCGGTTCTTCGCCGATCTGAGCGGGCAGAACCCGGCACGTTTCTGTGACCGCCTCGCCGGCCAGATCTCGGCCCGTTGCCTCGGCCACCGAACGCGCCCGTGACGATCCGGCTCAGCGCGGCGCGAGCCGCCGAGATGGCGGACAGGCTCCTCGGCGCGGCCG
>JBOGWM010000103.1:0-5862 GCA_050693695.1 Actinomycetota bacterium
CCTCCGGGCGCGTCCGTTCCCGGGATCTGCAGCCGCTGGCCGACGAGGATCCGGTCGGGGTTGGAAAGCTGATTCGCCTGGGCGAGCGCCCGGGCCGAGCTGCCGTAGCGTCGAGCGATGATCTCGAGCTTGTCCCCCGGCTTCACGACATGGGTGGCCCCGGCGATCCCCGAGAGGGCGGTGGCGGCCAGAACCGTCACCCCCCCGAGCGCTCGGGCCCTGGGACGCCATCGGCTCCGGGACACGCCCGGACCCGCTGCGGATAGGCTCTCTTGACTCATCCCTTCTTCGCCCCCGTGATCAAAGGAGGACGAATTCTAGCATTCTTAAACAAAAAGAACACTGGGTCGATATCTTTGACTGAATGCTCTCGAGGAACAGCAGTACCCTGCGGCCTAGGCAGCCTCTCTGATCCCGGGCTGAGGATGGCGGCGAAGCCTGGGGCGACTCGAGGGCGTGAAGGGCTCGAAACGGTGAACCAGGAGCAGGAGCCCGAACCCGAAGACGTTTGGCAAGTGACCGGCGAGCTCGTAGAGGAGATCCGCCCGGGAGGAGGCGACATCGGTGGCCGCGGTGAGTACCAGGAGCAGGATCGCGGTCCCGACCACTCCCAGACGTCCACGGGCGCGCCCGTCCCACGCGGAGAGCAGAAATCCGGCCGCGAGGGCCGCCGAGAAGGCGGCCAGCTCACGCCCCGAATGATGCTCCACGGGCCCCAGGAAATAGATCTGAACGTCCGCCAGACGCAGGGCGGCCAGCAGGAGGTTCACAACCCCCACGACGGCCAGCCCCACCCGGACCAGGCGAGAGGGAGTGCGCCCCGCTTTCTGACGATCCCACTCCGTGAGGATGGAGACGGTCAGATCGGGGACACTCACCTCCTGGATCCTCAGGGCGCGGTTCATCTCGTGGAGATCCTCGATCCAGACGCGGCAACCCCGACAGCCCTTCACGTGCTCACGGGCCACTTCCAGCTCCGATGCGCCCGCCTCGTCGTCCAAGGCTGCGCTGAGGGTCCGGCGGACTCCATCACAGTCCATCATCAACGCATCCCTCCTCCGCCCGGTCGCAAAGCGCGACCATCATGGCCTCCCGGGCTCGAAAAACCCTTGATCTGACCGTGCCGATCTTGATCCCCAGCACGGATGACGCCTCCTGATAGCTCAGTCCCACCACCTGGGTGAGAACCAGGACCTCTCTCAACACCTGCGGTAGAGCGCTGAGGGCCATCTGTATCTCCACCAGCCCCGTGGAAAAGGTCGGCGTGCGGGGCTCGGGGACGACGGGCTGGCGACCCTGTTCGTGCAAGAGACCGGCGACGACTCGCCGGGTGATGGCGAGCAGCCAGGTCTGCACCGCCGAGTCGCCCCGAAAGCGAGGGAGGGCCCGGATGGTCCGGGCCCACGTCTCCTGGGCAGCTTCGTCGGCCAGATCCCGGCTGCGGGTCAGGTGGTACGCGTAGCGCCAGACGGGGGCCTGGAGACGCCGAACCAGCTCTCCGAACGCCTCCCGGTCCCCGGCTGCAGCCTCCCTCGCCAGAACCTCGACATTTTGCACGACAACAGGGTAGTTCGCCGCCGAGCTCCCGAAGTTCCCGGGAGCGCCTACGGCGCCTCAACCTCCGCCATCCCGTTTCGGATGACGGCGGCCCCCCTGGCGTTGAGGGTCTCGAACCCGTAGAGAGCCCGATCGCCCGCGGAGGGCAGCGCCCAGCCCCGGGTGGTCAGACGATCACCCGGAAAGCCCGGCCTCGAGAAGCGGACCCTGACCCTTTTCAGAGCCAGAGGGTCCCCGCCGCAAACTCCCTCCAGGACGGCCCGGCAGGCAAAGGCCATCGTGCACATACCATGAAGGATGATCCCCGGGAGGCCGGCCTGACGAGCAAACGTCTCGTCGGTGTGGATGGGGTTGGGATCGCCGGAGGCCTTCGCATAGCGATGGGTCTGATCCTCGTCCACCTTCTCCGTAACCTCGAAGACGGACTCGGGCTCGGCCACGCGCTCTCCGGGCGCGCCCGCCCTCTGAGAACGGGTGGCCGTGCCCCGGATGAACATCAGGCTCACCAGCTCGGCCACGAGAGCTCCGTCCTGGTTGATCAGCCTGGTGCAGACGGTGAAGGTCTCCCCCGTCTCCTTTGCCTCCACGCTCTCGAGCGAGCCCTCCACCATGAGGCTGTCTCCCGCCCGAACCGGCGCGTACAGGAGATGTTCTTGCTCGCCATGGACCAGCCTCGTCATGCTCGCTCCGAGCTCGGGGTCGAAGAGCGCCCCCGCCACGACCGGAAGGGCCGCCACCCAGGGAAAGGTCGGCGGGGACAGCGGCAGGTCGTCGCGGAGGTAAGGGGGATAGTTCTCGTTGGTGGCGGCCGCGTACGCGCGGATCGCCTCCGCCGTCACCCGGTAGCTCACTGCGGGATAGACCTTCCCGATCAACTGAGAGTTGAGCCCCATCTCCGCAACTCCTTTCTTTAAGCAAACGCCCTCGCGGTGCTCCACTCCTCCGGAGCGGCTGCGACTCCCGCTCGGACGGCAGCAGTCTATTGCGGCTCGCCCGCTCTCAGGAGGCGGAGCGCATCGGGTCGAGCCGGCCCAGGATGTGGCGGCTGATGATCACTCGCTGGATCTGACCGGTGCCCTCGAAGATGTCGTAGACCTTGATGTCGCGATACCACTTCTCCACCAGGTGCTCCCTGGAGTAGCCCTCGGGTCCCATGATCTCGATGGCGCCCACACATGCCCGCAGGGCCGCGCCCGGCGCGTAGGCCTTCGCCATCGAGGCCTCCTTGGAGCCGGGCATCCCGGCGTCGGCCTTCCAGGCGGCCATCCGGCAGAGGAGCCGGGCCGCCTCCAGCTCTCGCTCCATGGTGGCCAGCTTCACCTCCACGAAGGGTCGCCTGCGGGACTGCGACGAGATCTCGGTCCTGGACCAGTCACGCACGTACTCGTAGGCCGCCCGCCCTATTCCCACCGCCATGGCGGCCACGGAGGGTCGAGAGGCATCGAAGGCCTTCATCGTGTCCTTGAAGCCCGACTTCGACGTCGGGTCCTCACCTCCCTGGGGACCTCCGAGCAGGTGATCGTCGGGGATGCGGCAGTCCTCGAAGACGATCTCCGCGGTCTCGGAAGCCACCAGCCCGAGCTTCTTCTCGATCTTGCCGACCCGGATGCCGGGGGCACCCTTCCGCACCACAAACAGCCTTTGCCCGTCGCGCCCCAGGGAGGGGTCGATGGTGGCGTTCACCACCAGGACGTCCGCCCGGGCGCCGTTGGTACAGAAGATCTTGGTCCCGTTGAGGATCCACTCATCCCCCTTCGCAACCGCGGTGGTGGCCACGCTGGAGACATCCGAGCCCCCCTGGGCCTCGGTCACCGCGATGGCGCCGAAGCGCGGCTCGTCTCCGGTGAAGACATCGTCGAGGAAGCGTTCCCTCTGGGCGGGGGTGCCGCTGGCGGCGATCACCGTTCCGGCGACGCCCGGTCCGGGGATGTTGAGGATCATGGCGGCGTCACCCCAGGCCAGCTCCTCGCCTCCGATGACCGAGAGCATGTGCTCGCGACTCCAGGGCGCTCCGCCCCGGTCCTGACCGTCCGGCCTCTCCTCCGGCAGGAACTTCGCCTGGCCGCCGGCGAAGGCGCCGAGCCGGCGGATGACGTCGGGGTCCACCTCTCCTCGCTCGTCGGCCTCTCGCGCCCGAGGGCGCAGCTCCGCCAGGGCGAAGCCATGCACGAAATCCTGAAATGTCTGGAGAGCCTCGTCCAGCTCGAAATCGATCATCGAACATCTCCTCCGGAGCCCTCGTCGGCGACCCTTTCGTGCTCCCTGGCGAGGAAGAGGTCCCCGACCATGGATGGGCAATGCAACGTCGAGAGCGTCATCGCATCCCGATACCACAGCTCGACGGGATGGTCCCGCATGTACCCGTGGCCTCCGAGGATCTGCACCGCATCCTCGGCGCCTGCGACCCCCGCCGCCACGGCATGGCCGCAGGCGCTCATAACCAGCCTCTCCGCCTCCTCATGGCCTCGATCCACCGCGCAGGCGGCCTTCCACGTGAGCAGGCGCGCGGCCTCGAGATCGATGGCCCGATCGGCGATCTTGAACGACACCCCTTGAAACACTCCGATCGGCCGTCCGAACGCCAGACGCCGGCGTGCGTACTCGGAGGCGTAATCGAGCGCGGCCCTGGCAAGGCCGAGGGCGATCCCCGCGTCCAGGAGCCTGGCCCTCAGCAGAGCGAGGATGAGGCGGCGGCCGTTCTCCCGATCCCCGATCCGGCTGGCGCCGTCGACCTCCACCCCAACGAGGCACACCCTGTAGGTCCGGGCGGAGCGCAGGCCGAGCTTGTCCTCCCGGATGACGGACAGCTCCGCGTCGGGGGGAACCAGCCAGGCCGAGACGGCCCCCAGGTACCGGGCCACCACGAGGCGAACCGCCGCGATGGGAAAGGCCGGCACCCCGTACTTGACGCCGAAGAGGCGGACCGAGTCGCCGTCGGGCTGAGCCACGGCCTCCAGGCGGCTGAGGTCCGTCCCGGCGTCCCGCTCCGCCAGCGCGACCGCGCCCGGACGACGCCCGCCCTCAGGCAAGGCCCCTTGCTCCGCCAGCGCCGGGAGGAGCCGGCGTCGCTGGGACTGCGTACCGGCCAGATCGACGAGCGAGACCGCAAGTCCCGAGCCGAGGACCGAGTAGGCGATGCCGGGGTCCCCGTAGGCGAGCTCCTCGGCGACGAGGACGCTGGTCACCGCATCGAGAGCGCCCTGGCCTCCAAACTCTTTCGAGAACGGGGCCGCCACCCCCATCTCGAAGAGCTGATCTCTCAGGCGATCGGAGACCTCGCCGGCCTCCTCGCATTCCCTGGCTGCGGGGCGGATCTCCCGTTCGGCGAAATCCCGGAGGGCCTTGACCAGGGCCTGCTGCTCTTCGGTAAGGTCCAGGTTCACCAGGTTCCCACTTGGGATCATCTCGACCCGTGGGTCAAGATTCGCGCAACCCGCCCGCCCGCGCAATGGGCGGACTGGCGCTCGCTCGCCAACGCGTTATCCTTAACCCTCATGTCGGCGGGCTGGTTGACGCGCGGCTTCGTTGGGGTAAAAAGCGTAATGGCAAAGCGAAAGGAGTCTTGAATGGGCAAAGTCGCACGCCAGATGGTTGAGGAATCCGGCCTCGATGTGAAGGTCCTGCTGGACAAGCTGATCGCCGCGGCCGGCGCCGAGTTCACGACGTTCTACTACTACACGATCCTGCGGGTCGCGGCTATCGGGATGGAAGGCGAGGGTCTGAAGGAGATCATCGAGGACGCTCGGATCGAGGATCGCAACCACTTCGAAGCCCTTTTCCCGCGTATCTACGAGCTGGGAGGCGAGTTGCCTCGGGACATCCGGGCTTTTGCCGATCAGGCGGGCTGCCCCGATGCCTACCTTCCCGACTCCCTCGCCAGAGGCGAGTCCCCCACCGGGATCTCCCTGCACGATCTTCTCACGGTGCTGGTGGAGGCCGAGCGTTGCGCGGTGCGCACCTACACCGACATCTGCAACTACACGGCCGGCAAGGATCACCGCACCTACGAGCTTTCCCTGGCGATCCTCAACGAAGAAGTCGAGCACGAGGCATGGTTCTCGGAGTTCCTCGGGGAAGGGCCCTCGGGTCACTTCCGCCGCGGTGCGCCGGGTGAGTCGCCCTACGTGTCACGCTTCATGAGCGCCGACGTCAGATGATGACTCCCGAAGTTGAAGAGGCATCGGCCGACTCCGGTCCCTTCGAACCGGAGTCGGCGCGCTCTTCGGGGATGAGCCAGGCAGTCGAGCGTGCCGAACAGCGCACCCTCCGTTCCGACGAGCTGGCGCCGGGAACCCTGCGCGAGGT
>JBOGWM010000104.1:0-13703 GCA_050693695.1 Actinomycetota bacterium
CGGCGAGCTGAACCGGATCGCCGAGGCGTTCCTTGAGCAGGTAGGCGAGACCGGAGGAGCCATCCCGCAACAGCTCCAGAGCGTATTCCGGGTCACCGTGCTGGGAGAGAATCACGACTCCGATACCCGGATGCTCCGACCGGATCCGGTGAGCCGCCTCGATCCCCTCGGTCCGATAGGTGGGCGGCATCCGGATGTCGAGGAGGACCACCTGGGGCTCGGTCTCCGCAATCCTGACCTCGAGCTCTCCCGGATTGGCCGCCACCCCAACCACGTCCACGCCCGGGATCGAGGCGAGCACGCTGCGCGCTCCCTCCCGGACCAGATACTCGTCATCCGCGATGACGACCCGAAGCACCTCGGACCCTACTGTCAGCACGCCACCTCCTCAGCGGGATTGTCCGACAAATAGAGCCGGAGCGCCAGCGCCCTGATACCCGGTTTTCACCTCGGGTCGCGAGCGCCGGCTCGTCCCACTATGCGGAGCGCGCGGACGCGGCCCACTTGCGGCGCTGCTCGCTGGAAAAGCCCACTCGATTGCTGAGATTACGCCCTTCTAGATTGTCGTATTCCTCTTCTTCTCGGTCATTCTCCGCCATCTGTTTCGACGATGAGCCAATGTCCGCTCTAGGAAGAAAGGTACATATCCACCGCGACGGCGAAGCGCTCCAGATGGCCGAGATCGGACAGGCGGTCCCAGATCCTCCCGTAGTCGATGTCCAGGTAGTCATGGACCAGGATGTCCCGCAGGCCTGCCGCGGACTCGAGGCGCCGGGAAAGGTCCTCGTCGATCACGCCGATCCGGGCGAGCAATCGGAAGGATGAGGCATAGTCCTCGGGGGTGAGCGGGGAGTCCTCGGCCAGGATGTGAAAGGCGATGTCGATGGCGGACTGGATGGCGAGGTGAAGATGGCGCTCCACCTGGGCTTGCAGGCCCTCATCGGCCAGGAAGGCCGCCTCGCCCCTTTCCTCAATCGCCGCCAGCGCCGCCACCCGGCGCTCGATGTCGCGAAGACGCCGCAGAACCGCTTTAGAATCGACCAAAGCGGCCTTCTCTCAGGCGGTGGCGGAGCCCATCCTCCAGCATGCGTTGCATCGGCTCCGCGGAAGCTCTCATCCCGAAAGCGACCCCCTCGTGGTGACGGCCCCCCGGGCGGAGGAGGAGACCGTCCGGGCGTATCTCTCCAGGGCCCCGGTGCTGTAGCGGGGGGGGAGGGGGGTCCAGGCTTGCCCGCGTCTCGCCAGCTCCTCCTCGTCCACCACGAGGTCGAGGGTGCGGGATGCGACATCGAGCACGATCTCGTCTCCCTCCCGGACCAGGGCGATGGGTCCTCCGTCGGCGGCCTCCGGGGCGACGTGGCCGACCGAGAAGCCGTGGGTGGCGCCGGAGAAGCGCCCGTCGGTGATGAGGGCCACCTCCGCGCCTATCCCGGCGCCGAAGATGGCCCCGGTGACCGCCAGCATCTCTCGCATGCCCGGTCCTCCCTTGGGACCCTCGTAGCGGATGACCACCACGTCCCCCTTGCCGATCGCCCCGCCGGTGACCGCCGCGAAGGCGCCGTCCTCGGAGTCGAAGACCCGGGCCCGTCCTCGAAAGGCGTGCCCCTCCATCCCCACCGCCTTGCACACCGACCCTTCGGGGGCGAGCGAGCCCTTCAGTACCACGGTGCCTCCCGTGGGGTGAATGGGCGAGCCGAGCGCGCGCACCACGTCCCCGTCGGGATCAGAGGTCCCCGCCAGGTTCTCCTCGAGCGTGCGTCCGTTGGCGGAGAGCGCATCGCCGTGCACCAGGCCCGCCTCCAAGAGCTGGCGCAACACCACCGCAACCCCTCCCACCCGGTCGAGGTCGGCCATCACGAACCGGCCGGCGGGGCGGAGGTCCGCGATGTGGGGAACCCTCTTCGATATGCGGTCGAAGTCGTCGAGCTCGAGTGGGACCCGGGCTTCGTGAGCGATGGCGAGCAGATGCAGCACGGCGTTGGTGGACCCGCCGGTCGCCATCACCACCGCGATGGCATTCTCCAGAGCCTTGGCCGTGACGATGTCTCGGGGCGAGATGCCCCGCCGTAGCTGTTCGACCACCGCCATCCCGGAGGCGAAGGCCGCCTCGGCGCGGCGCTCCGAGATGGCGGGGGGAGAGGCGGTGCCCGGCAGGGAAAGCCCCAGGGCCTCCACCGCGGCGGCCATGGTGTTGGCGGTGTAATGACCGGCGCAGGAGCCGGCCCCCGGGCAGGCCGAGACCTCCAACTCGTGGAGGTCCGCGTCGCTCATCTTCCCCGCGGCATGCGCTCCGACCGCCTCGAAGACGTCCTGGATCGTCACGTCCTTGCCCCGGAAACGCCCGGGCATGATGGTGCCCCCATAGAGAAAGACGGTGGGGAGGTTGAGGCGCACCGCGGCCATCACCATCCCGGGGAGGCTCTTGTCGCAGCCGGCGATGGTGACCACGCCGTCGAAGCGCTCGGCGTGGACCATCAGCTCCACCGAGTCCGCGATCACCTCCCGGGAGATCAGCGAGGCCCGCATCCCCTCGGTCCCCATGGAGACGCCGTCGGACACCGCGATGGTGGTGAACTCGAGCGGGTAGCCGTGCGCTTCTCGGACTCCGGCCTTGGCCCGGTCGGCCAGCTTGTCCAGGTGGAGGTTGCAGGGGGTCACCTCGTTCCAGCAGGAGGCCACCCCGATCAGGGGCTTGGAGAAGTCCTCGTCGGTCATCCCGACGGCTCGGAGGTACGCCCGGGCGGGCGCCCGGTGCGGTCCTTCGGTCACGTCCCGGCTGCGCGGCTTGAAGCGGAGATCGTCCATCTCTATCCTTTCAAAAGAATTCCGGCTCGAACGACAGGAGTAGAAAACTATCTCATGCTCATCCCTCTGACCCATTGACAATTCGCCACGTCGCAGCCGAGAATAAACGCGACTACGCGAAAGGGAGTCCAGGGTGTCGCGAGCGTTGCATGGAAAGGCGATCATCAAAGTACCCGTCCTCATTCTTGTACTTCGGTAGCGCTCGTCCGGGCTTCCCGGCGGGCGCTACAAAACCTCTCGATTCCGAGAGGTTTTTTGTTAGTCGGCAACTCCCGGGATTTCCTTCCCCGTAGCAGCCGGGGAGGCAAAGGAGGCGGCATTGAGCAATGAGATAACGGGCGCACAGGCGCTCATGCGGGCGCTCGAGGCGGCGGGGGTCACAGATGTCTTCGGCATCCCCGGAGGAGCGATCCTCCCGGCCTACGACCCGCTCCTCGACTCTCCCATCCGCCACATCCTGACTCGCCACGAGCAGGGGGCGGCGCACGCGGCCGACGGATACGCCCAGGCATCCGGACGGGTCGGGGTGTGCATGGCCACCTCGGGTCCGGGAGTGACGAACCTCGTCACGGGGCTGGCCTCCTCGTTCCTGGACTCCATCCCGGTCGTGGCGATCAGCGGGCAGGTCCCGCGCTGGGCGATCGGTGGTGACGCCTTCCAGGAGACCGACGCCACCGGCATCACCATGCCGGTCACCAAGCACAACTACCTCATCATGGAGCCCGAGGAGATCGCGCAGGTGGTGGCGGATGCCTTCCACATCGCCTCCACCGGCCGGCCCGGCCCCGTGCTGATCGACATCCCCAAGGACGTGCTCCAGGCCCGTTTCACCTACCGGGAGGCCGAGCCCGTCCGGCTCCCCGGGTATCGGCCGAAGGCGCAACCGAACTCTCGACAGATCCGAGAGGCGGCCCGTTTGATCCTGGAGAGCCGCCAGCCGGTCATCTACGCCGGGGGAGGGATCATCAAAGCCGGCGCCGGGGACGCCCTCCGGCGCCTGGCGGAGCTGACGGGCATCCACGTCGTCACCACCTTGATGGCCCGGGGGGCCATATCCGACGACCATCCGCTCTGCCTCGGGATGCCCGGGATGCACGGCGACTACACCGCGGTCACCTCGATGCAGAAGGCGGACCTGCTCATCGCTCTCGGCCCCCGCTTCGATGATCGGGTGACGGGCAAGCTGGCCACGTTCGCTCCCCACGCCAAGGTGATCCACGTCGATATCGACCCCGCCGAGATCGGGAAGAACCGCAAGGCCGACGTCCCCATCGTGGGCGATGCCCGGCTCACCATCGTTGCGTTGATCGAGGCGCTGGAGCCCCAGATCGCCGGCCGGGGCGCCCCGGACCTCTCCGCCTGGACCGCCCAGCTCCGGGAATGGCGCCGACGCTATCCCTACCGTTACACCCAGCCCGAGGACGGGCCGATCAAGCCGCAGCTCGTGATCCAACGCATCTCGGAGCTCACCGGCGGCAACGCCATCTACGTGGCGGGCGTGGGCCAGCATCAGATGTGGGCCTCCCAGTTCATCCGCTTCCAGCGGGAGAGGACCTGGATCAACTCCGGGGGGGTGGGGGCGATGGGATTCGCCGTCCCGGCCGCGATGGGAGCCAAGGTGGCCTGTCCGGCGGACGAGGTCTGGTGCATCGACGGGGACGGTTGCTTTCAGATGACCTGCCAGGAGCTGGCCACCATGGCCGTCGAAAAGATCCCGGTCAGGATCGCGATCATCAACAACGGCTACCTGGGGATGGTCCGCCAGTGGCAGGAGCTCTTCTACTCCAACCGCCTCTCCGAGGTGGCCTTCGGGTGGGAGATCCCCGACTACGTCAAGCTCGCCGAGGCGTACGGTTGCGTGGGGCTTCGCATGGAGACCGTGGACGAGGTGGACGCGATCCTCGAGAAGGCCCGCGGGATCGACGACCGCCCGGTGGTCATCGACTGCCGGGTGGACCCTTGCGAGAACTGCTACCCGATGGTGCCGGCGGGGACCTCCAACGACGACATCATCCTGGGACCGGAATTCGAGAAAGAGCACGACACGCACGGGGACACGCTCTACGAAGCGCCCTCACCCGAAGACGAGGAGAGGCCGCAATGAAACACACGATTTCCGCTCTGGTCGAGAACAGGCCCGGGGTGCTGGCGCGGATCTCGGGGCTCTTTGCCCGCCGGGGCTTCAACATCCATTCCCTGGCGGTGGGGACCACCGACAACCCCGCGGTGTCCCGGATGACCATCGTGGTGGACCTGCCGGAGAAGCCCCTGGAGCACGTGACCAAGCAGCTCCACAAGTTGATCAACGTCCTGAAGGTGATCGAGCTGGATCCGGGCGCCTCGGTGGTGCGGGAGCTGATGCTCATCAAGGTGCACGCTCCGCCTTCCAACCGCTCCCAAATTATCGAGTTGGTGGAGGTGTTCCGGGCCAAGGTCGTGGACGTGGCGTCAGACGCCATGACCGTCGAGCTCGCCGGGCCGCCGGGGAAGCTTCATGCCTTCGAGAACCTCGTGGCCCCCTGCGGGATCATCGAGATGGTCAAGACCGGGAGCATCGCCCTGGCTCGAGGCTCCAAAGGCATCCGGGAGCGCGCCCTTCGGGCAGCGGGATAACAAGGCAGCGGGATAACAAGAGAGAAGGGAGAGCTCGTGGCAACCATCTACTACGACCGGGATGCCGATCCTTCAGTCCTCGAGTCCCGGCCCATCGCGATCGTGGGCTATGGCTCGCAGGGCCATGCCCACGCCCTGAACCTGCACGACTCGGGCTTCGATGTCCGGGTCGGTCTGAAGGAGGGCTCCGCCTCCTGGGATAAGGTCGAGGCGGCGGGCCTGAGAGTGCTCGAGACGGGCAAGGCGGTGGCCGAGGCGGAGGTCGTGATGATGCTGGTGCCCGACCAGTTCGCCAAGGAGGTCTACGACACCTCCATCGCTCCCAACCTCGCGGACGGGGACGCCTTCGCGCTGGCCCACGGCTTCAATATTCACTTCCGCCGGATCATCCCCCCGCCGACCGTGGATGTCTTCATGGTCGCCCCCAAGGGGCCGGGCCACCTGCTGCGTCGCACCTTTCGGGAAGGCATCGGGACACCGGCTCTGGTAGCCGTCCACCACGACGCCACCGGCAAGGCCCTCCCGACCGCCATCGCCTACGCCCACGGGCTGGGCGCCACCCGGGCCGGCCTCCTCGAGACCACCTTCGCCGAGGAGACCGAGACCGACCTCTTCGGGGAGCAGGCGGTGCTCTGCGGGGGGCTGACCCGCCTGATGACCGCCGGCTTCGAGACCCTGGTGGCGGCCGGCTACCAGCCGGAGGTGGCCTACTTCGAGTGCGTGCACGAGGTGAAGCTGATCGTGGACCTGATCTACGAAGGCGGGCTGGCGTGGATGCGCCATTCCATCTCGGAGACCGCGGAGTACGGGGATCTCACCCGAGGGGACCGGGTGATCGGCGAGGAGGCCCGGCGGGCGATGTCCGAGCTCCTGGAAGACATCCGAAGCGGGGCCTTCGCCGAGGAGTGGATCGATGAGGGTTTCGAGGGTATGGTACGGTTCAACCGGCTCCGCTCCGCCGCCAGAGACCATCAGGTCGAGCGGGTGGGCCAGGAGTTGCGCGCGATGATGCCCTGGCTACAGAAGAGATAACGCCCATGACCATGGCCCTTCTCATCCTTTAAAGGCCCCGGTCGCTACCGCACAGGGTGCCGCCGGGGACTCCAGTCCCCTCCGAAGGCATCCCCCAGACCGAGGAGAAGAACAATGGCAGATCGCGTACGGATTTTTGATACGACCTTGCGGGATGGCGAGCAGTCTCCCGGGATCAACCTCTCCGCCAAGGAGAAAGTGGAGATCGCCACCCAGCTCGCCAGCCTGGGGGTCGACATCATCGAGGCGGGCTTCCCCATCAACTCCGAGCAGGAGTTCCAGGCGGTGAGAGCGGTCGCCGGGGCCCTCAGGGGGCCGGTGGTCTGCGCCCTGGCCCGGATGAAGGATGCCGACATCGACCGGGCCTGGGACTCCATCCGGGAAGCCGAGCGGGCCCGCATCCACGTCTTCATCGCCACCTCGCCCATCCATCTCGAGAAGAAGTTGCGCATGAGCACCGACCAGGTGCTGGCGGCCGCCCGGGCGGGGGTCGCGAGAGCCCGCTCTTACACCGCCGACGTGGAGTTCTCGGCCGAGGACGCCACCCGATCCGACCCGGACTTCCTGGTCACCGTCTACTCCGCGGCCATCAGGGCCGGCGCCACCACCTGCAACGTCCCCGACACCGTGGGCTATGCCCTGCCGCACGAGTTCGGGGATCTCGTGGCCTACCTGATCGCCAACGTCGAGGGGGCCGGCGAGGTGATCTGGTCCACCCACACTCACAACGACCTCGGGCTGGCGGTGGCGAACGCCCTGGCCGGGGTGCGCGCCGGCGCCCGCCAGGTGGAGGGGGCCATCAACGGGATCGGGGAGCGGGCCGGGAACTGCTCCGTGGAGGAAGTGGTGATGAGCATCCACACTCGGGGCGCCACCATGGAGGTCGCCACCGGGATCGAGACCGGCCAGATCGTGCCCACCTCCCGGCTCGTCTCGATGCTGACCGGCTACCCCGTCCAGCCCAACAAGGCCATCGTGGGGATCAACGCCTTCGCCCATGAGGCGGGTATCCACGCCCACGGAGTGCTCCTCGAGCGCACCACCTACGAGATCATGGACGCCACCTCGGTGGGCTGGGAGTCGAACCGCATCGTCTTGGGCAAGCACTCGGGGCGTCACGCTTTCGCCAAGACCCTGGCCGATCTCGGCTTCGAGCTGTCCAACGACCACCTCCAGCGGGCCTGGGCGCGCTTTCGGGACCTGGTCGACCGCAAGATCCAGATGACCGATGCGGACCTGGTCGCCATCGTGACCGAGGAGCTGGCCACTGCCGCCGACGTCTACACCCTGGAGTCCATCCAGGTGGCCGGGGGCACGCATCTCTCCCCCACCGCCACGGTGCGGGTGCGGCGCAACGGCGATGTGGTCGAGGAGGCGGCCCTCGGCGACGGGATGGTGGATGCGGCCTGCAGCGCGATCCGGCGGGCGGTGGGGCTGGACACCCGGCTGGTCTCCTTCAACGTGGGAGCGGTGACCGCCGGTACCGACGCGGTGGGAGAGGTCACCGTCCAGGTCGAGCTCGACGGGCGGCGCTTCACCGGCCGGGGGGTCTCCACCGACATCGTGGAGGGTTCCGCCCGGGCCTATCTCAACGCGGTCAACCGGGCGCTGGCGGTGCGCACGGTCCCCCTGGAGGCGGCGCACGTCCTGGCCCCCGAAGGGGGGACGAAATGAGCGGCTCCACGATCACCGAGAAGATCCTCGCCCGGGCCTCGGGCAAGGACCGGGTGGCGCCCGGCGAGCTGATCATGGCGAACGTGGACCTGGCCATGGCGAATGACATCACCGCCCCCCTCGCGATCGACGCCTTCCGCCAGATCGGGGTGCCCTCGGTCTGGGACAAGGACCGGGTGGCCCTGGTGCCCTCCCACTTCGTCCCCGCCAAGGACATCGCTTCCGCATCGCTGTCCATGCGCATGCGCAGCTTCGCACGGGAATACGACATCACCCATTACTTCGAGATCGGGCGGGCGGGCATCGAGCACATCCTCCTTCCCGAGGAGGGCCTGGTCGCCCCCGGCGACGTGGTGATCGGGGCCGACTCCCACTCCTGCACCTACGGAGCGCTGGGATGCTTCTCGACCGGGGTCGGCTCGACGGATCTGGCCGGGGTTCTGGCCACCGGCCAGATCTGGCTTCGGGTGCCCGAGACCCTGCGCATCACCTACCGGGGCAAGCCGGGGCGCTGGGTGATGGGCAAGGACCTCATCTTGAAGGTCATCTCCGAGATCGGAGATGATGGCGCCCTCTACATGGCCATGGAGCACACCGGCGAGACCATCCGCCACCTCTCGATGGAGGGCCGGCTCACCCTCACCAATATGGCCATCGAGGCCGGGGCGAAGTCGGGCATCGTGCCCCCCGACGAGGTGACCATCAACTACGTGGAGACCCGCCAGAAGGCCAAGGGGCGGGAGCGTCCCTATGCCGTCCTTCAATCCGATCCCGACGCCCGCTACGCCGCGCAGCTCCCCATCGACGCAGGTACCCTGGAGCCGATGGTGGCCCAGCCGTCCCTGCCGTCGAGATCGGTCCCGGTCTCGGACGTGGAGGGCCAGGAGGTGGACCAGGTCTTCATCGGATCCTGTACCAACGCCCGGATGGAGGACCTCCGGATCGCCGCCGAGCTTCTCGACGGGCGCCGGGCCCATCCCCACATCCGCCTGATCGTCATCCCGGCCACCCAGGATCTCTACAACCAGGCCCTGCGGGAGGGTCTCATCCAGGTGTTCGCCGATGCCGGGGCGGCGATCTCCGCGGGAGCCTGCGGTCCCTGCCTGGGGGGTTACATGGGGGTGCTCGGCCCGGGCGAGCGCTGCCTGTCCACCAGCAACCGGAACTACCGGGGCCGGATGGGCCACCGGGACGCGGACGTCTGGCTGGCCAACCCGGCGGTGGCGGCGGCGACCGCGGTCACCGGCCGCATCACCCACCCGGCGTCGCTGGGAGTGCTGGTATGAGCGCCCAGAGCGCCCGGGCCCTCCGCGCCATCCGGGGCAGGGTCCACCGCTTCGGCGCCAACGTGGACACCGACGCGATCATCCCCGCCCGCTACCTGACCACCACCGACCCTGCCGAGCTGGCCCGGCACTGCATGGAGGACCTGGATCCCACCTTCCCCCAGCGGGTGCGGCCGGGCGACATCATGGTGGCCGGCGAGAACTTCGGCTCGGGGTCGTCGCGGGAGCATGCCCCCGTGGCGATCAAGGGGGCGGGGGTGGCCTGCGTGGTGGCGAAGACCTTCGCCCGGATCTTCTACCGCAACGCCATCAACGTGGGGTTGGCGATCGTGGAGTGCCCGGAGATCGTGGAGGCAACCGTTGAGGGGGACGAGCTGGCCGTGGACCTGGTCTCGGGGACGGTCACCAACCTCTCCCGGGGTCTCTCCGCCTCCGCCGTGCCGTTCCCGGAGTTCATGCGCCAGATCATCGAGGCCGGAGGGCTGGTGCCCTATCTCAGGGACAAGGTCGCCGGGGCGGCGCCATGACCGAGATCCCTCCCACCTACCGCATCGGGGTGATCCCGGGGGACGGGATCGGACCCGAGGTGGTCTCGGCCGCCCTGGCGGTGCTCGAGGCCGTGGCGGCGGCCGAGCGGTTCCGCCTCGAGCTCACCCATTACGACCTGGGGGCCGACCGGTACCTGCGCACCGGCGAGGTCCTCCCCGACTCGGTGATCGGCGAGCTCGCGTCCTGTGACTCCGCCTTCCTGGGAGCGGTCGGAGACCCCAGGGTCGCCCCCGGGGTGCTCGAGCGGGGGCTCCTGCTCCGGCTGCGCCAGGAGCTGGACCTCTACGTGAACCTGCGTCCGGCACGGCTGTTCGAGGGCGTCCCGAGCTGTCTCGGCGGGGTCACCCCAGAGGACCTGGACCTGGTCATCGTCCGGGAGAACGGGGAGGGACTCTACGCGGGGGCCGGAGAGGTGCTCCGAGGCGGCCAGGACGACGAATATGTGACCGAGGTCTCCATCAACACCGCCCCGGCGGTGCAGCGGCTCATCCGCTATGGATTCGAA
This sequence comes from Actinomycetota bacterium, assembly GCA_050693695.1. Lineage (GTDB taxonomy): Bacteria > Actinomycetota > CADDZG01 > JAHWKV01 > JAOPZY01 > JBOGWM01. The sequence goes on from JBOGWM010000104.1 coordinate 10,465, forward strand.
CTGGCCTCGAGGCGGGGTCGGAGCCTGACCCTCGTCCACAAGACCAACGTGCTCCAGCGGGCCGGGGGACTGTGGCTGCGCCTCTTCGAGCGCCTCTCGGGCGAGTTCCCGGGGGTGCCCACCGCCTATCAGCACGTCGACGCCGCGTCCCTCCTGCTACCCACCGACCCCCGGCGGTTCCAGGTGATCGTCACCGACAACCTCTTCGGCGACATCCTCTCGGATCTCACCGCCGCTCTGGTGGGAGGGATCGGATTCGTCGGAAGCGGGAACATCCATCCGGGACGAGCCTCGGTCTTCGAGCCCGTCCACGGATCGGCGCCCGACATCGCCGGCACCGGCAAGGCCAATCCCATCGGGGCGGTCCTCTCGGCGGCGCTGATGCTCCGGCACCTGGGAGTTGGCGGCGGGGCCGACCGCGTCGAGGCGGCGGTGAGCGCCGTGGCGGGCAAGATCGCCCAGGACCAGATGTCCACGACAGAAGCGGCAGCGCTGATCGCGGAGGCGGTGACATGACCACGGTGGATCTCTACGACACCACCCTCCGAGACGGGACCCAAAGAGCCGGGATCAGCCTCTCGGTGGAGGACAAGCTCAAGATCGCCGACCGGCTGGGGCGCGTGGGCATCCCCTATATAGAAGGGGGATGGCCGGGGTCCAACCCGAAGGACGCCGAGTTCTTCGCCCGGGCCAGGAGCCGCCGGCTGGAGGCGAGCACCCTGTGCGCCTTCGGCATGACCCGGCGCCCCGGAATCTCCTGTGACGACGACCATCAGCTCGGCGCGCTGGTGGAGGCGGGATGCGAGGTGGCCTGCATCTTCGGCAAGTCCTGGACGCTGCACGTCCGTGAGGCGCTGCGCACCACGCTGGAGGAGAACCTCGCCCTGGTGGCCGAGTCGGTGCGGTGGCTGAGAGACCGGGGCCTGCGGGTGTTCTTCGACGCCGAGCACTTCTTCCAGGGCTTTTCCGAGGATCGGCCCTACGCTCTGGCGGTGGTGGAGGCGGCGGCGGAATCCGGGGCGGAGATGGTGATCCTCTGCGACACGAACGGAGGCACGCTCCCCGATCAGGTCGAGGCGGCCGTGGAGGAGGTGGTCTCGCAGCTCTCTCGACCGGTCGGCGGTCACTTCCACGACGACTCCGGCTGCGGCGTCGCCAACTCCCTGGCCGCGGTGCGAGCCGGCGCCGTCCAGATCCAGGGCTGCGTGAACGGCTACGGCGAGCGCTGCGGCAATGCGGACCTGCTCGCGGTGGCCGCCAACCTCCAGCTCAAGATGGGCATCCGGGTCCTCCCCGAAGCCAGGCTCGCCGAGCTGACGGATCTCAGCCGCTACGTGGCCGAGGTGTGCAACCTCGCCGCCGAAGGCCATCGGGCCTACGTGGGCAACTTCGCCTTTGCTCACAAGGGCGGCGTGCACGTCTCGGCGATCCTTCGCACCACCCGGGCCTACGAGCACGTCGACCCCGCCAGGGTCGGCAACGACCGCCACCTGCTCACCTCGGATCTCTCCGGGGCGGCGACGCTGCGGGCGCGGGCCGCCAACCTGGGCCTGGAGCTGGGCGACAAGGCAATCTCGAGCGCGCTCGACCGGCTCAAGGCGCTGGAGTACGACGGGTACTCGTTCGAGGCGGCGGACGGGTCCCTGGAGCTCCTGCTCCGGGAGGCTCTGGGATGGCGCCAGAGCTACTTCCAGCCGCTTTCCTTCCGAGCCATCGTGGAGCGCTCCAACGGCGAGGGACCCACGGCCGAGGCCACCGTCCGCCTCGAGGTGGAAGGAGAGCGGGTGGTTGCCGCGGCGGAGGGGAACGGGCCGGTCGACGCCCTCTACCGGGGGCTCCGGGTGGCCCTGCGGCCCGTGTATCCCGAGATCGCCGCCTTTCATCTGAACGATTACAAGGTGCACATCCTGGACCAGGAGTCGGCGACCGCGGCCAAGGTGCGGGTGCTGATCGAGACCACCGAGCCCCAGGGTTCCTGGATCACCGTCGGCGTCTCTCCCAACATCATCGAGGCATCCTGGCACGCCCTGATCGACTCCATCGTGGTCGGACTGCTTCGCCACGGGGTCGAGCCGATCACAGTCGCCGGGCGCTCGGTGGGCGTGGCGGGAGCGACCGAGGCTCGCTGATTCGCACCTTGACTTCACGGGTCCGCCCGCAACCCGGGTGTGAAGCTCGACGGGGGCGGCAGGAGCCCCCCGAGCCCCGCGGCCAGACCCGTCGAAAACTATTGCGACGATTTTCCCGAACCCCGAGTCAGTGCATCGAAAGTCCGGCTACCATGGATCGTCGTCTCGATAACAGGAGGTTCATTGGCAGAGGTGGGAGGAATCGTCGAAGGAACGGTCACCCGGGTAGCCGATTTTGGGGCGTTCGTACAGTTGGAGGGCGGCGAAACCGGGCTGGTCCACATCTCGGAGGTGGACCGCAATTACGTCCGCAACATCCATGACCATCTCCGCCAGGGAGACAAGATCCGGGTGAAGGTGGTGGCCATCAAGGAAGATGGAAAGATCGATCTCTCGGTCAAGCAAGCCGATCCGTCCTGGCAAGCGCATCCGGCTCGCCGCTCGGAGCGAGATCCCGAGTTCGAGGCGAAGCTCAAGCGTTTCATGCGCCAGTCCCAAGAACGCTTAGCCGACGTCCGCCGGCACAGAGATTCCAAACGTCCTTAGCGGTCTTTGGGGGATCGGGAAGAAGTCGCTGCCCAGCTCGGGCGCCCGCCCCGCGGCCGGTGGCGAGTGGCTCGCAGGTGCTCCTGCGGCCTACCGCAGGTCATCGAGACCGATCCCCGCCTCGAGGACGGCGCCCCCTTTCCCACCCTCTGGTGGCTCACCTGCCGGATGCTCGGTTCGGCGCTGGGGAGGCTGGAGGCCACGGGCTTCATGATCGAACTGAATGAGCGCCTGGCCACCGATCCCGCGATGGCCTCGGAGCTGGCGCGCTGCACCGAGCGCTACGTGCGCCGGCGCGACGCCATCGAGTCCCTGGGCGCCTCGAAACATCCCGGCGGGGGGCCGGAGCGCGTGAAGTGCCTCCATGCCCATGTCGCCCACCACCTCATGACCGGGGACAACCCGGTGGGGGCAGCCGCGCTGGAGGCCCTCGCCTGGACCGATCCCACCGAGCCCTGCGTGTCCCTCCCGTGAGAGTGGCGGCGATCGACGTGGGGACCAACACCACGCGCCTGTTGGTCGCCGAGTTGGGATCGGGAGGCGGCTACCGGGATCTCGACCGCC
>JBOGWM010000105.1:0-13555 GCA_050693695.1 Actinomycetota bacterium
CCCTTGGGGCGCGCTCTCCGACGGAGGTAGAGGTTCGGGTTCCGGCCACCGTGGCCAACCTCGGGCCGGGCTTTGATTGCCTGGGCGTGGCGCTTGGCGTCCATCTCCGGCTCCGAGTCTCCCCGGCGGCCTCCGAAGAAGCTCCTCCTCCCAACCGCAACCTCACCCATCGGTCCTTTGCCGAGGCGTTCGGGGCCACAGGCCGCCGGGCGCCGCCGGTCAGCGTCCAGGTGCTGGAGAGCTACCCATCGGCCCGAGGGATGGGGGCGAGCGCGTCGGCCATCGTGGCGGGGTTGGTCGCGGCGAGGCTCATGGGCGAGTTGGAGATGTCCGACCAGGAGCTTGCCCGCCTGGCGATCGAGATCGAGGGCCACCCCGACAATGTCGTCCCGGCGCTTCTCGGCGGCCTTGTCCTCTGCTCGGGGCAGACCTGGATGCGCCTGGAGCCTCACCCGGGAGTCTCCCCGCTGGTCCTCGTGGCGAGAGAGCGATTCAAGACCGTTGAGGCGAGGCGAGCGCTTCCCGCCGAGGTGCCTCGCGCGGATGCCGTCGCGAATGCGGCGGCATTGTCCGCCCTGGTGATGGCATTGACCGGCCTGGAGCCTCCGACGGCCCTCATGTTGGCGACCGAGGACCGTATCCACGAGCCCTATCGCCTGGCCCTCATGCATGAGACGGCGGACCTGCACGCGGTCCTGCGAGCCAAGGGGGTTCCCACCGCCCTGGCCGGCGCCGGACCATCCTTGATCTGCCTGGTCGAGACGCGGTCTTTGGAAGGGTGCGCTCGCCTCGCGCGAGAACGCCTTCCGGAGGGCTGGCAAGCCATCAGCCCGGGATGGGATCTGCTCGGCGCTCAGGCTCGCCCGCTCACCTCGGCTGAGGTGGGTTTGGAGCACTGAGCTGGACCGGCCGCGTTCCATCCTGCTGATCGACGGCGAGCATTACCCGCCCGTGATCGCTCGGGCGATCGCCGCCCTGAGGCAGGAAGGGGAGGATCCGGTCCTCGCCCTGCTCGTCGGCGGGGGCGAGAAGCTCGGGCAGCGTCCCCTGGAGGTGGGCGTCCCCGTGGAGCTCTCCGAGGACCCGGAGGCCTCCCTGGCCACGGCCATCCCTCGCACGGGAGCGGGACGGGTGATCGACCTCTCCGACGAACCGGTGCTCGGCTATCGCTCTCGCTGCCGCCTGGCGTCCGTGGCCCTCTGGCGGGGGGCGGAGTACGTGGGGGCCGATTTCGCCTTCACGCCGCCGCAGGCGAGCCTGGCGCCCGCGGCGCCCTCGCTGGCGGTCATCGGGACCGGAAAGCGCACCGGCAAGACCGCTATTGCCGGCCTGGCGGCCCGGGCCCTGAAGGACGCGGGCCACCGTCCGATCGTGGTCGCCATGGGCCGTGGGGGACCGGCCGAGCCGGAGGTGATCGAGGCGGGCGCCCGAATCGACCCCCGGAGCCTGTTGCGCCTCGTCGAGGAGGGACGCCACGCCGCCAGCGACTACATCGAGGATGCGCTCACCTCGGGGGTGGGGACCGTTGGGGCGTGGCGGGCCGGAGGGGGGATGGCGGGCGGAGTCGCCTACACCAACTTCGAAGCGGCCCTGAAGCGGGCCGAGATGCTGGAGCCCGGGATCCTGGTGCTCGAGGGCAGCGGCGCCGCGCTGCCCCCCGCGCGCTTTGACGCTGCGGTCCTGGTGATCAACGCAGGAATCGATCCAGAATATCTGTGCGGGTATTTTGGTTTGTACCGATTGTTGCTTGCGGACGTAGTCGTGCTTACAATGTGTGAGAGATCTCTCGGCAGCGAGCAGGTGGCCACCGTCGAGCGGTGTGTACGGAAGCGGCCCCTGACTCAGCCAGAGGTTGTCCGAACAGTCTTCCGCCCTTCTCCCCTAGGCGACATATCAGGAAAGAAGATCTGGTTCGTAACCACCGCCAATGAGCAGGCAGGACCGGTGCTGAGACAACACCTGGAACGAAACTGTGGGGCGCACGTCCTCGGCATGAGCCACGCCCTGGCGAACCGGGAGCGCCTTGGTCGGGATCTGGAGGAGACCGGCGAGGCAGAGACTCTCGTGGTCGAGCTCAAGGCTGCGGCCGTGGATGTGGTCACCCGCTTCGGCTTGGAACATGGGCTGGAGGTTGTTTATGTGGACAATCGGGCGGAGACAGTGGGTGGTGATGGAGCCCTGGAGAAGCTTCTGATAACCACCGCCCGCAGGGCTCGGGATCGATTTCGAGGATGAGGCTGAAGCGTTCCTCACCGCACATCAACATCGCCGGCAATCGGCACGGCTTTCCCTATTCGAAGGGACTTCTCGCCTCCTCGATGATGATCGCCGGGATCTCGCCCGATCAGGCGTACCGGGTGGCCGAGAAGGTCGAGCAGATCCTGGCCGAGCGCGGGGTGAAGGAGATCTCCAGCACCGAGTTGCGAGATCTTTCGGCCTCGCTCTTGGCCGAGATCCACGAACGCTATGCTTCCAGCTACCTCAGGTGGCAGGCGGTGGAGGAGCTGGACTGCCCCCTGGTCATCCTTCTCGGCGGCGCCACTGGGGTCGGCAAATCGACCGTGGCCACCCAGCTCGCGACCCGCCTCGGGATCACCCGGGTGATCTCCACCGACGCCATCCGAGAGGTTCTTCGGGCCGCCTTCTCGGAAGAGGTCATGCCGGTGCTGTATGTCTCCTCCTTCAACGCCGACACCGCGCTGCGGATGCAACTGCCCTCCAGCTCCGACCAGCTCATCGTTGGCTTCCAGGAGCAGGTCTGCGCCGTCTCGGTTGGGATCAAGGCGTTGATCGCCCGGGCGCTGGAGGAAGGTACGGATATCATTGTCGAGGGGGCCCACGTCGTTCCCGGCTACCTGGAGGGCTGGGAGGAGAAGTTTCCGGAGGCCGTCCTCGTCCCCGTGGTGATCACCGTCTCGGACGAGGAGGCGCATCGTTCCCATTTCCACCTGCGTATGATGGAAACTCCGTCTCGCCCGCGGGACCGTTACCTTTCAGGATTTGATAAAATTCGGGCGATCCAGTCTTACATCTCCGGACTGGCCCGGGAACGGGGCGTTCCGGTCGTCGAGATGTTCGAGTTGGACTCGGCACTGCAGGAGATCGCGGCGATCGTGGTCGCGAAGGCGCTGGAGAAGGCGCAAGCCCGGGGTGAAGCCAATTCGACGCTTCCTCAAACCTTCGATCTGGATGAGAGCGAAGAGATGAGCAAGAAATCGAAACCTCCTCGCCTGAGGAGCCGGGAGATCTTGGGGGGGAGGCGAAAGGCGCGTGCAATTCCTTAGCGACACGGTATCCGGGTCGCGTGACCCGTACTTGACGCTGATGGCGGCCTTCGGGCCGCCATCAGGAGAGAGGAATGAGCATTCTTTTTCGAGAGGAGGTGATAACTGATGGATGAGACACAGACCCCAAAGCGCTCCATGCTTGCGGGCAAGCTGGTGGCCGAACTACAGACCATCGCCACCGAGATGGGGGTCAAGGAACCAAAGAAGCTCAGGAAGGCCGAGCTGATCGACTCGATCCTGAAGGTGGCGGCAGAGCCGAATGGATCGAAGAGGCCGGCCCCAACCACCATCTCCGAGACGCCGGAGCGTCCCCCCACGGAAGCGGCCGCGGCGCCGTCTCCGGCGGGGACGACTCCTCCGCTTCCCGGGATGGCTCCAAGGGGGCGTCTCGATGAAGCCCCGCGCGCGCCGAGGGCGCCCGAGAGCGTCCGAGGACGCCCGGTTCAAAGACCGGCCCCATCCGGAGACCACCCGGCGCCCATATCCGAAGGGACGCTCACCGCCTCCGGAGGCGCCACCTCGGCCCCGGTGGGCACGAGGGTCTCGGAGGCCCCGTCTCCGGCCCCTTCGGCGCCCGAGGAGGCGCGGCCCGATCTGCGCCGGGAGCCTGACGGCCTGCGCGATCGCGACCGGGGACGGCGTCGTCGCCGGGGCCGCGATCGGGGGCTGGAGCGGCCCGATCGTCTGGAGCGTCCCAGGCGAGAGTACGAAAACGATGAGCCGGGGGAGCTGGAGGTTCGCCACGGCGTCCTCGATATCCTGCCGGAGGGCTATGGCTTCCTGCGAACCAGCGGGTATCTCCCGGGATCGGAGGATGTCTACGTCTCGCTGTCCCAGGTCCGGCGCTTCCAGCTCCGGCGGGGAGACGAGATCATCGGGGGTGTGCGCCGACCCAAAGAAGGCGAGAAATATCAGGCGCTGGTCCGCATCGAGAACATCAACGGGATGGTTCCCGAGGAGATCGTCGGGCGGCCCTGGTTCGAGCGGCTGACCCCCCTCTACCCGAACGAGCGTCTCCGGATGGAGATCGACGAGGAGCCGAACCGGATCACCCAGCGCATCGTCGATCTCATCGCACCGGTCGGCAAGGGCCAGCGGGGCATGATCGTGTCCCCTCCCAAGGCGGGCAAGACCACGATCATGAAGCAGATCGCCAACTCGATCACGATGAACAACCCCGAGTGCCATCTGATCGTGCTGCTCGTCGACGAGCGGCCCGAAGAGGTGACCGACATGCAGCGATCGGTCAAGGGCGAGATCATCTATTCCACCTTCGACCGGCCCTCGGATGATCACATCCAGGTGACCGAACTCACCTTGGACCGGGCCAAGCGCCTGGTGGAGCTGGGGAAGGACGTGGTGATCCTGCTCGATGGCATCACTCGTTTGTCGAGGGCGTACAACCTCGCCACCCCCGCCTCGGGCAGGATCCTCTCGGGTGGGGTGGACTCCACGGCCCTGTACCCGCCGAAGAGGTTCTTCGGGGCCGCTCGCAACATCGAGGAAGGGGGAAGCTTGACCGTGCTCGCCACCGCCCTGGTGGAGACCGGCTCCCGGATGGATGAGGTGATCTTCGAGGAGTTCAAGGGCACCGGTAACTGGGAGCTTCGCCTCGACCGACGGGCCTCCGAGAAGCGCATCTTCCCGGCGCTGGACATCGAGGCGTCGGGGACCCGCAAGGAAGAGCTGCTGTTGTCTTCGGAGGAGAAGGAGCTGGTGTGGAAGCTTCGACGAGTCCTGCACGCCCTGGAGGGAGTGGCGGGTCTCGAGTTGCTGATCGACAAGATGCGTCAGACCAAGGGGAACGCCCAGTTCCTCCGCGAGGTGCAGAAAGTCCCGTCAGGAGATTAGCTCTCCCGGAACCGGCAGAGGCTCCCTCCCTGAGCTTGCCCGCCCGCGCCCCGGGAGCGTCGGTTGCCGCTGCTAAGCTGGGTCCGTAATCGAAAAGGAGAGTCGATGAAGCAGGGAATCCATCCCGAATACGTGATGGCCACGGTGCACTGCTCGTGCGGGAATACCTTTCAAACCCGCTCGACCAAGCCGACGCTGCGGGTCGAGCTGTGCTCCAATTGCCACCCCTTCTACACCGGCAAGCAGAGGCTGGTGGACAGCGGAGGGCGGGTCGAGCGCTTCGAGCGCAAGTACGGCAAGCGCCCCATGCCCAGAGTCTAGCCCGCCGGCCCGTGGAGACGAAACCTTCAATAGGGGGTCAGGCGGTCGTCGAGGGAGTGATGATGCGCGGCCTGACCAGCTTTGCGGTGGCGGTGCGCAAGCCCGACTCCGAGATCGCCTGTGAGACGCACCCCCTCCCGGGCCACCCTCAGAGCCATCCCTGGCTGCGCTGGCCCTTCGTCCGGGGGATGTACATTATCTTCGAGTCCCTGAGCGTGGGGATGAAGGCATTACGGATCTCGGCCCGCCACTGTCTCGGAGAGGACGAGCAGGTCTCCGGCAAGGAGATCGGGTGGACCATGGGCCTTGCCCTCGTCATCTTCACGGCCATCTTCATCGTCGCCCCCGCCGCGGCCTCCAAGCTCGGGGGCGGGCTGATCGGGGTGGACGGCTCGTTGGGCCAGAATCTCATCGAGGGGGCGCTGCGCATCGGGCTGTTCCTCGGCTACATCCTGGCGATCTCGTTCATCCCGGACATCCGCCGGGTCTTCCAGTACCACGGGGCGGAGCACAAGACCATCTACGCCTATGAGAACGGCGATCCCCTGGAGCCGGGCGTGATCGACCGCTATCCGACCCTGCACGTCCGATGCGGCACGAACTTTCTGTTCATCGTCATGTTCTTCACCATCGCGGTCCACTTCGTGATGGATCTCGTCCTGCCGCCCTCGATCCCGATACGCATCGGCGCCCGGGTCCTGGCCGTCCCCCTGCTCGCGGGCGGCGCCTATGAGGTGATCCGGGGGGCGTCCCGAAACGAGCGCTCGAGGCTGTTCCGTATCGCCAGCCTTCCCGGCCTGGCGCTCCAGAAGATCACCACCCGTCCCCCGACCCGGGATCAGATCGAGGTCGCCATCGTGGCCATGGAGGCCGTGATGGCCGCCGAGGGGGTCGGCGCAGCGCCGGTGGGAGGCCCGGCGCTCGAGGCAAGGGGGACGCGGGAGTCCGGATAAGCCCATGTTCGAACGGCTGGACCGGCTGGAGCGCAAGTACGAGGAGGTGCAGGCGAAGCTCGGCGACCCCGAGCTGGCCTCACGGCCGGAAGCCCTGCGCGAGTGCGGGAAGCTCAACGCCGAGCTGGAAGAGATCGTCCTCACCTACCGGCGCTACCGCAAGGCGCGCGCGGACGCGGAGTCCGCACGGCAGATGCTTGCGGAGGAGTCGGATCCGGAGCTGCGAACCCTGGCGGAACAGGAGATGAGGGACCAGGAGAATCTGGCCCTGGAGCTCGATGGGAAGCTTCGGATCCTCCTCTTGCCCAAAGACCCCCACGACGACCGAGACGTGATCGTGGAGATCAAGGCCGGGGAGGGCGGGGAGGAATCAGCGCTCTTTGCCGGCGATCTGTACCGGATGTACCTGCGATATGCGGAGCGCCAGGGCTGGAAGACGGACGCCCTCTCGTCGCATCCCTCCGCCCTGGCGGGAGGGTTCAAGGAGGTGACCCTGGCCGTGAAGGGCAAGGGCGCCTACTCTCGCCTCAAGCACGAGGCGGGCGTGCATCGGGTCCAGCGAGTTCCTCAGACCGAGTCCCAGGGGCGGGTTCACACCTCCGCGGTGGGAGTGCTGGTGCTTCCCGAAGTCGAGGAGGTGGACGTCGCCGTCGACCCCGCGGACCTGCGCCTGGACGTCTTTCGCTCCAGCGGGCCAGGCGGCCAGTCGGTCAACACCACCGACTCCGCCGTGCGCATTACCCACGTGCCCACCGGCCTGGTGGTCACCTGTCAGGAGGAGCGGTCTCAGCTTCAGAACCGGGAGAAGGCGATGCGCCTGCTGCGGGCTCGTCTCTACCAGATCGAGCTGGAGCGCCGCCAGAGCGAGGCCGCGGCCAACCGGCGAAGCCAGGTTCGCACCGTTGATCGATCCGAGAAGATCCGTACTTACAACTTCCCTCAGAACCGGGTGACCGACCACCGGTTGGGCGTATCCCTCCATCACCTGCCGCAGGTGCTGGAGGGGGGCCTGGAGCCGTTCGTCGACGCCCTCATGTCCAAGGAGCGCTCGGAGCAACTCGCCGGAGTTGGGGAGCACTAGGTGGAGTCGCTCCGAGCCGCCCTTCGAGAGGCCGCCCGACGCCTGGAGGGTCGGGTGGACAGCCCACGGATCGATGCGGAGCTGCTCCTCCAGCACGTGTTGGGATGTGGCCGAACGGAGCTCTTCTCGACTCCGGAGCGCGCCCTCTCCGAGGAGCAGGGCGGCCTCCTCGAAGAGCTGGTGACCCGTCGCGGCGGCGGCGAGCCTCTTCAGTACCTCACCCGGCGCCAGGCGTTCCGGCGCCTGGACCTGTTGGTGGGGCCCGGGGTCCTGGTGCCCCGACCCGAGACCGAGATCGTCGTCGAGCACGCCCTGGCTCGCCTCACGGGGCTGACCGCGCCCCTGGTGGTGGACCTCGGCGCCGGCTCGGGGGCGATCGCGCTCGCGGTCGCCACCGAGCGCCCGGATGCCCAAGTGTGGGCCATCGAGATCAGTCCGGAGGCCGCGGCGTGGGCCCGGCGCAATGTCGAACGGGTCGCGCCGGCGCGGGTGACGGTCCTCGAAGGGGATCTCTTCCAGCCTCTGCCCGACGGCCTGAGAGGCCGCCTGGACCTCGTGGTGACTAACCCGCCCTACCTCTCGAATGCGGACCTGGAGCGGGTCGCGCCGGACGTCGCCGACCACGAACCACGAGTGGCGACGGTCGCCGGCCGCAGCGGGCTGGAGATCGCCAAGCGAGTGGCGGTCGAGAGCCTGGAGTGGCTACGTCGGGGAGGATGGCTGGTGATGGAGACCCACCCCGGCCAGGCGGGAAGGCTGGCCTCCCTCCTCGGGGCCGGCTACGTCGAGGTCAGTCTCCACGAGGACCTGGCCGGAGCCCTGAGGGTGGCCGAAGGGAGGGCCTGCCCTCCCCCCGCTAGACATTCCATAACGGAAGCAGGGTGAGGGCCGCCAGTTCGGCGACGAAGCCGGTGGCCCCCACGGCGTCGCCCGTTATGTCTCCGAAGCGCCTGCGGGTCCAGCGGGCTGCCATTTCGGCCACGATCCCCGCCATGATGATCGCGGCCGCTCCCGGGAGCCCCGCGAGGATCCATCCGAGAAGGAGGGCCGTGATCCCACCGGCCCGACCCACCGGGCCGGTGGCGCTGGAGCTGAGGGTGGTCGCCAGGGAGGGGCCCGCGGTCACGGAGGTCCTGGACATGAGCCAGAGCATGGCAAAGCGTCCCGCGACCGGCACGCTCGCCAGCGACAGGGGCGAGCCCTCCGACACGAGCAGGACCACCAGGGCGAACCTCATCAGGAGGGCGGTCGCCAGGGCCGCAGCCCCGACCGCCCCGATGGCGGGATCCCTCATGACCGCGATCGCCTCCCCGTGCGGTTTCCGGCTGGCGACACCGTCTGCAACGTCGCCCAGGGCATCGAGGTGCATCCCCCCGGTCGCAAGGAGGTCGATGCCAAGGACCATGACCGCTGCGACCAGGGGGCCCCAGACTTTCGAGGCTCCCCACGCCACTCCCGCCCAGGCCAGACCCAGGACCCCGCCGACCAGGGGAAACGCGAGCAGGGCCGCCCGGCCCGGCGCCCGACCGGGCGCTCGGACGGGAAGGATGGTGAGGAATGCGAGGGCCTCTCTCACCCCTCGAACCCGGCTTCTTCGAAGGTCAGCATCTCACCGAGGGCCGCCGCGGCGGCCCGGACAATGGGAACGGCAAGCAACCCTCCCGTCCCCTCGCCCAGCCGCATCCCGAGCTCCAGCAGTGGCTCCAGGCCGAGGTGCTGAAGCGCCACGGCCGCCCCCGGCTCCGGGGACCGGTGCCCGGCGATCAGATAGTCGACCGCCTGGGGGCACAGGGCGTGAGCGACGAGGGCCGCGGCATTGGTGGTGACGCCGTCCAGGATCACCGGGATGCCCGAGGCGGCCCCTCCCAGGATGACGCCGGCGAGCGCGGCGTGCTCCAGGCCGCCCAGCGCCCCGAGCACCCCCAGGGGGTCGGACGGGTTGGGCGAATGAAGCCGGAGCGCCCCCCCCACGACCTCGACCTTGAGCTCGAAGGTGGCATCGTCGATCCCGGTACCTCGTCCGCTGACCTCCCCGGCGCTGCGCCCGGTGAAGGCTGCGATCAGGCAGGCGGCCGCAGTGGTGTTCGCGATCCCCATATCCCCGGTCACCAGCAGGTCGGTACCGCCGGCGCAGAGCTCCTCCGCCAGCCCGGCGCCGGCGAGGACGGCCCGCCCGGCCTCCTCCCGGGTCATGGCCGGACCCCTGGACAGATCGGCCGTCCCGGCCCGGATCCCGGCTCGCCTCAACCGGGGATGCTCCAAGAGCTCGGAGGCCACCCCGGCATCCAGCACGATCACCTGCGCCCCCACCACCTTCGCCAGGGCATTGACCCCCGCTCCCTCATCGCAGATGGCGCCACACATCCTGGCGGTGACCTCGCTCGGCCAGGGAGACACGCCCCGGCCTCTCACCCCATGGTCGCCGGCGGCCACGACCACCGTCGGGCGCGCCGGGATGGGGGGAGGGCAGCGGCCGCCGATGGCCGCGAGGCGGGCGCTCAGCTCCTCCAACGCCCCCAGGCTCCCGGGGGGTTTCACGAGGCGAAGATGGCGTCGGCGGGCCTCGGCATCCCGATCCCGATCCACCGGGGACACGAGCGCCGACAGCTCCCGGACCCGTTTCTCAACCGCCGTCGAGGCCGTCATGCGAGCGTCCGGCAACCGGGCGCCCCGGCGGTGACCTCGGCCAGGGCGCCGAGGCGCACGACCTCGTACGCCGCCCTCGCCAGCTCACCACCCACCCGGGTGGCCGAGCCGGCAAACGAGACACGCTCCCCGGGCGGACAGGCGATGCAGATCGAGTCGGTGGCGGTACCGGTGGCGAATCCCGGGTACCCTCTGGGCGCGTTGAGCGCCCGGATCCCGGCCGCTGCCAGAGCCTGGGCCTTCGCCTCCACGGCGGTCTGAAGGGCCCCCACCAGGCCGGCGTCGGTGAGCGGAGCCTCCACCACGATCAGGAGGTTGATGGTCCCGGCGCTGCGTCCGGAGTGCGAGGGGACCCCGGTGGCGGCGAGCGCGTGACCAGTCCCTCCCACCGTTCCCACGGCACGAGCGCACCCGAACCAAGCCTGGCGGAACCCGGAGACCCTGGCCGCGGTCATCATCCCCACCACCGGCCGATCCATCCCCGCCGACGCCTCTTCGAGGTCCCGCTGCGGATCGGTACAAGCGTAGTGAGACGGGACTTGAAGGTTGAACCAGGTGCGGGCGCGCCCCAGCCCGCCGCCGAGGACGGCCGAGGAGAGGCAACGAAGCTCGCCGCCGAGCTCCACCACCAGCGCCCGCTCCACCAGGCGCACCTTCATCTCATGATCTCCTCGAGCGCCCGGATGAGAATTCGGTTCTCCTCCGGCGTCCTCACCGAGACCCGCAGGTGATCCTCGCCAAGGCCGGGGAAGGTGTCGGCCCGGCGCACCGCGATGCCCCGCTTCACAAGAGCCGCCCGCACCCGCGGCCCGTCGGGGACACGGATGAGAAGAAAGTTCGCCGACGAGGGCCAGACCGTGACCCCGGGCAGGGCACGGAGGCGGGCCGCCAGCTCTCCCCTGGCGACGGCGATCCCCTCGGCCCGCCTGGCCGCCGTGATGCGGTCCCGGGCGCATAGCTCCAGCGCCACCAGGGCCAGGGCGTTCACGCTCCACGGAGGGCGGGCTTCCCGCAGGGCGGCGACGAGGCCGGGAGGCCCGAGCAGGTAGCCGGCTCGCAGGCCCGGAACGGACCAGATCTTCGTGATGGAACGCAGAACGACCAGACCCGGAAGCTCCGCGCGGGAGGCAAGGCTCTCGGACTCCTCGGCCACGAGCTCCATGAACGCCTCGTCCACCACCAGCACTCGCCCGGGGCGTGCCAGCCGCTCGATCGTGGCCGCAGGGTGTAGGGCGCCCGTCGGGTTGCCGGGATTGCCGAGCACGACCAGGTCCGCCCCCGGCGGAACCTCCCCGGGGTCCAGGGAGAAATCCTCGGCGCCCTCGGAGCCGAAGAAGACCCGCTGCACCCCATGCCCGCCGACCCGCAGCGCCGCCTCCGCCTCGGTGAAGGAGGGATGCAGGCAGACCGCGTGCCTCGGCCGCAGGGCTGCGGCCAGCAGCCAGAAACCCTCGACGCTTCCGTTGAGGGGGAGCACCTCCTCCGGGCAGCGGCGGTGACGATCCGCGATCGCCCGGATGGCCGCCTGCTCCCGCGGGTAGCGTTCCAGGTGATGCAGAGCCGAGGCAAGCCGCTCTGCGAGGCCGTCGGGTGGCCCTCCCGCAACGGTTGAGACCGCGAAGTCGAGGCAGCCTTCCGGGGCCAGGGAGTCCCCGTGGAGACGCAGCTCGGGGGGAATTTGCTCTGGAGGGAGACTCTTCAGATCCATCGGACAGCCGGCGAGCACCAATCGAACCCGACCGGCGACCCCGGCGAGGATCTGGAGCGCCTCTCCGGCGAGATCCAGATACCGGCGGGCGCCCGCGCCCTGGGGGACCAGCCCAAGCCCGCTCTCCTCCGTGACCACGATGGTCGAGGCGGGACGAGCACTGGCGGCCTCGGCGAAGGCGCGCACGCATCCCAGCACCCGGCTCGCTCCCCGTTCCCCTTCCGCGCCGAGGGGAGCCATCGGGGCTTGCGTGAAGAGTCCCTCCCTCTCCATGAGGGCCGCGAGCCAGGGGCCGATCCCGTCCACAAGCACGGTCGCGTCTGCGGCGGCCCGAAGCGCCTCCGTGGGATCGGCCTGCTCAACGGTCGTCCAGGACGCCGGGCGCCGTGTCCTGTGGCGGGCGATCCGCTCCACGGTCTCGGGATCGAAGGCGCAAGCGGTGCCGACGTAGACGACCGGCCCGCCGCCCTCGCGGGCCATCCGCTCCGCCACCTCCGACTTTCCGGACCGGATGCCCCCCAGGACGAGCGCCAGGCTCATCTCGTGGGTCCCGGGCGAGCATCCTCGAGCGACGCCGGTCTCGATCGGCGCAGGCCCCACGCGATCAGGGCTGCGAGTGCGGTGGCGACCACCCCGACCAGCTTCGAAAGCTGGACTGCGGCCGCGATCGAATGCGGGTCGGGAGCCCGGCCCTCGCCGATTCTCGGCCGCTCCTCCAGGACTCCCTCGTAACGGTTGGGACCCCCCAGCCGGATGTCGAGGGCGCCGGCGAAGGCAGCCTGCAGCCTCCCGGCGTTGGGGCTGGGATGGGCGGAGGCGTCCCGCTGCAACCCTCGCCAGGCCCTTCGCCGGTCTCCCCCGACCAGGGGGCTGAGCGCCACCGTGAGGCCCGCACCCAGGCGCGCCGGCGCCCAGGTGAGAAGGTCGTCCAGGCGGGCCGCAGCCCAGCCAAAGCGCTCGTAGCGGGGGCTACGGTGGCCCACCATGGCGTCGAGAGTGTTGGCGGCCCGGTAGGCGACCGCTCCCGCCGGGCCGGCGATCGCTCCCCACAACAGCGCCGCCACCACCGCGTCGGCCGTATTCTCGGCCACCGACTCCACCGCCGCCCGGCAGAGCCCGGCCGCATCCAGGCCCTCGGGATCCCGGCCCACGAGCGCGCGGATGTGACGCCGGCCATCCCCGAGGTCGCCCCGGGCGATCGCCTCCGAGACCCTGCGGGCTTCCCGCTCCAGAGAGGCGCCCCCCAGCACCGACCAGGTCACCCCGGTCATCAGCAAGCCACGACCCAGCCGGACTCGTCCCAGAGCCCGGTCCAAGAGGGCGGTGGCCATGGCGGCTCCTCCGACCAGGACGCTCACGTAGACCACGCCGGCGCAGCGCGCCCAGAGGGCGCCCGGCTTCCACATCCTCGCCTCCAGCCTGGTGGCCACCCACCCGAACCCGGCGACCGGATGCGCCCGGGAGGGGTCGGGGATGCAGAGATCGGCCACCGACCCGGCGAGAAGGCCAAGCGCCACCTCCGGGATGGCTCTCAACCTCCCGCGGCCTCCTCTCCGGCCCTATTCCTCCTCGGAGGCGCCGATGACCTCCTCGCCCGGGATCGAGAAGCCGGGAATCTCCGGGGACTCGAGCCGCTCCCCCCGCTCCAGGATCCGGGGCGCCCCATAGCGTCCCTCCGCCAGCCGGTAGACCTCCAGCCGGTCCGCCT
>JBOGWM010000106.1:0-1729 GCA_050693695.1 Actinomycetota bacterium
CTCTCCAAACGAGCCGGCGTATTCGGCCAGGATGGCGGCGCCGGTCGGGGTCACCAACTCGGCCTGGATGCCGGTTCCATAGAGCGAGCCCCCCTTCAGCAATTCCAGCGTAGCCGGGGCGGGCAGCGGGAGCGGACCGTGGCCGGCCGAAGGCACCCATCCCTTCCCGGTGGCCACGGGCGAGGCCACCACCCGCTCGATCCCCAGCGCCCGGAAGGCGGCCGCCACCCCCACCAGGTCCACCAGCGTGTCGAGTCCGCTCAGCTCGTGGAAGTGAGCCTTTTCCGGGGTCGTGCCGTGGATCCGGGCCTCAGCCTCCGACAGCCGGGTCAACATCGAGATCGCTCGCTCCTCGATCTCGGGGTCGAGTCCGGCCTCATGCAGGAGCTTCCGACCCTGTCCGTAGGAGGAGACGAACGGCTCGTCGGGTCCCTCCACCTGGAGCCTGGCGGCCCGTATGCCGCATCGCTGCACATCGGAGAGCGTGATCTCACCGGGAAGCTCCATCCTGGAGAGCTGATCCGTTACGGCGTCGAGGTCGGCTCCGGCATCGATCAACGCCGCCAGGATCATGTCTCCGGAGGCTCCGGCGAAGCAGTCGAGGTAGGCGATCACGGAGCGGCGGCCGATCCGAGGGTCTCGGGAGGCCTCCGGCGGACACGGGCGGTTCGGATGAGCCTCGAGGCGAAGACCGCGGCCCCAAAGCCGTTATCGATGTTTACTACCGCCACGCCGGGGGCGCAGGAGTTGAGCATCGTGAGCAGCGGTGCGATCCCGCCCGCTCCCGCCCCGTAGCCGACCGAGGTCGGCACCGCGACCACCGGAGCGGCCACCAGACCGCCGACCAGGCTCGCCAGCGCCCCCTCCATCCCGGCCACGACGATCACCACACCGGCCCGCTCGAGAATGTCCAGCGACCGCATCACCCGATGCAGCCCGGCCACCCCCACGTCGCGCACCCGCTCCACCTCAAGACCCAGCGCCTCGGCGGTGACCGCCGCCTCCTCGGCCACGGAGATGTCCGACGTGCCGGCGGAAGCGATCGCCACAACCGTATCGTCACAGGGAGGGTCGGCCCGGACCACGATCAGGCGGGAGATCTCGTGATAGGCGGCCTCCGGAGCGATCGCGGCCACCGCCTCGTACTGCTCCTTGGTGGCACGGGTCACCAGGACCGGGCCCGTGTTCCCCTCCAGGAGCGCCGCGGCGATGGCCGCCACCTGGTCGGAGGTCTTGCCCGGCCCGTACACCGCTTCGGGGATCCCCACCCGCAGCTCCCGGTGATGATCCACCCGGGCGAAGCCGAGGTCGGCATACGGCAGGTGGCGCAGCTCTCGAACCGCCTCGTCGATGGAGGTCTCTCCCCCGACGAGGCCCTGGAGAAGTCGCCGGAGGCGGGGCTCATCCATCTTGGTCTCATCCGATCCAGAGATTCGTCGTCCCGGTCACGGGCTCACTCACCGAATCGTCGTTGGTGGCGACCCTAGTATCCTACGGCCCCCCAGAAGAAGGCATGTTCGCTGCGGGCGGCGGACCCCGAGGCCCTGCGAGCCTGCCTCAAGCGACGGGTTCCAAGGCGGCGGCGGTGGGGATTCCTCGAAGCGCTCCTACCCTCAGGGCAATGTTTTCGCCTCTCCGAGCGGGGGTAGATCTGAGCCTGATGCGTGAGTACGGCCGCAGACCCTTCAGGAGGGCCGCCGAGCTTGGAGCGGATGAGGGGAATCGAACC
>JBOGWM010000107.1:0-3466 GCA_050693695.1 Actinomycetota bacterium
CAGGGACCCGAGCACTCCAGACTGCTCCACTGGGGCGGGTGATCAGAATAACTTTTTCCTCTTATCCTGATGGCGGGCCGAAGGACCGCCATCAGAGGCTATCGTCTCTGGAATGATAGATGATGCGGGGAAGAGTCCTCGGGCTGGGCCTCGGGGAACCAGGAGATCAGCTCCCGAAGCCCGACCACCTCCCCCACCACGACCACGGCCGGGGAGGCCGCTCCGGCCGCCGACGCCGCTTCGGGGAGTTCCTGGAGGGGTACGCTCAGGACGCGTTGAGAAGGGAGGCTCCCGGCCTCGACGATGGCCGCCGGCGTCTCGGGATGCAGGCCGCCCTGGAGCAGCTCCTCCACGATGGATCCGAGCTGCGAAACGCCCATGAGAATGACAATGGTGTCGACGGATCCCGCGAGCCTCCGGAAGTCCACGGGCTTGGCCCCCCCGCAGTGACCGGTCACGATCGCCACCGAGGATCCATGGCGCCGATCGGTCACCGGGATGCCGGCATAGCCCGGGGCCGCGATCGCCGAGGAGGGGGCCGGGACGACCTCGAAGAGGATCCCTGCCTGAGCCAGGGCCTCGGCCTCCTCCGCTCCCCGTCCGAAGACGAACGGGTCGCCGCCCTTGAGACGGACCACCCGCTTGCCTTCCCTGGCGAGCCGGATCAGCAGAGCATTGGTCTCGTCCTGGCGGATCCCGTGACCGCCGGGACCTTTCCCCGCGTAGATCGCCTCCTTCCTCGAATACAGAGAGGGGTGAACCAACCGATCGTAGACCACCACGTCCGCCTGGTCGATGAGCTCTTTTCCCTTCACGGTGATGAGCCCCGGGTCTCCTGGCCCCGCGCCGACGATGGCCACCCGTCCCGGGGGCCGGGGAAGCTCGCCGCCGGCCAGGCAATCGGAGACGATCCGGGCGGCCTCTTCCGTCCTGCCTTCCTCGACCAGACCGAGCAGGTCATGGTCCAGCGCTTGCTGCCAGCGAGCCGCCCAGGTGGCGAACTCGGCCTCCCGAGACGGCATCACCGCCTCCCGTACCTCTCCGAGGAGTTGAACCAGCGTCTCGTACTCCGGCCCGAATTGGCGGGCCAGGGCATGCCGGAGCCGCTTGGCAAGCGCCGGGGCCTTTCCGCCGGTGGATATCGTCACCATGAAGTCTCCCCGGCGAAGGACGGCGGGGTAGGCGAAGTGGCAATGGGCGATGTCATCCACCGCATTCAGCAGCACCCCACGCTCCTCGGCCTCGGCGAAGGCGGCCGCATGCACCCCCGGGTCCCCGGTGGCGGCGATGGCGAGGAATGCGTCCTCTAGGTCACCGTGGGAGTAGGGCTTCTCGACGAGGGTGAGCTCCCCCCGCCGAGCCAGCTCCTGGAGGCCCCCGGTGAAGGCGGGAGCGACCACCTTGATCGTCGCCCCGGCATCGAGGAGTGATCGGACCTTATGCTCGGCGAGGTTTCCCCCACCGATGACCACGCAGGGCCGGCCCTCCACTTCAAGACACACGGGAAAGCGGAAGGGCATGGTGCAACCAGTTTAGGTCGGGACCTCCTGCATCGCGCCCTCCGCCACCCGGAGGTCCTGCAGAAGCCGGCGGCCTTCTCGCTCCAGGAAGGTCGAGAAGTCCTCGCCGGGGGCTCGCTCCTTGAGGTAAGCGGTAAGCAGCCCGATCACCACCTCGGGTGTCTCGTCGAGCGGTATCCGCCCGATCCGGCGCCCCGCGATCGGCTCCACGCCGAGCCGTCCCCCGCCCCAGATCTCGAAACCCTCGTCCGAGCAGGCGCCGTCACTGGATCGCACCGCGGAGAGTCCGATGTCCCCGGCCTGGTGCTGGGCGCACCCGTGGAAGCAGCCGGAAACGTGCACCCGCAGCGGCTCGATCTCGGGGTCCGAGGCGACGACCTCCGCGAGGGCGCCGTGGATCTGGCGGGCCAGCCCCCGTGAATCACCGATCCCCCAGACGCACCATTCCGTGCCGGCGCACGCCTGGACGTCGACCAGGCTGCCCGCCCCCTTCGGCAACAATCCCGCCGCCTCCAGCGCTGCGGTCACGACCGCGGCGTGCTCCTCCCGGATCCAGTGCAGCTCCGCGTTCTGCTCGCGGGTCAGGTAGACGTTGCCGTCGGCGTGGGCCTCTGCAAGGGCTGCCAGCGCCGCCATCTGGTTCTGATCGAGATCTCCGAGCCGCACGTGGGCCTCCACCGCCACATAGCCGGTCTGGCGCTGGGGAAAGACTCCCCCGTGCCCTCCGGCGGGCCGGCGGTCGGGACCGAGCACGGGAAGCTGACCATTGCGGGAGGTTCGGCTGCCGGGGCGAATCTCCTTGAGGCGCTCCATCACCGCTTCGGCGAAGCGTTGCTCCCCCCATTCCTCGACCAAGAACTTGAGGCGCGCCTTGGCCGGGCGCTTGCGAAGGCCGTGCGCGCAGTAGACGTCGGCGACGGCCTGGGTGACGGAGAGGACCTCTTCGGTGGGAATGAATCCGAAGAGCAGGTAGGCGAGTCGAGGGTTCGACGCCAGCGAGCCGGCGCACCAGAGCTGGAAGCCAACCTCGCCTCCCCGCCGGGTGGCCACGAAGCCGAGATCGTTGATCTGGGCATGCGCCATGCACCGGGCGCAGCCGGCCACGTAGACGTTGAGCCGCCGAGGCAGGCGGCTGTTGTAGTGGTCGGCCCGGCCGATGAAAAACTCGTGGATTCCCTGCACCACGGGCGAGATGTCGAGGACCTCCTCGCTGCAGATGCCGGCCCGTGCGCACCCCACGATCCCGCGCACCGCGTGGCCACAGGCCGAGCGGGTGGTCAGCCCCAGCCAGGAGATCTTCTCCAGGCAGGAGCGGACGTTGCGGCTGGCGACGTCGTGCAACTCCAATTGCTGGCGGACAGTGATGTGAGTCTCGCCGTCGGCCAGCGCCTCCGAGATGGCGGCGACACCCCGAAGCTGACCGGCGCCGATGCGACCTCCGGGAACCTTGACCCGGATCATGTGCAGGCCGGGGGTCCGCTGGCTGCACACGCCCCAGGTCTTGAGACGGTAAAACTCCTCGGGGGTGAGGCTCTCGTAGCCCTCTCGCTCCAAGCGCTCGAGGTCTACCTGGAGGCCCTCGCTCTTCACCCGCTCGACGTCGATCTTCTGGCGCCAGAGGGGCTGAGGGGCGTCCCTGCCCATCTCCCTCCCTCCGTCCCCCGGATCGTCCCGGGCCGGTCCCGGGCGCGTACCTCCAGCTCCGATGGTAAGAACGTTGTGTTTCGACCAGATTGCAGTTTGATTAAGGCACGTAAACTCTTGACGCTTACCCCCATTCTCTTTCATGAAGCAGATGCCCGAGCTGTGGCCGCTCCGGAGGAGTGGAGCACAGCTCGCCGGTGGGTCCGCAGCTTTCCTCGCGTCGCTCGGGCTGCTACCCCCCCGGACCCCCCAGGGAGCACGGTTCCTCGAAACGGTAGCCCACCCCCCGGACGGTCTCGATG
>JBOGWM010000108.1:0-10495 GCA_050693695.1 Actinomycetota bacterium
GAAGTATCTTCGCAGCACATTCCGCTCGCCCTCAAAGCCTTCCCGGTGAGGCAGTCCCATGATCCCCTGCTCCCACGGGGGATGGCCTCGGTCTGCATCCAACTGCATACTATGTGGCGAGGTCGGCTGCGACCCTCGTGGGAGCGGGAGCGTGCTCAGCCGGCTGGACAGGGCGGCGTAGACAGCAGGCACAAAAGGAGGCGAGAGCGTGGCGGAGCTAGAGGTCGACGACATGGTCTACAAGGTGGTCATCAACCACGAGGAGCAGTACTCGCTTTGGCCGGCGGAGCGGGGGAACCCGCCCGGCTGGCGCGATGCGGGAAAGCAGGGCTCCAAGCAGGAGTGCATGGCCTATGTGGATGAGGTCTGGACCGACATGCGCCCATTGAGCCTGCGCCGCACGATGGATGACACCCCGCCGGATCAGTAACGCTCGAGTCTAGCCTTGTTTGTCCAACGAGTCCTGCCATCGTGCTCGTCTGCAAAGCTCGCGGGGGCCTCTTCGCCCCGAGCATCCGGTCTACCGCAGCGCAAGGGATTTGGTATCTCGTCCGCTACGCCGACGTCGAAGCTGCCCTGCACGACCTGCGGGTGCCGAACGACCGGGAGCGGATGACGCGCGCCCTGGCGGCCCGGCAGGGCGCCGTGCTCCGATGGCCTGCGTCAATGGCCCGGACCTTGATTTCCGGGAAAGAGTCGGGGTAGGATTGGGCTGTTAATGCAGCCGAGTTCCTAATGATCGCAGACATGGAGATGGATTCTAAATGTTCCCAGGCTTTGCGGCCCCATTTGTTCCCAGGCTTTGCGGCCCCATTCTTGATTGGTCTCGTGAGCGCTCCGTTGGTGAAGCCGCTAGTACGAGGCGCCGTCAAGGCGACGGTAGGGCTCGCTTTGCGGTTGAAGCAGCTAGCCGCGGAGGCAAGTGAGGAGTTCCAGGATATCGCCGCCGAGGCGAGTGCCGATTTTGCCGGCGCCGAAGCTCGGAGGCAGTCTGGCGTCTCCAAGGTCACTGCACCCAAGAAGGGTTAAGCGGCGGTTTCGAGGAGTCAGTGACGCGGTTGCGGAAGGATTTCTCCGCCCCAGCAGATCCCGGGCAGGCATGAGGAAGGAGTGGCCCGAAGGTGCGTTTGTCTCACTCCTATCTTGTCCCGGAGGATCGGCGAGCTGATCAGGAAATTGAAGCGTTCGCTGACATTTGATAAGGGCGTGGAAATGGCTGCGCATGGGCAGTTTCGATGGCGACGAATGTTCCCATATTTTTTCTGCGAACTGAACAGAAGGCTCCGGAAAGCGCTGGGGTCCGATACTCCAGTAGAGGTACTCGAAAAGGTGCTGACGGAGACTGATGATACGCTGACTCCTCGAGACCGCCGGCCGCTGACAGCTCTGTCGTCACAAGACTGCTTCCTCGTCGATGGGCGCCGTCGCCGATAGCTATAGGTGCTCAACTTCGGATCGGTGACGGTGACATCGTGCCATCAATAGTGGGCGTCATAGTGGGGGGCCGGCGGGAGGCACTCAGGATACGACCGCGGTCCGTCATTCCGGGGCGCCAGCGTTGGGACATTGGGGTGGCGCTGGGTCGACCTGGTGTCGCCGAGCTCCTGGAGGCGGGACTCCGAGAATCGCCGGGCGTCGGGGTGATACGCGCGAACCCGGCCACCGGTCGGTTGCTCATCTACCACGACACGTCACTGAGCGGAGAGGAAGTCGACCAGCTTGTCCGGGAAGCCGTTGCGCGGGCTGTCCTCCAGGACATGACGCTCACTCGATCCTCGAGATCCAAGCCCAGCGTGATACCGGCGCGGGTACGACACCGGTATCACGCTGCTCCGTCATTCGCTCTCGCTGGCAGCACGGCAGTGGCCCTCGCCCTGGCCCGAGGTAAGTTCCTTCGTCCGCCACCACTGGTGCGCCTTGGGGCCGTCCTCATGGCGACTGTGGTCGTCTTCCGGCGCGCATGGCGAAGATCCGGCCGCTCTCAACAGGCCTCGACGGTATCCCTCAGATCAACGCGGCATCCTCTGCTGCAAATTATTGGATCGCGCAGGAGGCGGTTCTACCTGGCGTCGCTTCTTTCGATTCTCGGGCAGATCTCGGACATGGTGCCCTTTCTGCTCTTTGGCTGGATGGCTGTGGTGCTCGCCGCTGGCAAGAGCGCGGCCCTCGTGCGCCTGGGGTTGGCCAGCACTTCGGGTCAACTCTGGTTCTTGGCCGGAGCAACCGCCCTCGCGTATATCGTCGCCGCGGCTCTGTCATTCATCACTCGCGTGCTCTGGCGCAATCTCGCCCAGTCCGTGCAGCATGAGTGGCGCACCGAGACGTATGCGCATGTTCAGAGAGTCGAACTCCGGTATCTGGAGGGCGAACGGACGACCAGGCTCGCAAGGATGCTGACCGATGACATCGACCAGTTGGGCCGTTTTCTCGCTACCTCGGCGAACGATCTCCTGCAACTTGGCACCGCCTTTTTCGTCCTCTTACCGGCGTTCCTGTTCTTCGCTCCGGGCATCGCCTGGATCGCTTTCCTGCCGGTACCGATCATCACCTGGTTGTCGTTCTTCTACCAAGAGCATGCCGCCGCAGACTACGCAAGCAGTAGCGAGAACGGGTCGCTGTTGAATAGCCAGCTGATCAACAATCTGGAGGCGAGCGCGACCGTCAAGAGTTTCGTCGCCGAAGAGTACGAGATCGACCGCATTCACCGCCTCAGCGAAGCGTATCGTCAGAGCAATCGCCAAATCGATACGCACGCCGCGGCCTACATTCAGATTGTACGAGTGTGCGCCGTGACGTCTTTCGCGGGGACCGTTCTGTTGGGCAGCCTCGGCGTGTTGACCGGCGCGCTCTCGTTTGCAGCCTTCAACCTTCTGATCGGCCTGCCCCAGCTGATTCTCTGGAAACTACCGGCACTCGGGGACGCTGTCGACCAGTATCAAGGAACGGTGGCTGCGCTGGGACGGGTGCTCGACCTTTACAGCCTCCCGGTTGAGTCGGGTGGAACCGGACGACGCCTGGACGCGGCGAAGGTCAAGGGTGAGATGGTGCTCGAAGGGGTAACGTTTGCCTATCCAGGTCGCTCGCCCGTCTTCCAAAACCTGTCCCTGCGCATCGCCCCCAGAAAGACCACGGGCATCGTCGGAGCCACAGGGGCGGGCAAGACGACCATCGTCAAGCTCCTGATGCGCTTCCAAGACGTCACGTCGGGGCGAGTGCTTCTCGATGGCCTGGACATACGTTACTTGAGACTGCAAGACCTGCGGAACGCGATTGGTTTCGTGGGCCAAGACGCCTTCCTGTTCGACGGGACAGTTGGAGACAACATCAGGTACGGCAGTTTCGATGCTGACCCTGAGCGGCTGGCGACCGCAGCGCGGATGGCTGAGGCCGATGGTTTTGTCGAGGCCCTGCCGTCGGGGTACGATACGATGATCGGGGAGCGTGGCGCCACACTGTCGGGCGGCCAGAAACAGCGCATCTCTCTGGCTCGAGCGATCTTGAAGGGCGCGCCAATCGCCATCCTCGACGAGGCGACGTCGGCCGTGGACAACGAGACAGAGGCGGCTATCCAACGCGCCCTCAAGGACTTCGCCAGGGATCGAACGCTGGTGATCATCGCGCATCGTCTATCGACAATCCGTCATGCCGACCGGATCTATGTGCTAGACAGGAGCGGAGCGGTCGTCGAAGAGGGAACGCATCACGAGCTGCTGGAGCGCGAGGGCGCGTACGCGTCCTTATGGCGCCTGCAGATCGGCGAGGCGCGCTCATGATCCAGCGCGCTGGCTTGGAGCTCTTTCCCGTCGCTGCACACGGTCGACCGGATGGTTCGCTGACCTGATCACGAAAAGTGCACAGTTTCCGGGAGGACCCGGGGCTTTGTTATTGCCTGTTAGGGATACGGAGGCTCTTGCCCCCGGCTCTCTACGTCTTTGCCTCCACGGATCCCTCGTGGGTGCTTTCGATCCTGGCCACCTCGGCCTTTGGGGCGACCCGCCAGAAGTGGCGGGACTCCTGCTTCCAGTTCTCGATCAGGTGGCGGGCCCGGGCGGACCCGGTCAGCTCGGCGTGGAGGGTGAGCTGCTCGAGCAGGAACTTCTGCTGGATCTCATCCGGGCGCTGGGGATGTACCAGCTCCGGGTTTACCCGGGCGGGGAGGCGCAGGTCGGGGTCCCAGACATATGCCTCCCCTCCGGTCATCCCGGCCCCCAGGTTCCAGCCGGTGGGACCCAGGATCACGGCCGAGCCTCCGGTCATGTACTCGCAGGCGTGATCGCCGACGCCCTCC
Organism: Actinomycetota bacterium; assembly: GCA_050693695.1. GTDB lineage: Bacteria > Actinomycetota > CADDZG01 > JAHWKV01 > JAOPZY01 > JBOGWM01. Next base: position 4,289 of record JBOGWM010000108.1, read on the forward strand.
ACCACACTGCGCCCCCCCGAGTTGCGGACGCAGAAGCGCTCCCCGGCCCGTCCGGCGACGAAGAGCTCCCCGCCGGTGGCGCCGTAGAGGACGGTGTTGCCGACCAGGTAGGGGTCGCCGGCGTCGTTGGGAGGCGGCACGATCACGATGCGGCCCCCGCCCATCCCCTTACCGACATAGTCATTGGCTTCTCCCACCAGGTGAAAGGTCACTCCCTCGGCGAGGAAGGCGGCGAAGCTCTGCCCGGCCTCGCCCTCGAAGGATACGGTGACCCGCCCCGGTGGGGGAGCCGAGCCGAACTCGTATCCGATGGCCCCACCCAGGCGCGCTCCCACGGTGCGGTCGGAGTTGTGAATGTCGTAGCGCAGGGCGATGGACAGGCCCGCTCGGATGGCCCCGAAGGCATCCTCGAAGACCCGGTCGCCCAGGGCGGAGCGGGGGCGCTGGATGGGATCGGAGGCGACGAAGCACCGAGGTCCCTCTTCCCGAGCCAGCATTCCCGAGAGGTCCAGGAATCGGGCCCGGTGGTCCTCCCCGAAGCCGCGCACCCCGAGCAGGTCCGTCCGCCCGATGGCCTCTTCGACGGAGCGCAGGCCGAGAGACGCGAGTATCTGGCGCACCTCCTCCGCCACGAACCGGAGATAATTGACGACCATCTCGGGAGTCCCGGTGAACTTCGCCCGCAGGTCCGGTCGTTGGGTGGCGATCCCCACCGGGCAGGTGTCCCGGTGGCAGGCCCGCACCATGATGCAGCCCTCCGCCAGCAACGCCGAGGTCCCGAAGGCGAACTCGTCGCACCCGAGGATCGCGGCCATCACCACGTCCCGGCCGGACTTCATGCCTCCGTCGACTCTCACCCGCACCCGGCCCCGCAGGCCGTTGGCCATGAGCATCTGCCGGGTCTCGGCCACCCCGATCTCCCAGGGCAGCCCGGCGTTCTTGATGCTGGAGAGGGGGCTCGCCCCCGTCCCGCCGTCCCACCCCGAGATCTGGACGACATCCGCGAGGGCCTTGGCGACTCCCGCCGCGATGGTGCCCACCCCCGCCTCGGCCACCAGCTTCACCGAGACGTCGGCCCGGGGATTCACCTGTTTCAGGTCGAAGATGAGCTGGGCCAGGTCCTCGATGGAGTAGATATCATGGTGGGGCGGGGGGGAGATGAGGGCCACCCCGGGTTGGGTATGGCGCTGCCGGGCGATCTCGGCGGTGACCTTCTTTCCCGGGATCTGGCCCCCCTCGCCGGGCTTGGAGCCCTGGGCCATCTTGATCTGGAGCTCGAGGGCGTTGGCCGCGTACTGGGGCGTGACCCCGAACCGGCCCGAGGCGACCTGCTTGATCTTGCACTCCCGCTGCGTCCCGAAGCGAGCGGGGTCCTCGCCTCCCTCCCCGGAGTTGGCCCTGCCCCCGAGGGAGTTGAAGGCGATCGCGAGGGTCTCGTGGGCCTCCTTGGAGATGGCGCCGTGGCTGATCGCACCGGTGGAGAACCGGGCACAGATCGCCTCCAGCGACTCCACCTCCTCGAGGGGCGCCGGGGGGCCGGCCGGGATCAGGTCGAAGAGGTCCCGGGGCTCGGTCGGGGGACGCTGCGCCACGAAGCTCGCGAAGCGGTGGTAGGCGGCCCAATCCCCGCTGGTGACCGCCTCGTGAAGGGCGTCCACCACCTTGGGGTTCGTGGCGTGATACTCGCCTTTGGCATGGTGCTTGTAGAATCCGGGGTTGTCCATCTTGGGTGCGACGTTGTAGGCGGCAAAGTGGCGGCGGAGCGTGTCCTCGGCGATTTCCTCGAAGCCGATCCCCGACAGCGGGGACGGGGTGCCCGTGAAGCAGAGGTCGATCACCTCGGCCCCCAGACCGATGGCGTCGAAGATCTGCGCACTCCGATAGGAGTCGGTCATGGAGATGCCCATCTTGGAGAGCACCTTCAGCACCCCCTCCTCGATGGCGTTGCGGTAGCGCATCAGCGCCTCCGACACCGAGATGTCCTCCCCGAGCCGCCCCTTCTTCACCAGCTCCGCGATCGAGGCGAGGACGAGACGGGGACAGATCGCCTCGGCCCCGTAGCCGAGCAGGCAGGCGAAGTGATGGTTCTCGCGCGCCTCGTCGGTCTCCACGACGAGGGAGACCCGGGTCCGCTGTCCCGAGCGGACCAGGCGCTGGTGCACCGCCCCCACCGCGAGCAGCATCGGGATGGGGGCCCGCTCGGGGGAGATCGCCCGGTCCGAAACCAACAGGATGCCCGAGCCCAGGTGGGCGGCGTGCTCGGCGTCCTCCGCCAGCTCCTGGATGCGGGATCGCAGCGATCGGGTCCCCTCGGCCACCGGGAATGTGGCGTCGAGCCAGTATCCCCCCAGGGGCTTGAAGAGGAAGAAGGTGTCGAGCTCCAGCAGGGAAGCGCTCTCGGGCCGCTCCCACAGGATGGGGTCATGGGGGCCCACGAGGGTGCGGACGCTCATGACCCCGCGCTCTCGCAGGTGGTCGATGGGCGGGTTGGTGACCTGGGCGAAGCGCTGCTTGAAGTAGTTGTAGAGGCTCCGGGGGCGCTCCGCGAGGGGCGCGGGGGCCGTATCGTCGCCCATCGAGGAGGTCGGCTCGTGCGCGGAGGTGGCCATGGGCCGGATCACCGTGGTGAATTCCTCCTTGGTGTAACCGAAGGCCACCTGGCGGGCGAGGAGGTCCTCGGGGATCTCCGGGTTGGGATCGCCGAGGGGGGCCGGCTTGAGGTAGCTCTCCACCCAGCGCCCATAGGGCCGGCGGCGGGCCAGCCGGTTGCGTACCGGATCCTCCTCGAAGCCTCCATCCCGGGGATCGACGCAGATCATCCGGCCGGGGCCGATCTTGCCCCGCCGCACCCACCCGTGGCCCCGGCTGTAGATCGAGCCGGCCTCCGAGGCGCAGGCGACCATCCCGTCTTCGCAGACAACGTATCGCAGCGGCCGCAGCCCGTTGCGGTCGAGGACCGCTCCGACCCGCCGTCCGTCGGTGAAGATCACCCCCGCCGGCCCATCCCACGCCTCGGTCAGGCAGGCGTGGTAGCGGTAGAAGTCCCGTACCTCGTCCTCGATGTCGGTCAGGGTCTCCCAGGCGGCGGGGATGAGCATGGCCACGGCGTGGCGGACGTCGCGCCCCTCCGCGGTCAGAAGCTCGATCACGTTGTCGAGCATCGCGGAGTCCGAGCCGCTCTCGTCGATCACCGGGCGCAGCAGCTCCTCCTCGAGCAGGTTGCGCTTGCCGAGGCGGCCCTCCCGGGCGCGCATGCGGTTGACGTTGCCCTGAATGGTGTTGATCTCGCCGTTGTGGCACATCATGCGGAAGGGTTGGGTGCGCTCCCAGGTCGGGAGGGTGTTCGTGGAGAAGCGCTGGTGGAACATCGCGAAGGGGGCCGCGAAGCGCCCATCGCCAAGGTCCGGATAGAAGGCGGCGAGCTGGTCCGCCACGCACATCGCCTTGTAGGTGACAGTCGCGAAGGACAAGGAGGGGAAGTAGATCCGGATCCCGGCCTCGGCGCAGCGCTTCTCGGCCCGCTTGCGGGCCCTGAGACACCGCCGCTCGGCCTCCGCCCCATCCGCGCCCACCGGCCGGAGCAGCAGGGCCTGCTCGATGACGGGCTGAGTCGCCTTCGCCCGGTCCCCGAGAGCCGAGGGGTCGACCGGGACCTCTCGCCAGCCGATGACATCGATACCTTCCCATCGGCAGGCCTCCTCGACGATCGGGCGGTGCCCGCCGGCCCACGTGAAGGTCATCGCCACCCCGAGGAAGTCGGTGTCTGCCGGCATTCCCATGCCCGCCGCCTCCGCGGCGAGGAGCTCTCGGGGAAGGGGGGTGAGGATACCGGCGCCATCTCCGGTCTTCGAATCCGCCCCCAGCGCGCCCCGGTGGCGGACCCGGCAGAGGGAATGGACGGCGGTCTCGACGATGGCTCGGCTCGAGCGACCCTCAGCGTCAGCGACAAATCCGATCCCGCAGGCGTCTCGCTCGAGGTTGGGCCCGAAACTGTCTCGCATGTCGTCCCCTTTCAGGGTTCGCCGTACCTGGCGGGTCTCAACGGGTCAAAGCAAAAAGGCACCCCCGAAAGAGCGCCCTTGCTCGCCGCCCGCGTCCTCGGGCGGACTCCATTGTGCCGGCCTCACGACCCGGTGTCAATGGACTCCATGACGGGATCGTTACCTCAGGAGGACCTCCCCTTCCTCGATGAATACCGCCAATGATCGTGACCTGAGGACGAGGCCCACCCGCGTTCCATTGGCCATCTCCACCTCGGATGGTTGCCGGCAGTGAAGGGTGGGTCCGCTCTCGAGCTGGACGCAGTACAGGTTGTCCGTCCCGCTGAAGTGCCGGCGGACCACGGCGCCGGGAGCCCCGGAGGAGTCGAAGTCCACATCCTCCGGATGCACCAGCACCTGGGCCCGCCCTCCCTCGGGGAGGTCGAAGGCTTTGACCTCACCCAGGGCGGTGTGCACTCGCCCGGCATGCACCCACCCGGGGATCAGGTCACCGCAGCCGACGAACCCCGCCACCCAGGCGTCGACCGGATGGCGCCAGATCTCGAAGGGGGTGCCCACCTGGCGGATCTCGCCGGCGTCCATGACCGCCACCCGGTCCGCCACCACCAGCCCTTCGTCATGGTCATGGGTCACCCACAGCGCGGCCGCACCCGTCGAGCGGATGATGGCCAGCACCTCGTGGCGGACTCGCCGGCGAAGCTGGGGGTCCAGGTTCGAGAACGGCTCATCGAGCAACAAGAGCCTGGGCCGAGGGGCCAGCGCCCGGGCGAGGGCCACCCGTTGCTGCTGTCCTCCCGAGAGCTGGGAAGGGCTATGGCTGGCCCTCGACTCCAGACCCACCATCGCCAGGACCTCTCGGACCCGCGCCTGGCGCTCGCTTCGAGGGAGGCGATGGAGTCCGAAGGCGATGTTGGCCGCGACGTCCAGGTGGGGGAAGAGCGCGTAGTCCTGAAAGACGAGCCCCACCTCGCGGTCTTCGGGGGGCGCCGAGGTGCAGTCTCGCCCCCCGATCTCGACGGCGCCGGTATCGGGCCGTTCCAAGCCCGCGACCAGCCGCAGCGTCGTGGTCTTGCCGCACCCGCTGGGGCCGACCAGCGCCACGATCTCCCCCGGGGCGATCTCCAGGTCCAGCCCCGCGACCGCGCGGACCGGTCCGAAGGACTTGGCGACGCGCCGAAGGCGAAGATCCACCCGGTTGTTTCGCTGCATCTGACGATCCCTGTTAGGCTCGGTTAACTATTGTAGTTGGCCGACCCTAACAAGGGAAGGGGGGCTGTAAAAACTTGGGAGGTACGGCCGTGCTCAGCCGCCGCTTCCGGCAGGAGGCTCGCCGAGAGCGGTGGCGCCCACCCGTTTTCCGAGCTCCCGGTCGAGCATGAACATCCCGGCCCCGTCGGCACCCACCAGGTTCAGGGTGTCGATGATATCGGTCAGGCTCTTCTCCTCCTCCACCTGCTCCGCCGCGAACTGGTGGAGGAGGGTGAGAGAGGCGTAGTCGCCCTGCTCGTTCGCCAGGGTGTACAGGTCGTAGATGGAGCGGGTAACCATCCGCTCGTGCTCCAGCGCCTCCTCGACCAGCGCCAAGACCGACTCGTACTCCGTCGGCGGAGCCCCCAGGTCCTTCAGGGTCACCGCCGCGTTGCGATCGAGGATGAAACGGTAGAAGCGCATGGCGTGGTCGTACTCCTCCCGACTCTGCTGCCAGAGCCACTGGCCGAAGCCAGGGAGGCTGTGAGACTCGCAGTGGGCCGCCATGCCCAGATACACATACGAGGCCCGGAGCTCTTCGTTGAGCTGATCGTTGAGGGCCGCCTCCATCGTCTTCTCCAGGGCTCCCCCTCGTTTTTCCAGCTTGGTGATTTTCTTCGCCATTGTTGGCCTCCTGTTTTTCTTCCCGGGCTCTAGCCTACCCGCTCGCCCCGAGGTTTAGTCGAGGTTCAGCCGGTCCCGACCCTCCCCGCTATCCTCAGCCCATGACCCCAAGCGTGGATGTGGTGGTGCTCGGAGCGGGACCGGCGGGCCTGGGGGCCGCCTTCCGGGTGGCTTCGGCGGGACAGCGGGTGATCCTCCTCGAGCGCCAGGGCAGGGTCGGGGGAGCGGCGGGGAGCTTCGAGGTCGCCGGGATCCGGGTGGACTTCGGTAGCCACCGGCTGCATCCCTCGATCGAGCCGAGGATCCTGGGCGAGCTGAGGGGGCTGCTCTCAGA
>JBOGWM010000109.1:0-4085 GCA_050693695.1 Actinomycetota bacterium
CACCGAGATAGCGACCGGTCTTGGCATGCTGGGGTTCGACGACGTGGCCACGGCGCTCGGCGCTCGTCCTGACATTCTTCGCAATGTTAGCTCCACCCACTGGCAGCGCCTCGTTGATTCGTATGCGTCAGGAGAATACGCTTCCCAGTTCCAACAGGCCTGGGAGAACGGTCGGGCATTCTTCTTTGCGGTGGATGGGCTGAGAGGGCGAGATCCTCTTCTCGTCGAGTGGAAAGGCGTCCACAATCCGCCAGGGTTCGACTTTCTTCCAGCCGATCTTCGCGTGGACCACGTCTTCTTGATCAGTTGCAAGTACCTCTCGAAGATCCTTGCCAACTCGTCGCCCACCAACCTGTTCGACCGATGCCTCGCCGACCGCTCCGCAGGAACCGCCGAGCTGGCTGGTACGAGACCGTCGCCCCCGGGCCTTACGCTGCCTTCTACGCCTCTCTGAGAAGCCACCTCGCCGGCCAGGTTAATCTTCCCACCGATCTCGGGAAACTGTCCTCCTCCGACGTTGCCGCGATCCGACAGATCACCTCGGGCAGCTGGCCTCGAGCCCTCACGAGCTCGTGGCGTGAGTTCTCTCTCGCGGTCGCTTCTGCGTCCGCGCATCGCTGGAGGGCGAGACTTATCTCAACCTCCCGCAAGGAAGAGATGCTGTGGAGGCTCCTCCGTCTCAATCCGGCGCCGTACTTCATCCTCGGTGCGTCCGGCGGAGGGCCACTTCGGCTGCGCATCGGCACACCGTGGGACTGGCGCCAGCTCTACCGGCTACGGTCCTTCGATATCTGGCCCGTGAAGGCCGGGCAGCCGAATGTCTGTTGGCGTGCGGACGTACTCCATCGAGCATCGGGAGCGAATCAGGTTGTGGAGGGGCACGTGGAGATCAGATGGAGCCACGGGCGCTTCTCGGCCGTCGAGGCCAAGGTGTACCTCGACACTCCCCATGATCGAGTTCCCGGCTATTTCCTCCTGATCTGACTCGGCATTCCATTCTGGAACCCCAGAAGACGACGCGGGCGGTGAGGGAGCTGGACGAACGCCTGCTCGCCAACCTCCTCCCGGCGTAGCTACGGCACGGTGGGGCTGGACCCGGCTTCGCTTCGCTCCCGCAGCCTCGCGGCGGCGTAGCGCAAGCGGGCGAGCATGGGCGCCGGGTCGGATAGGGATTCGGGGCCGTGGGCGGCCCCCGGGCGCGGTCGCAGCGCCCGCAGGGCGGAGGTCGGGCGCATCGTGCCGGCCCGGACCGCTGCGGCCAGGTGCCGCAGGTCGCCCTCCAGCCAACGGTAGAAGACGCCGGGGCGAGCCCGGACAATGCAGCGTTGCTCGCCCGCCAGCAGGTCGCACCAGATGCCGGCCAGGTTCGCCCCGGCCGCGACCGCCAGGGGCAATGACCCGTAGGCGCGAGGATTGAGGTCCACCAGGTGGGGTCCGGCAAACTGGGCCATGAAGATGCCCTCATAGCCGGTGAGCAGGCGCAGCACCCCCGCCTCTCGCTCAAGGTCCGGCTCTGCGGTCACCGCCGCGCATGCCCCGCCGCAGTCCGGGGGCCAGATGCGCAGGTAGCGCTGATGGGCGGCGGCCACGAGCTTGCCCCCGAAGACCACTCCCGCCACCGCCCAGAGGGGATCGGTCAGGTAAGGCTGGACGATGATCGATCCCGCTTCGGGAAGTGATCGGGCCAGCTCCGCAGCGGATTCGACCCGGCGGGCGGGAGAGCGCGACACCGTTGGCTTGACCACCACCGGGTAATCGAGGCGCGGCGCGGCGGCTACCAGCTCCGCCAGAGACGAGAACGTCTCGGTGGGAGGAACCACCAGCCCCGCGGCCCGGGCTCGGCCTGCCAGCATCTCCTTGTCCACCAAGTGGTCTACCGGCGCCCCCAGCTCGAGCAGGGCCGCATCGCTGGTGGGAAGGACGGTGAGGTAGGGCCAGGTCGCAAGCTCGGCCTGTATCGCCGGCGCGTAGCCCTCATCGGTTACCGGCGGCACCTCGATCGCCCGGGCACAGAAGCGGGAGGCCGCCGCGAGCGAGACCCCCCCCGAGGTGCTGACCGCAGGCCGGTACCCCGCGGCCGCCAGCGCCCGCACCGTCCCCAGCGTCGAGAGAGCCCGTCCGGTCCCGCCGTCGGTGACCAGCACCCATCCGAGACCGTCAGCCGTTCCCCCGGAGAGCCGCCCTGGACGAAAGACTCTGCCCTCGGACGTTAGACCCTTGCGGCGAACCGCGTCAGGATGCGTCCCTGCTTGCGCAGCTCTCCCTCGATCCACCGATAGGTCGTGCGCAGGCCATCCTCCAGGGAGGTTGAGGGCTCCCATCTCAATAGCTCTCGAAGCCGGGAGTTGTCGCTGTTGCGTCCTCGCACCCCCTGCGGCTTGCTCACGTCGTGGCGCTTGAGGAGCGTCTTTCTCGCCGCGCCGCAGACCAGGTCAACGAGCTCGTCGACACTCACCCGCACGTCGGATCCCAGATTGAGCGGATCGGGGCAATCGGACTGCATGATGCGATGGATGCCCTCCACGCAGTCGTCGACATAGGTGAACGAACGGGTCTGGCGCCCATCCCCCCAGATCTCAAGCTCCCCACCCTCCTCGGCGAGCGCCACCTTCCGGCAGATGGCTGCGGGCGCCTTCTCCCGGCCCCCCTCATAGGTCCCGAGGGGACCGTAGATGTTGTGGAAGCGAGCAACCCGGGTGGGAATCCCCTTGTCCTCCAGGTACCACTGGCAGAGCTTCTCCGAATACAGCTTCTCCCATCCGTAGCCTTCTTCCGGTTGCGCCGGATAGGCGTGCTCCTCCTTGAGCCCCTGGACGTCGGGGATCTCCTGGCGGTAGGCCGGATAGATGCAGGCCGAGGAGGAGTAGAAGAAGCGAGGCACGCGGTTTTGGACCGCGGCTTCCAGCATGTGGGCATTGATCAGGACGTTGTTCCTGGCCACGTCGGCATGCGACTCGGTGATGAACCCGATCCCGCCCATGTCCGCCGCGAGCTGGTACACCTCGTCCACATCGGCGGTGACCGCGAGACAGGCGGGGAACTCTCGAAGGTCCTTGAGCTCGAAGGAGTCCGCGTCGGTCCCCTCGAACTCGGGGAGCTTGATGTCGGCCCCCCGGACCCAGTACCCCTCGGCCTTCAGGAACTTGACCAGGTGATGGCCGATGAAACCGCCGGCGCCCGCTACCACTGCTCGCTTCATCACCAAATCCTCCCTTCCTGCCTCGCGAATGGGGACTTCTTTACGCACATATTACCCGGGTGCTCGGCAGCCTTGTTTGGAAAGAGCATCGCATAAGAAAAACTTCATCGAAAATCACGTTACGGCGGACTCGCTATGGACTCAAGGAACCCGAGCGCTCCGGGGAGGAGAGCTCGAGATAAATCTGCTCAAAGGCGCGTACCACGGCGCGCCAATCATGCTGGTCGCAGACGAAGTCCCTGGCCGACCGACCGACCATCCGAGCGGCTTTCTCATCGGTGAGCATGCGGACCAGGTGCCGAGCCAGCTCTTCTTCGGTATCACCCACGAGCATGTGGACGCCCGGCACGATCTCCACACCTCGGGCCGCAAGCGGATTTACCACACAGGGGAGCTCGGCGGCCATGGCCTCGAGGAGCTTGGTCTTGATGCCGGTGGCGTTTTGCATCGTGCAGGCCCACACCCGGCTCCCCCAGAGCCAGGGCTTCACATCCGGGACCTCTCCGGTCACCTCGACCCCCTCCAGCGCCGCCAAAGATCTGACCTCCGGAGCGGGATCGCGTCCCACGAGGGCCAGGCAGGCCTGGGGATGCGCGCTCCGGACCCGTGGGAACACGCGCCGGGCCAGATAGTCGGCCGCCTGAACGTTCGGCGGATATCCCATATGGGCGTGGAAGACGATTCGGTTTGGATCCCGCACCGAGCCCTCCTCCGGCGCCCACACCTCGGCATCGACGCCGAGAGGGACGACCTGAAGAGCGATCGGCGCCCCAATCTGCTCGATCGAGGAGCGGTCATCCTCGCTTGAGATCACGACCCGGCCGAAGCGCGGGTACTCGGTCGCCTCGAAACGACGCACCCGATTCGCCTCAGCGCGCAACAGCGC
>JBOGWM010000110.1:0-11603 GCA_050693695.1 Actinomycetota bacterium
CCGGCTCGTCCATGCTCGCTGCCTCCGGCCTCAAGCCGGTCAGGCAGCAAATCAGCGATCAACCTCAGCAGCATCGTCCGCATCGCCCTTGAGGCTTGCTTGAGCCGAGTGCGGTGAGAGTCGCACGTTCGGTTCTGAGGGGGCCTCGGCGCAGCAATGCGCCGGGGCTACCCGGCGGTTCCCTGGACGAGGTGCTGGCGGCCATCAGCACCCTTGCTTTCTGTGCCCCCAACGAGGTCCGCACCACATGGGTATCGAGCGGAGCGGCCAGTCTGGCCGGGAAGTTGACCATCCAGGGCGACATGGAGCTTCCAAAGGGTGCGCGAAGGGCGCCCGCGCTGTCTCCCGACGCGATCTGAGTCGCCCTATGCTCCCAACTCCGCACCTCTGGAGTAGCTGCATCTGGCTGACGACGCTCGGGGCCTGAGCAGGGCGCCCACGAACCTGAAGTTGTAGGTTCGGGTCCACAGGTGGAGCCAGACCAGAACTGAGCAGGATGGTCCGGTTCGCGGGACGTGTCTCGCTACCTGTGACTGTGAACCCTCAGGGCCTCGGCATAGACGCACGCGCGGCAGCCCAACCGTCGACTGATGCCACGCTCGCCTCGCCGACTCGTGTGTCCCCCAGGATGGCCCGCATGGCGGCCCTGGGCAAAGATTCGCCAGGTGGAGGTACCACGTGATCAATCAATCGGGGCTGTCCGCAGCCATTCATCATTCTCCGGTCATCATTCTCCGGAGCGGGTGAGCCTCCAGGACTTCCCACCGTCGGTAGTCTTGAAGATGCTTGTCGCCCCGGCCGCATACGCAACCTCATCATTCTGCGGGCTGATCGTGAGGGCCCCCACGAAGTCGCCGACGGGCAGTCCAGCGGAGGCCTTGTCCCAGCTCGCACCCCCGTCCCGGCTGATCTGGACCCCCTGGCCCACGAAGGCCAACAGATGCTTGGGATCCTTCGGGTCTGCGGCGACGGCGGACACCGGGCCCTCGGCGATCCGCCTCCACGTTGCCCCGGCGTCGTCCGACCGGAACAGGCCCTCGCGGGTGCCGGCCAGGACCGCGCCGGCCTCCCCTGGGGCCGCCAAGGCGAAGATCTGAGCTGGCAGGCCTTGGGGCGACAGCACTTCCCATCTGCCGCCCCCGTCCGTCGACCGGAACAGGCCGCGGCCTCCCGAGTCCCATCCGTACATGGTCTTCGGCTCGGCGTAGCTCAGCGCCATGGCGTGAAAGTCCACCGGGGGCGAGAGCACATCGGACAGCTTGCGCCAGTTCCGGCCCTCCTGGGATGTCTCGACCCCCAGGCTTCCCCCTGCCTCCGGGTGACCGCTCCGAAACAGCGTGCCGGTGCCCGGGTCGAGCGTGAAGCCCATGTGATCGGTGCGATCGGCGCTCATGTACGTCCAGTTCGCATCCTTGGTGCCTTGGATGAGGCCCCGGTGGGTGGCGACGAGCAGCCGGTCCGGATCCGAGGGGGTGACAGCGAGCCCGTGGATGTGGACGAAGGTGCTCGCCTGCTCCACTCCTTGGGTCCCACCGTCGGACCCACGGCCGCAGGCAGCGGTGGCCAGGCCGGCGGTGAGGAAAATCGCGGCTGTTTGCAGCCGGATGCTTCGACTCGTCTTCATGTGCTTTCCTCCATCTCGTACGGCGCAGTCGCAGGGACCACGCGGCCCGACGGCGATCCGGACGCTCGACGCGTCGCGGATTCCGGAGTCATCGGGAACGACATGCGGGCTCTCAAAGCGGCTGACAGGCTGGGCGCGGATAACCTACCTCCTCGGGGTCGGCGTTCCGGCGCGGAGATACCGTGGACGACGCCGAGGCTGGCCGAAACGGCCCTGCTCGTTCGACCGAAGTGTCTCAGTCGCAGTGAGCCGGTGGGACGTTGTCCCTCGCTCGCAGTTCGCGCAGCGTCTTCCCTTGACCTTGAGCTTTTCCCGCGTCAAGTCGGTACCTCTTTCTTGTCCACGATCGTGATCGTTCCTCCGTACATTCCCATCGCGCAACTGTAGCGGACCTCGCCAGGTGCGCCGAGACCCGCACCGAGAAGCGTATAGGTGGCGATCTTCGTACCCAGAAACCACAGCACAGGCTTGGCGTCATGACGGGGAAGCCGCGGTTCGTCAAGCTCCCCCGATATGTAACGAAGGCCGAGTTCGTCGAGGTCGGAGTCCTCGCGCTGCGCCACCGCGGTCACCAGGAGACCGCCCTGGACCGCCAAGCAGGACAGCCCGCCGGCCGTGATCCCGGTCAGGAAGACGAGAAGGAGATTCGCGCGACCAGCCTCGGAGTCAGCCACAGCGGGAGAGAAGGCAGCGCTGACGACGACTAGGGCAACGATGCCAATGAGCAGGAAGGCGACCATGCGCCGTTGTTTGCGCTCACGCTCGGCGATAAGGGCTTCGAAACGGTTCCGACGCTCGCGGCGCTCTCGACGCGCGGTCTTCTCCTCGGACGGGAGGTGGTGTTTCCGGCGCTGCCTTAGCTGCTGCCTCTGCTTTTTCGTTCTGGCCATATGGGAAGAGCTGGAAGGCTCAGGGCGACCTGCGTCGAACGGCGGATGCACCAAACGGCCTATCGTGAGACATCGAGCCTAGTTATTTGCGAAAACGCGCCGTAGGGGGAACGCTGCCTCCCGCCAGGAGATCCGCGAGCGAAGCGGCGGACCATCGGCGACCGAAGCTCTACTCAATTCGGTCTGAGGGGGCACTGGTAGACAGCCAGGGACCGGATCGAGGTGTTCCCGCAGTGGACCCCGTGGGCTGCGCTGAACAGAAGGAGACCGGCAAGCCCGGCGACGAGGACGGCCGTCACAATCCCGGAGCGCGGTGCCGGCTGAGACAGAAGCCGACGGACGCGCTGTACCTCGTTGCCCTCGAACCCCGGAACCGCGCCGCTTGAAGCGAGCGCCAGTCCTGCAACTGCCTCGGCGACCAGGACCGGATCCCCGCTGTGTCTCGACGCTGCATCGTCGGCAACAGCCTCCAGCGCCAGCCGCAGGGTGTCGGCCGCCCACCGCATTGGCACAAGCGGAATGCCTCGTGCCAGAGACTCAGCGAGGAAAATGAGAAGGGGATGGCGGCCCCGCCGGTGCGCCTCCTCGTGAGCAAGGACGATCCCGCGCCACTCGGCCGGCACCGATCCGAGCAGGCCCTGTGAGACGACGACGCGTGGCCGAACCAGGCCGACCGTGAACGCAAATGCGTCGTCCGAGGACACCACTACGCACCGATCTCGCTTGTGTCGGATCAGCGCCCACGAGGACGCCTGGGAACGCCAAGCCGAGATTGCACCGAGCCCGATGCCAGCCAACGTTGCGCCGAGTAGGACGAGAGCGGCGGTGAGATCCGGTCTCAACCAGGGGGCGCCCAGAATGGCCGTAACGACCCTTCGGCATTGGGCGAGCAGCGACATGAGCCCGGCGTCGGTCAGAACCCTTGAGAGGATGAGCAGGAGGGCAGACAGCGGGACCGTCACCAGGCCCAGCACCGCCAGGCCCAGCACCGCCACCTGCGTACGCGGCCGAAGCCTCCAGATCGCCCGGCGACCGCCGGGGCTCACGAGAGCCGCTAGCAGCAGCCAGCCCAGCCCGAGAATGACGGAGGTCACCGGCGACGACGCCTCCGCGCTTCCCCGACGAGCTCGGCAAGCAGTTGGGCTTCGCCTTCCCCGATCCGTTCGACGAATCGCGCGAGCGTTGCGGCTCTGTCGCCGACCTCCTCCAGTACCCCGAGCATCAGCCCTGCGGAGTAGTCCTCCGGCTTCGCGGCGGCCCAGTATGTGTAGGGGCGCCGCTCTTCGCGTCGGCCGAGCAGCTCCTTTTCGGCCAGCCGGCTCATCACCGTCATCGTCGTTGTGTAGGCGAGCTTGCGAGTCTGCGTGAGATGCGCGTGAACCTCCGGCACGGTGACTGTCTGGCCCCGACCCCAGATGTAGGTCATGATCGCGTGTTCCAGCTCACCCAGGCTAAGGGCATTCACCGACGACACACCTCATTCAGTCACGGGAGTCTACGAGCCGCCCGTCGACTTTCTCTACGACGGTAGATCGTAGAGGAGTGTACCGCAGTCTCTTCTCAACGGGAAGCTGACGGATGGCTGCGTCAACATGATCGACTCGACGAGCGAGATGGGGGCCGGAAGGCCCGGCCACGATGATCCGGCAAGCAGCATGCGACGGCTAGACAAATGGGGGATCAGCCAACAAACCCCGCCGGGACGAAGACGAACGCGGCAAGGCGCAACCAGCGAAGGCGTCGACCCTCGCCCTCACGGGCCGCCGAGTCCTCTCCGGACCCTCCGGGCGCGCCGAGCCCGCTATCGCCGGCACTCAGCAATCTTCTCCGGCCCCTTCCCGCATCGCTGCTCGACGAAAGCCTCGACTGCCGTCGTGGAGAACCGCTGGCAGGTCTGCAGGCGAGTCCAGGCTGTCATGGCGATGGGTGTCGTGATCGAGTCGTTCAGGTGTGCGATGACCCCGTCGGCATAGGCGTCGGCCAGCGTCCCGAGCGCGTCGACCTGCTCGTCGGAAAGGCCCCTGTAGTTGACGACGACTCCTCCATGCTCGAGGTTGAGGTAAGATTACTACGCGCCGTCGTGAATTGGCTCAGCCGCAGATCCGGTCGTCCGGAGCCCTAGCCGGGGGGCACCCTCAGCCTCGCCTCTCTGCGCAACCAGACGGTGCTGCTCTCCCTTCGGGAAGGGCTGATGTGCCAGCCGTGCTGGGACGGGGTTTCAAGGACATCGAGAACGACCGGGGGAAGTTCGGGGCCCTGGGTATCGGTCAGATCGTCATCACGGCCTACCCGGGTGTGGAGAAGATGCGGAATGCAGAAGAGGAAGCAGCGAAGGCATGGAGCGAGGAGCGCCCAGGCTCCTGAGGGAGTGGGGGGCCACGACCGACCGGTCGCAGTCCGCCGATGGTGGCGGCCGGGCTCGTCTCCTTCATTGGCGGCTACGTCGGCGCCGTGACGGGCTTGACGTTTCTTCCTTCGACCCCCATCACGCCCTCGCTCAGTTGGGTGGCGCAACCCTCGCCGTCGTCGGGCTCAGCGTGGCCACCGGTCGCGGAGGTCGACGTTAGGCGTCGGCGGCAGCGTTCGGCGTGGCTCCCGTGCCTTCTGGCCATCGTCGGCGCCTGCTTGTGGATCCTCGTCTCAGCCCCACAGGCAGCAGCGCACGCCTTCCTTGTGAGCACCACGCCCGAGGCAGGGGAACGCCTGGGGGCGAGCCCAGGTGAGGTCACCCTGCAGTTTAGCGAGCAGCTGCCCGGCGGAGCTCAGAAGGTCTCGCTCCGCCGGGCCGAGGGACGTCCGGTGGTTCTCGCCGGGGTTGCGTTCTCGGACGACGGAACCGGGCTGCGCGCAGGGATCCCGGCGCTCGAGGAAGGCGTCTACCTCGTCGGCTGGGAGGTCCTCGCTGCCGACGGCCATCTCTCGGCCGGCGAGTTCGCCTTCGCGGTCGGTGACATCGCCTCGCTCCCCGGGGTCACGGCTCGGACGTCCGAGGGCATCTCCGGGCAGGAGGCGGCAGCGACGGGCCTTTTCCTCCTCGGCCTTGCCCTGGGCGCCGGAGGCCTGGCCAGCGAGGCCTTCGTCTGGGGCCCGGTCGCCGCTCGCCGGGGGCTGAAGCTCCCCCTCGCGCCGGTCGCATCGAGCCTGTTCGTTTCGCTCCTGGGAGCGGGGCTCCAGCTTCGGCTCGCCTCCGCCGCCCGGGCGGGGAGCGGGGCGGCGGGCGGGGGCGAGGCGTCCGGTGCCGCCGGATGGAGCTCGCTTGTTTCGACGCGCCTAGGCCTGCTCTCCCTGGCGACCGCGCTCTTCCTCGTGTATGCGCTGTGGATCCTCCGAATGCGCCGGCTTCGGGCCTTCGCCTTGCTCCCGCTGACAGGGGCCGTCACGACGGCGTCGCTCAGTGGGCACCCCGCGGCCTCCGGCTGGTGGTGGGCCGTGCCGGCCAATGCCGTCCACCTCGCCTTGGCGGCCCTGTGGGTCGGCGCGCTCGTCCACCTCGTGCTGGTGCTGCGCGGGATGGAGCGCGCCGAGCGCCGGGCGCTCGTAGAAGCGGCGCGGGCGTACGCAAGGCTCGCCCTGCTGCTGGTGGTTCCGCTGCTTGTCTTCGGGTCGGTGACGGCCCTCGCCCTGCTGTCCAGGCCGGCGGACCTTCTCCGGACCACCTACGGGCGCCTGCTCACCGTGAAGCTGCTCCTGGTCGGAGCCGCCCTTCTCCTTGCCCTGGCGGCCCGACGGCGCGCCCTCCCCGCCGTAGAGACCCGGCCCCGCCTTCTCGCCCGCCTCACCCGGATCGAGGCCGCGGCGCTTGTGGCGGTGGTCGGCGTGAGCGCGGTTCTGGCCAACGCCGCACCTCCCCGGAGGGCCCTGGCTCAGTCGGACATTCTCGGCCCGCCACCGCTTGCGGGGCCGATCGTGCGGACGGCCGACCTGGCGGGGCAGCTGGGCGCCTTCCTGGCCGCCGCTGAAGGCGAGCTCCAGCTGCGGATCCTCGAACCGGGCGGAGAGCCCGCACTGGGTGTCCGGGCGCGGATCGACGGCCGCACGCCCAATGGGAGGACCTTCGATCTGTCCCCGCGCCCCTGCGGACGCGGGTGCCTGAGCATGCGCTTCAACTGGTCTCCGGGGCCCACCGAGCTCAGGGTCACGGTCTCCGGCGGCGAGTGGGTCGGAGGGACGGCGAGGGTCCAGGTGCTCTGGCCGCCAGGAGCCGACGGATCCGATCCCCTTGCGACCGTGATCGCCACGATGCGGGAGCAGCCCGAGATCTTCTTCAGTGAGCAGGTCTCGAGCGGTCCCGGTGCGGAGCCGCCGCCCAGGCAATTTCGCCTCTCGGGCCCCGAGTTCCTCGCGGCGGAGCTCTACGCGGCCGGGGGTGCACGGGATATCCGACTCATGCCACGCCGGGGCCCGTACACCGAGCTCTCGCTCTACATCCCCGGCTCAGCGATGTGGTACCGGCTCTCCATTGACGATCAGCACCGGATCCGGCGTGAGCTGATCGTCAACCCGGGCCACCGGATCGAGCGCACGTTCGAGTATTGACAACCACGAGCGCATCCCTCCGGCGGGTCCCAGGCTCCGACCAGACAGGCAGGGCCATATGACGACGCGTCGTAGTATCGGTGCTTGTGAGCATCACACTTGGAGATGAGCGGGCACGCGCCGGCCGGCCGTCGGCGCTGCGGAGGCCTGTTCCGTATCACGCGAGGAGGCTCCATCGGGCGAACCGTGGGATGAGCCGAGCGATGCGGAAGCTTCTCTGGACGCTCGCCGTACTCGCTGCGGTCCTGTGGTCAGCGGGCCCGGCCCACGCCCATGCGGGGCTGGTCGCCTCCACGCCCTCGCCTGGCATCGGCCTGCCGCAGGCTCCGGGCGCCGTCGTGCTGCGGTTCACCGAACCCCTCAACCACGCGCTCAGCCGCATCGAGGTCGTCGGCCAGTCCGGGAAGGCCGCCACCGTCGGCCCCACCCTGCCGGTCGAGGGGGACACCCGCGCCATGCGTCGGAAGCTCGCGCTGCTGCAGCCCGGCCCTTATGTCGTGCGATGGACGACGGTCTCGACGCTCGACGGCCACACCCTGAAGGGCAGCTACCGATTCGGCGTGGGAGCGGTCGCCTCAGGCGACGAGCAGGTGGAGGACAGCCCGATTTCGTCGGAGGGCTGGCTCGGCCTACTCGGACGTCTCGGTGCCCTGGCCGGCCTGGCGCTGTGGGCCGGCTTCGCCGCCGTGGGGGGCGTCGCCGCCCGGGCCGCAGTCCCGGATGCTCGCCTGCGCATCCTGGCACGGGCGGGCCCCGTGCTGGCGCTCGGAGGGACCGTCTTGTCGGTGGTCTCATCGGCGCTTGTCTCCACCGGCTCGGGCGCGGGCGTGGGGACGATCCTGTATTCGAGCGGGTCGGGCAGGCTTCGGGCGGGGCTGATCGCCGCCTCCGCCCTCGGCACCCTGACCGGCCACCGGCGTCTGTGGGGCGCGCGCCTGTTGGCCGCTGCCGGGCTTCTGGCCGAGGCGGCGTCGGGCCACGCCGCCGGGGCCCCCCTCCCCAGGCTGGCCACGGTGTCCTTTGCCGTCCACCTGGGGGCGGTGGGCGTCTGGGTGTTCGCGATCACCGCCTCCGCCCTCTCGGGGGGCCGGATGGTTCAGGCCCTCACTGCCTTCTCTCCCTACGCCATCGCAGCGGCGGGGGTCGTCGCCCTCACCGGCCTTTCGAACGCGGTGCTCGAGCTCAACCGTCCCTCGGAGCTGCTCTCGACCAGCTACGGCAACACCGTGGTGGGCAAGGTCATGGTGTTCGCGACGATGGCCTCGCTGGGACTCATCCACAACCACCGGCGCCAGCGTGCGGGCGCCGGACGGCCCGATGTCGAGCGGCCCGTACGGCTGGAGCTCGGCGCCGCCGGCCTGGCGCTGGTGCTCGCCACCGTCCTGGTGGGGTTCCCCAACCCACCCCGGGAGGAGGGGGCGGTCGAGCCGCTGACCGGGATCGATCCCGTCCTCGCCGGGCTCGGCGGACGTCCGGCGCTGGCTGTGGCCGAGGCCTCGGGCCTGTTCATTGTCGGCCTCACCATTCTTCCTCCCCGGCCGGGCGAGGTCACGCTGCGCCTGCAGGTGCTCGGCGCCGAGGCGGGCGACGCGCTGCGCGATGCCCGGGTGCGCGGCACGAGCGGGGGCGCGTCCTTTGAGGCATCCCTGCGTCCCTGCGGGGTGAGCATCGGCTGTTTTGCCGGCGAGGCGCGGATCGAGGCCCCTGGAACGTGGCGCATGGAGGCCTCGATCGTCTCCAACCGGGGGCCGGCGCTCGCCTCGGTGGGCGTTCCGCTCCCCGCTCCGGACGGTGCCGCCGAACTACAGCGGGCAACGGCGGCCATGGAGGCGCTCCGCAGCGCTCGCATGGGGGAGGTCCTTCGGGCATCGGCGGGGGCTACGCCGATCGTGTCCGAGTACGAGTTCCAGGCCCCCGACGCGTTCAGGTTTCGCCTGAGGGACACGGAACGGATCACGCTCGGGACGAGGATCTTCACCAAGGACAACCCGGTGCAGGACTGGGGGCAGGGGAGTGGAACAGCGTTCACCTGGCCCCAGGGGTTCTACCGAAGCTTCTGGAGCGGCGCGGTCGGGGTGAGTATTCTCGGCGTGGAGGAGGTCGATGGCGTTCCCTCCCACGTCGTGGCCTTCGCCCGCCCCGGCCTTCCAGCCTGGTTCCGCCTCTGGGTCGGCGTCACCGACGGTCTAGTCCGCCGACAGGAGATGCGCGCTGAGGGCCACATCATGGATCACGCCTATGACAGCTTCAACGCGCCCACCCGGATCGCCCCGCCGATGTGATCGTCGCGATCGACGAGCCGGACGCGTCGGTAGCCGTATGACGCATCAGTCAAGCGGACGCAGCCCGGCATGCCTGGCCCAGGTTCTCGCGCAGTCGAAGCGGTCCGGATCCCCGGTCCCGGCCAGGATTGCGGCGGCACCCACGGCCGACAGCCCGTGGATGGTGACGAGCTCTGTGAGATCCAGGGCGTCGAGTACCTCGACCATGCGGCGCTCCACCTCGTCCAACGCGTCGAGCGCCCGGTGCCAATCCGAGACGGCGAACGCAGCGCGGTCGGCGGACGCTTCCCGTTCCCACCCCACGCCGCTCGGAGCCGACGCTGCAGCGAAGACGGCCCGCACGATGCGCAGGCTGCGGCGCTTGCCGCCCCACCGGGCCAGTTCGGCGGACACGGCGGCGGCGAACGCCTCGTAGCCCATGCCGGCGATGACGTCCGGATCGGTCGGCACCGCCATGGCGGCTCGCCAGGTAAGCGAGCGGAGCGGGTCGGAGGCGGCGACGAGGACGGTCGGCCAGACGCACTCCAGCAGGTCCCGCAGGCACTGGCGGGCGGCGCCAGCATCGACGAGCAGCGCGCTACGGCGGGCACCGAGGTGGCGCAGCAGGCACCAGTCCCCCTCGGGCGCCGAGGGGCACGTAGCAGCGGAGCTCCCCCGCCAACCGGGCGATGATCCTGGCGTCCTTGAAGTCCGAGCGGTCCTTCGTGAAATCCTCGCCCTCCCGGGCGCGGTGCACCAGCAGCGGCTGGACGCAGGCGAGTTCGACGTCTCGGGCCCGCGAGCGATCGAGCAGCGGCTTCCACCGGTGCCCGGTCGGCTCGAGAAGTAGGCATTGAGCACCACCCGATCCACCGTAGCTGCCCCTCAGAAGATCCCCGTACCGTTCGCTGAGCTTGTCCATGTCCGCCGGACACTACGACCGCCCGCGCTCAGAACTCCAGTGCTGCCCCGAAGGGGCCACCGGTCCCGAGACTTCGCTCGGGACCGGCGTAGGGTTCTTTGTGCATGCCCTGCCGGGGATCGTTGCGAGATTACCGTTCGTCGCTCATCCGGGCAGACCAGCCGGCTCCGATGGCGTCTCGGCGAGGACGAGAGTTCACCCGAGTCCGGTAACAGGACAGCGCTGGATTCGCGCGCGGGAACGTAGCCCAAGCATCAAATCAGTGGCTCGCCGCGATCACGGCAGGAGGCCGCTTCCGGGCTCCCCCGGAAGCTTGGTGGTCACCTCGCCGCTCAGGACCCGGTACAGGTAGTAGGCGGAGGCAAGCAGGAACATGGCCCCCACGATGAGATCGAGCCGGAGCCAAGGCACGTTCTCCGTCCCGCTGGGCAGGAGGCGAGCACCGAGGCCCGCGGCGGCGATGAGCACCACGGCATGGCCGAGAACGAAGGTGGCCACGGTCGCCAGCCCCACGAGGGGTCCGGCGACGAGGGCGGTGGCCGACCCTATTCCGATCGCGATCGGGCCGCACGCGGGACACCCGGCAACTGAGAAGCCGATCCCGTAGAGAAACGCCGCGCCTGGGCGGGGCGGGATCGCCTTGGCGCGGTTGCACAGGCTGCTGCGTCGGAGCAGCAGGCGGAACCCGAGGACGCCCAGCGCCGCAGCGGCGAGGAGGTGCAGGATAATCGAGGCCCTCGTGAGCGCGACAGCCACCGTCGCGAACAGGAGGCCAACGAGGCCGAGGACCCCGTTCATCCCGGCAGTGAAGGAGATGATCGAGGGGGCAAGCCGCAGGAGGGGAAGGCGGTGGCGCACGCCGCTCTCATCGAGGCGGCCGGCTGAGACCGTGGCGACGACCGCGGGGACCATCGGCAGAGCAAGCGGCGACAGCCCGAGCAGGACTCCGACTGCTAAACCCAGCAGCGGTGCGATCGCGGTCGCCTCCGAGAGGCGCTGGAGGAGAGCGTCGATCATCGTGGTCTTTCGTGGGGTCGCCGACGGGGCCGAACAAGATACTACATCAGATCGTAATGCCAGGGCCGGTTTGAGTCATTTGCGCGTCGAGTGGCCGTGCGAGGCACAAGCGTCCGAGCCCCCGTGTCCGGGGCCGGGCGCGGGCCTCGGCTCCCGGCTTGCATCCGCCATCTGGGTCGGGCTCTGCCCGCCTCCTGCTGGGGTGCTCCACGGATCCCGCAGAGGGCGGTCTCTCGGATCCTCAGCACTTCCTGTCGGGTACACTACGACGCGTCGCCGTTAAAAGGGGGGCACGTATGCAGGGCGGATTCGGGCGGCTCAAGGCAGGCCTCGGCATCGCGTCGATCGTCGCC
>JBOGWM010000111.1:0-17240 GCA_050693695.1 Actinomycetota bacterium
GCTCGGTCCTGTCCCCGTCCTCGACATCCTGGGCCGAGCGCTTGCGAGGCGGCCGGTTCCCCGTCCTGGCGGTCATGCTTCTATGGCTGGCGGGGACTCTTCTGTCCCTGTGGCTCGCGCTTCGCCCTCGCGACGATGCGGGCAGGGACAAGGCCTACAGTCCGCCCATCCTGCTCGGGCGCGTGGGCAGCCCCTGGATCTCCGAGAGCAGCGGGCTCGCCTCCTCCCAGCGGAATCCCGGGCTGTTATGGACGCACAACGATTCCGGGGACGGAGCGTACCTCTACTGCCTCGACCTCAAGGCTCATGCCTGCGGGGTATGGTTCCTGGACGACGCCGGGGTGGTGGACTGGGAGGGCATCGCTCTGGGCCCTGGCCCGCACCCAAACACGCCCTACCTCTACATCGGGGATACGGGGGATCGCCCGAAGAGGCGCGGGGAGGTGACGATCTACCGCTTTCGCGAACCTCGGGTGACGGCCGACGCCACAGGATCGACGAAGCAGGACCCCAAGCGCATCGCGCGCCCTACGGCCATCACCCTCCGCTATCCGGGTGAGCCTCACCATGCCGAGGCGGTGATGGTTCATCCGGTTACCGGCGCCATCTACCTCATCACCGAGGACGCGCCCGAGCCGGGAAGCGTCTACAGGGCGACGCCGCCCTTCGTCGGACCCGGACCCCACCCTCTCACTCTGGCCGGCCGCCTCCGGCTGCCCGAGCCTGAAGGAGCAAGCGTGACAGGAGGAGACATCTCTGCCGACGGCCAACGCGTCGCGATCTCCACCTACGAGGCCGGCTACGAATTCGAGCTGCCAAAAGATCACCGCGGTAGCTTCGATGCGATCTGGCGCCGGCAACCACTGCGGATCAAGCTTGGCCCCCGAAAAGGCAGCAGGGCTATCGCCTATACGCTCGACGGGAAGGGGCTGCTCACCACGAGCGAGCGGCCTCCGGCGCTGTATGAGGTGCTCCGGCAGGAGGATTAAATCGTCCTGCTCGGCAGCGCGCGAACGATCAGGAGCGCGCCGCGCTGTGACGAGCGTAGTAGGCCGCGGCCTCCGCCCGGCGAGAGACCTCGAGCTTGAGTAGGATGCTGGAGACGTAGTTACGCACCGTTTTCTCCGCCACGTGCAGCGCCTGCCCGATCTGGCGATTGGTTAAGCCCCGGGCGACGAGGGCAAGGACCTGTCCCTCCCTTAGGGAGAGCCTGGCCAGCTTCTCGTCCTTGAGCTGACGGGCGGCCTTGCGCAGGCGGGCGAGGACCGCCTGCGTGACCGCCGGATCCAGCAAGCTCTGACCGCTGGCGACGGTTCGGATCGCCCGGATGAGATCGAAGCCCTTGACGTCTTTGAGCAAGTACCCCGAGGCTCCCGCCATGATCGAGGCGAAGAGCGCTTCTTCGTCCGCGAAAGAGGTGAGCATGATCACTTTGGCGGTAGGGCTACGGGAGCGGATCTCCCGGGTAGCTTCAATGCCGCAGCCGACGGTCAGGCGGACGTCCATGATGACCACATCCGGCCGGGTGGCCTCCGCCATCCGTACCGCTTCCGGGCCCTCCCCGACATCTCCGCAGACCGCGATCCCCTCCGACTGGAGCAGTTGCCGAAGGCCTTGCCGCACCACCGGATGATCGTCGACGATGAGGACGCGGATCGGTCGCTCGCTCATGTTATCGGTCGCTCCGAAGAGCGCATTCCATAGGCCGGTAGGCGGAGCCGAATCCGGGTTCCAAGACCGATGTCCGAGAGAATATCGAGCCTTCCCTGCATAGCCTCTGCTCGAGCTTGCAAGCCCGAGATACCGCAGCCCTTCCTGCAGACCTGGCTACGATTGAACCCCCTCCCATCGTCGAGGACCTCGAGGAGGATTTCACCTTCAAGAATGATCAGACGAATCGTAATATGTTTAGCATTTGAGTGTTGTACGGCGTTCGAGACGGCCTCTCGAGCGATCTGTAGGATGTCGGCGGTCCACTGCTCGGCGAGAGATGCGGCTTCCGAATCGATCTCGAGCTCAATTCGGGTCGAAGACGCGTTCCAGCACTTCACTACCTCCCGAAGGGAACGGTTCAGCTTCCACGCCCCCGGGGGGTCAGGTCTGAGTCCGAAGATATAGCTCCGGAGATCCTTTACAACCCGGTCGATCTCATCCACGGCTTCTCCCAGCCACGTACTGACCGTCTGCGGATCGGATGCGGTCTGCATCGCCGCCCGAAGGGTCATTCCCACCGCAAAGAGCGACTGGACGATGTCGTCGTGGAGCTCCTGAGCGATACGCCGACGGTCATTGATAACGGCGAAGTGCTCGAGCTCTGCCCGCAGCGCTTCCTCCGTGTACTTGTAATCCGTGATGTCGATCGCCACCGCGTAGATCAACCGCTCCTCGGGGACCGGCTCGACGCTCATCAGGAACCAACGGCAGCCCCCGTCTTTGCACATGAGCCGAACTTGAAACGCCTCCTCGCTGCTCACCAGTTTCTTGAGCGCTGCGAGCATGCGATCCTGATCCTCGGGATGGACCAGGCCGAGGTAGGGCCGGGAGAGCAGCTCCTCTTCTGTCCATCCGAGCACGCCCCGGTAAGCAGGATTGAACCGCCTGAGGTATCCATCGAATCCGACGATCCCCATGAGGTTCAGCGAGAGATCGAGATGCCGGGCGAAGAGCTCCTGCCCCCACCTTGGCTCGCCCGTTTCAGCCGGCAGCCGCTCAGTGGCTGAAGAACGCTCACAGCGCTGCTGATCCACCAGCCCCCCTAGTAGCTTCGTCTCAGTCCTCTCTAACCTCTACAATCTTCTTAAATCTCGCCGCCGGTTGCCGCATGTCGGAACGCTGGAGTGAAGGACCGTCCATTGGAGCCCACCAGAAGCTTCCCATTGGGTTGAGCCTTATCGATCCTGCCCTCTCCCGTTCCGAAACAAATCGATATTCATGGCGCATAACCCAACGCGACGTTGGGCGAGGCCGCTGAGGTTCTTGAAACTTTAGGAAACTTTTAGAAAACTTTTAGGAAATTCTCTGTGCCGATGACCTTCACAGTCAAGAGACAACGGACGCCAAATTCTGGCTTGATTGCGCCAACCCTCAGACCTCCAATGATCATTATGTTTGATATGCAATGTTGCCAAGGTAGGGATGGTTCATACAGCAGTCGAAGGTCGTCGCCCTGTCTCATCCCTCGCAAGTTTTAAGGTGCCAAAAATCTTGTCCCGAGGACCTGAACAGTTGCTTTTGTCTAGCTCCGAACCTCCACAGTAGCTAGTCCTCGGCTTGAGGTGGGTCAAGGGGCTTGCCCTGGAGCGAAAGGAGGACTTGCATGGACACTTTGATTCCCCGTCGGCGTCGGGCGACGGCGGCATGTGATGCTCGCGCTGCTGACGGCGCTAGTTCCCGTATTCTCGTGCCCAGCAGCGTGGGCACCGGCTAGATGAGAGAGAGGTGATGAAAAGAACGAACCCACGCATAGGCTCGCGTCCGCCAGCCGGTGAGAGCAAGATCGCCGATAACTGGGAAATCCCAGCCTGGTCGTCCATGATGGCCAGGTGAGCAGATCACCAGGTGATCAACCGACGCCGGAGGCACGCCTCCGCTCTACTCAGCCTGGGTATCAGGGGAAATTGCGTACCCTTGCGGGAGGCGTTGCGGGTAGGGGGAATGGATGAGCGCTTGGTTGAGCGGTCGGCGCGGCTACGTTGCTCGTGGGCTCCTTGGCTTGCTGGCAGCGGCCCTCCTCCTCAGTCTCAGCGCTCCCGCCGGCGCGGATCTCCTCGTGGAGAACGACGACGATGCCCGTTCCGGAGCTCCGGTTCCCCTGGTCTGCTCTCCCCACCCGATGCTGGGGCGGAGCGCCGATCCGGGGACGGGGTCCGCCTTGAGACCCGCCATCGATGTCCAGATCTCCAAAGACGGACCACCCGTTGGGTCCCGGTTGTGCGACGGCTTCCTCGTGAGCCGGGTCCCGGGGGACCCCTCGGGCAAGTACGACGTCGCATTGGACCTCTCGCTTGCGATCCCACCCGGGAAGGGACCTTTCCCCCTGCTCGTGCAGCTTCACGGCTTTGGCGGCGGCAAGGGGAGCCCCAACGATGACGCCCTGGTCATCAACGAGGCAGTCGCGCTCCTCCGCTACTCTGCCCGGGGCTCGGGCGACTCCTTCGGCGATATGCAGCTCGGTGATGAGGACTTCGAAGTCCGGGATATCCAGAACCTCGTCCGCCAGGTGGTCGAGGGGACCGCCTTCGCCGTCCTCCCCTCCTTCTCGTTCAACCGCAAGAAGATCGGGGTGACCGGAACCTCTTACGGGGGCGGGCAGTCCCTCATGCTCGCCCAGTCGGCCCTGAGAAGCTGGCCGTGCGGCCCCGATACCTGCGAGCTGGCGACGGCGGTTCCCGTTGCCGCCTGGAGCGATCTCGTGTATTCCCTGGCGCCGAACGGCCGCCTCCACGCCGCCTCCGGCGAGCCCGGGTACATCCTCGGCGTGCCGAAGTTTTCCTATCTCTCCTACATGTTCTGGCTGGGGTTCCGGACCGATCCCCGCTACAACTTCTCCAATTACCCCCCCTTCATACCCCAGTACTTCTCCTACGCAATGGGAGGGGGCCCGTACCAGGACCCCGCGACGGGGGCGTTCTTTCCCCCCTTGGCCGGGTTCGGCAAGCAGTTTCTCGAGACCCTGTCACTCGACCGATCCCCGGCGTACCAGGACTACTGCAGGGGTGAGCCCGTCCCCATCTTCTGGCTCCAGGGATGGACCGACGATCTCTTCACCGCCCACGAGGTCCTGCGTTTCCGGGATGTGGTGGATCGCCAGTGCGGCGCCCGGTACCCGCTCAAGGTCTACCTCGGCAACACCGGTCACCCGCGGGCTCGCCTCCAGGATGTCGATGAGCAGACCTTCATCTTCGAGATGATCCGGGATTGGCTCCGTCATTACCTTCTCGACTCCGGGCCGGCCCCCGCTCTGGATGTCGCCTCGGCCGTCACGGCTCCTCCGGGCGAGCGCTTCGAACGCTCTGCGGTCTTCCGTGTGGCCGAGATCGAGGACATGATGCGAGGCCATATCACCGCCCGATTCTCGGACCAGGGAAAGGTCATCTCATCGGTCCCGATTCCGACTCCGGGCGATCTCCGGGCCGATCCCATCCTCGCCACCGGAGGGGGGGAGGGGCTGGAGTTGCTGGCAGGACTCAGCGGACCGCTGCAGCGCATTGCCGGTCCTCTCATCGGGGACGCCGCGCTCTACGAGGTCCCCGAAAGCGCCCTGTTCCCCTCCGAGGCGGGCTCTCGCACCATCTGCGGCCTCGGCTCGGTGCGGCTTCGAGGAACCGTCCTCGGCAGTGACGTCCCATATGCGGTGCGCCTGTGGGACCGGAGTCCCGACGGCGGTGAATATCTGGTCGACCGGGGGGTGTTCCGCTATCTCGGCGTGGGGAGCGACCTGGATGTCACCGTACCGCTCCACGGGAATGCCTGGAGGCTCCGGCCCAACCACCGTCTGCGTCTCGAGGTGACGAACAACGACTTTCCCTATCTCCGACCCAGCAACGTCGCATCGTCCACCGTGCTCCGTGAGGTAACCCTCACCCTTCCCACCTGCGAGCCGATCTGAAGAGGGCGCGAAGAGACGGACCGGACACAGATCCCTGCGGCCCGCTCGCGAGGCGCGAGGAGCGTCGCGTGCTAAGCACGCAATGCGACGAGCAACAAAGCGAGCGGGCCGCAGGGCCTTAGCCGGCGAGGCCTGTTATGAACCTCCCTATAGTGTCGGCCAACTTACCCAGAACGCCCATGGTGGCGCTGGCGCCCGACTCTATGCTGTCTGCGGCGCTCTCGGGGGAGCGCAGAGCGAAGATGGCCAACAAGATAAGTGATGCCCGAATCAAGAATTTCCTCTGCGAATCCTTCTTGAGCAAGAAAAACAGGATGACGAAGAGCCCCAGGAACCCCACAGCCGTTTCGTTACTCATGAAAAATCCTCCCAGGTACCGATTATAAAGCCGGTGAGCGATGAACCCAATAGTCAGTTTGGCGTAGCCTGACTACGTTCCGCGCGAAGCTGGCTCTGTTTCAAGGGTCGTAGATCGAGTGACTCATTGGCGTCGGAGAAGGAAAATCCTGGTTTGGGGCCTCCTTGGATCACGTACACCACGGTCTCCACCGCCGCCACGCCCAGACCATGGCGAGGAGTGGGCAGGGACGGAAGCGATCGCCAGCGTCTCTCCGCGATGTCGAAGGCCTCGACCTCTTCGAAGGTGCCTGCGGACTGCTCGCCGCCGGGAACGACCACCAGTCCATTCCCCGTGACCGCCGCGGCGATCCCCCCGCGGGCGGTGGGCATGTCCGCGAGAGTGGTCCATCTCCCGGTCGAGGGATCGAAGGCCTCCGCGCTGGCCAGATTACCCTGCTCGGTCCGGCCCCCGAGCGCGTAGACGCGCGTGGCGTCGGAGGCCACTCCCAGATGCTCTCTGGGCACGCTCAGTCCCGGCGCGCTCGACCAACGCCTGGCTTTGATATCGAACACCAGGGTGGAGGAGCCCAGCAGGCCGAGCGGCCCGACCCCACCCACCACGTAGACCTTGTCCCCCAGCACCGCCGCGCCTGCGGCCGCGCGGCCCTCCGGCATGGGGGGAAGCTCCACCCACCGATCTCTCTCCAGGCTCAAGGCCCGGTCGGTGGCGCCGGCCAGGGCCCGCCCCGGGTATCCGCCGAAGAGATACACGGCTGTCTCCCGCGATGCGGCCATGGCATGGTGGACCGCGGACGGAAGAGTCGGACCGGTTGCCCACCGATCGGTAGCCGTCTCATAGATCTCGACGACCCGGGTCGGCTCGCCGCTCGGGATGAATCCCCCCATGAGGTGGATCCGCCCATCCAGGGCCGCTGCGGCAACCTCCGTCCGCTTGGAGAGGGCGGGAGCGAGAGACTTCCAGCTCAGCTCGTCGGCCGAGGAGCTGGGGGATGCCTTCGGCCCGCCGCACGCGCCTGCGACCATCAACGCCAGAGCCAGAAGAAGGCGACCCACGCACGGAAGTTTAGCGGGTGAGAGAGCAACTCTCCCAGCCGGGTGATTGGCCCCGGCTGTGCGATCAGGACCAGCTAACTCTGGTGTCCTCCTGGGGCTCGTCGCTATCCCTGGCGCCGTTCATGTTGGAGTCCACGAAGGCGGTGATGGTGTCGTTGCCCGGGTTGCTTCCCACATAGGTCAGCTCGACGTTGCCGTTGGCCGGCGTCACCGCGGAGCTCGGGGGTACCTGGTTGGCCCCGGTCACGCTGAAGCGCACTCTCACTCCCGGGAGATTGTTTCCGAACTGATCCTTGACATTGGCGAGCACCGAGTGCGATTCACCGGTCCTCTTGGCGGCGGAGCTCGGGGACAGGGTGAGCTTGGTCGCGACCGGTTTCTCCCAGGTGACCGTGGCGGTGTCCTTGGCCTCACCGGCTGTGGCGGTGATCGTCGAGGTGCCGGGCTCGGACGAGGTGAAAGCGAAGGTGGCCTTGCCCTCCTTCGTGGTCACGCTGGCCGATGGAGGCGATTCCGCTCCCGTACCCGAGACGGCGAAGTCGACCCGGGTGCCGTCCACCACGGGATTATCCGCTGCATCCCTCACCGTCACGGTCACCGTGTGGGTGGCCCCGGTGGCATTGGTCGCGCTCGAGGGCGAGATCGTCAGCTTGGATGGGTCGCCTGCCCAGATCGCTTTGGCCGTCGCCTTTCGGTTCTTTCCCACGATGGCGGTGATCGTCGAGGTGCCCGGCTTGGATGAGGTGAAGGTGAAGGTGGCCTTGCCCTCCTTCGTGGTCACCACCTCGGAGCCCGGCTTCTCCGCCCCGGTCCCCGACGCCTTGAAGCTCACCTCGGCGCCGTCGGGCATCGGGCGATCGGACTGATCGAGGACGATTGCGCTGACGGTGTAAGGAGTGTCCACCCGATTGATGGCGGACGGGGGATCCATCGTGATCTTGCTCGGGGTGGACGGCGGAAGCTTCCACGTCACCTCGACGAGATCGGTAGTGTCGTCTCCGGCTTGAGGGTCCTGTCTCGGCTCCTCCTTGTCGGCCTCCACCGTCTCGTCCTTGCCGTCGGCGTCGATCCAGGCGCGGATGAGATCTGTCCCCGCCTTGGCGCCCTGAAACTGCACCTTGCAGGAGGGAGTCTCTCCGGCGGGGAGGGCCTGGGGGATGGTACAGGTTCCGTCGGGCTTCTCGGGGGTGTCGCCGTCCGCATCGTTGGGTCCCGACTCGACCTCGAAATCGATCAGGACGTCGCCGGTCACCGGGGCCAGACCGAGCGAGGCGACCAGCTCATGCGGCGTCCCGACGGTGAGCTCCGCCGTCTCCGGTTCCACGTTCAGGTTGCCGGAGACGGCCGAGACGCCCGGAGGGCCGAGCGGGCCGAGCGGGCCGAGGGAGAGGGCCACCAGAGCCACCCCGAGGATCGCTGCTACCCGATCCCGGGGAACCCGCCATCCCGATGCCGTCACCTTCCTTCCAGGCCGTACCATATTTTTCTCTTCCTTCCTCGATCCGGTCATGGCAACCGACCTCCCGAGCCCGCACGATCTCTCCATCTCCGCCGGATCTCGGATTCCGATCCTCGCAAGAGAGGCGCCGCCGATGGCATATTTTGACCCAGGCTAACTCCAATTATGAGCCAGCGCCGGTCCCGGCCTCGGATTTCGACGCCGGTTGTCCGATGCCGGCTGGGGCGGGCTGCGATTCATGAATCCCGGTGCTGAGGCTATCATTGGCTCGGGTGCCCCCTTAGCTCAGTCGGCAGAGCACGGCCATGGTAAGGCCGGTGTCCGCGGTTCGATTCCGCGAGGGGGCTCCGGGGGTGGCGCCGCTGTCGGGAGGTACCGGGCTTCGTCCGCCGAAAGGTGCGAACCTTCGGAAACAAAGGGGCAGGAGAGCGAATCGGATCGTGAGTCTACAAGAATTGATACCATCGAGCGGCGTAGCTCAGTGGCAGAGCAAGCGGCTCATAATCGCTGTGTCGGCGGTTCGAATCCGCCCGCCGCTACGTGGGCAGGAGCACGAGGCCGGTGGGACGCGCCCTTTCCGCCGCTGCCTGAGGATTATGTAATTTCGACTGTGAGCAGGGCCAGGAGGTAGAACGAAGATGGCGAAGAAGAAGTTCGAGCGGACCAAGCCCCACCTCAACATCGGGACCATCGGTCACATCGACCATGGCAAGACCACCTTGACCGCCGCGATCACGAAGGTGCTCGCAGAGCGGGGGTTGGCCGACTTTACCCCCTTTGATCAGATCGACAAGGCTCCCGAGGAAAAGGCCCGAGGTATCACGATTGCGATCGCCCACGTGGAGTATCAGACCGACAAGCGCCACTATGCCCACGTGGACTGTCCGGGCCACGCCGACTACATCAAGAACATGATCACCGGGGCCGCCCAGATGGACGGCGCCATCCTCGTCGTTTCGGCCAACGATGGCCCGATGCTCCAGACGCGCGAGCACGTGCTCCTTGCCCGCCAGGTGGGGGTTCCCTACATCGTGGTGGCGATGAACAAGGTGGACATGGTGGATGACCCGGAGATCCTCGATCTGGTGGAGCTGGAGGTGCGAGAGCTCCTCGGCTCCTACGAGTACGAGTTCCCGGGCTACGATATCCCGGTGGTCCGACTCTCCGCTCTCAAGGCCCTGGAGGGGGATGAGGAGGCGAAAAAGGGCATCCTGGAGCTGATGGAAGCGGTCGATACCTACATCCCGGAGCCTCCCCGGGATGTCGACCAGCCGTTCCTCATGCCGATCGAGGATGTCTTCTCCATCACGGGACGGGGCACGGTGGTGACCGGCCGGGTGGAGCGCGGGAAGGTCAAGGTCTCCGAGGAGATAGAGATCGTCGGTCTTCGCAACACCCGCAAGGCGGTCGTCACCGGCGTGGAGATGTTTCGCAAGCTCCTCGACGAGGGCGTTGCGGGCGACAACGTCGGAGCGCTGTTGCGGGGAGTGAATAAGGACGAGGTGGAGCGCGGGCAGGTGCTGGCGGCTCCCAAGAGCATCACGCCCCACACCGATTTCGAGGCCCAGGTGTACGTCCTGGCAAAGGACGAGGGAGGGCGACACACCCCCTTCTTCAAGAATTACCGGCCCCAATTCTATTTCCGTACCACCGACGTTACGGGAACGGTTACCCTGCCGGAGGGGACCGAGATGGTCATGCCGGGTGACAACGCCGCGCTTCACGTGGACCTGATCCAGCCGATCGCGATGGAGGAGGGGCTCCGCTTCGCCATCCGAGAAGGAGGGCGAACCGTCGGCGCCGGCCGGGTCACCAAGATCCTGAAGTAAAAGAAGACGGGACCACCGATGACCGCCACCGACAAGCGACCCCACGTCATTCTGGCCTGCACCGAGTGCAGGCGGAGGAACTACATCACCACCAAGAATCGGCAGAAGCAAACCGGGCGCTTCGAGATCAAGAAGTATTGCCGCTGGTGCCGGGGCCATACAACCCACCGAGAGACGCGCTAGGCGCGCAGCGCGCTCGTCTAACTTCCAGGGTCATCGCATGGGTCGGCTCGATGGGCGGGTGGCGATCATCACCGGCGCCGGGCGGGGTATCGGCGCCGCCACCGCCCGGTTGTTCTCCCGTGAGGGAGCGACCGTGGTGGTCAACGATGTGGACGCCGACCCCGCGGCGGAGGTGGCGGAGGGGATCACGCGGGCGGGGGGGATAGCGCAGCTCTCCACGCACAACAGCGTGGATCCCCAGGACGCTGACGACCTCGTGCAGGAGACCCTGGAAGCGTTCGGGAAGCTGGACATCCTGATCAATAATGCGGGGATCACCCGGGACAGGACGTTTCACAACATGACCGATGACCTCTGGAGCTTCGTCCTGGATACGAACCTGCGGACCGCCTTCCACTGCACCCGAGCGGCTGTGGGCCACATGCGCGAGGCGGCCAAGGCGGAGCTGGCCGCCGGCGGCGCACCTGCCTACCATCGCAAGATCACCTTCACGACCTCCACGGCGGCCCTGGCGGGTAACGCCGGGCAGACCAACTACACCACGGCGAAGATGGCGCTGGTTGGGCTCGCTCGCAGCCTGTGCGTCGAGTTGGGGAGGTTCCACATCAATGTGAACGCCCTCGCCCCCGGCTTCATCGAGACCCGTCTCACCGCTCCCAAGGAGCGCTCCGAGGATCCCGACCTGGGGCTCCCCGAGGGCATTCGGAGCCTGGCCATGATGATGATTCCCCTGGGGTACGCGGGGGCTCCCGAGGATGTTGCCAGAGCCCATCTCTTTCTCGCCTCGGAAGACTCCGATTACATCTCGGGTCATGTCCTGGTGGTGGGCGGGGGCATCGTTCGCTCCTGACACTCGCCCACGGTACGAGTTCGGGGGCTGTAACCTTCCAGGGTCCGGCGACGTCTAGACAGCAAGGAAATCATTGGACGTTCCCACGACTGTTATCGAGAGGTGTCGCAAGGGGGAGCGAGAGGCGTTCGAAGAGCTCGTCCGGCTGACGCATCGGGAGGTGTATGGCCTGGCAATGCG
The DNA here is from genome assembly GCA_050693695.1 of Actinomycetota bacterium. Classification (GTDB taxonomy): domain Bacteria; phylum Actinomycetota; class CADDZG01; order JAHWKV01; family JAOPZY01; genus JBOGWM01. The sequence continues at coordinate 11,523 of JBOGWM010000111.1, forward strand.
GCTGACCGGCAACCGTGACGACGCGGCCGAGGTGTCGCAGGAGACCTATATCAGGCTGTTGCGCTCGATCCGGTCCTTCCGGGGGGAGGCGAAGTTCTCGACGTGGCTGTACCGGGTGACCTCGAGCGTGGCGATCACTCGCTTGCGCACCCGAGCCCGTCGCCTCGAGGAGCCTCTGGAACCGGAAGGCATACGGGACTGGCCCGCCCCCCCTTCGGCGGACCCGGCCAACGCGCTGGATCGAAAGCTCCAGCGGGAGCGCCTCGACCGGGCCCTTCTGACCCTACCGGTCGGCTACCGGACCGTGATCGTCGCCAAGGACATCTATGGACTTCCCCTGGCGGAGATCGGAAGTCAGCTCGGGATCTCGGAAGGAGCCGCAAAAGTGAGGCTGTTCAGGGCCCGGCGGCGTCTCAAGGAGATGCTCTACGAGGAAGGTGGAGAAGATTCGAAGCAGAGGTCGAAGGGCATTCGGGAGCTGTCGCCGCTCTCGCACGACACGAGCCGCATTCGCCGAGAGTTGCGAACCTCGCATCCAGGACGGAAGGTGAAGGATGAGAGGCAATGAACTGCGCTGAGGTCCGGGAGCGCCTGGCGGCTTACGAAGAGCGGTCGGGCGAGGCCCACGACGCCCTGGTGGAAGGGCATCTTTCCGTCTGCTCGGGCTGTCGGACGGATCTCGCTTGCTTCCAGGAGCTCGGTCTCCGCCTGGCCTCTCTGGCGCAAGACCCCATGGAGCCTCCCTCCTGGCTGCTCCCCACCCTCATCGACATGGTCTCGAATCGGGCTCGCTCGGGCCGCGCTCTTCCTCGCCGAGCTGCCCAGCTTGCCGATCCCCGGGTTGCTCTGGCCGGCGGGGCCCTGCTCGTGGCCGGTGTGGCGGGGGTTGTGGCCATCCGAGTCCGCCGCCGCCGGAATGCCCTTCGCCGAAAGCTTCGTACCGGGCTCGCTCACGCCTAAGTCTCCGAGCCTCCCGGTGACGGCGGTGCTCGTGGCGGGAGTGCTCCATGAGATCAGGAGCAAGTTCGCCGGGCCTGCTTAGTTTTAGGTCGTCTCGATCGTCGACCGAAATTGAAACAACCGAGGGCGCTGAGAAAGCGCCCTCGGTTGTTGCGTGCCCCCCAAAGTTACGTACCGCCTGCCTACAGTTACGATTCAGCTCCGTCTCGATATGAGGACTCTAAACTGCTGATCTGGCCATTGTCAACTTCTGGCGTCCATCCATGCGAGCCATGGGGGGTCAGGGCATGACGGGTGAAGGATGGCCGGGAACGAGTACCCTTAAAAGAGACGAATACCTCTTCTCATGAGGTCGGCTCGAGGGTGGCGGCTCAACAATCGGAAGTCCTTCCTCTCTATCGGAAGTCCTTCCTCTATACTGAGCACGGCCATGGCGGGCCCGATGAGTCATGACCGCAGAGGCCCGTAGCTCAACTGGCAGAGCACCGGTCTCCAAAACCGGGGGCTGGGGGTTCGAGTCCCTCCGGGCCTGCGAGATTGGGGGGGTTGGGCAGTTCGGCTCGAACTCGCTCGCAGCCAAAGACCCCAGGAGACTGGGAGCAGCCATGAACCGAGAGATAAAGAGGATGTTGAAGAAACAGGAGCGCTCCGCCGACCGTCCGGCGCGTCCGACCGTGGCCAGCAGGAAGCGGACCAAGCCTCTCGACTTCGTGAGGGAGGTCCGTGGAGAGCTGGGGCGGGTCACCTGGCCGAGTCGTGGGGAGGTCTTGACCTACACGGTCGTCGTGCTGGTCTCGGTCACCTTTTTCATGCTGATCATCGGCGGGCTTGACTACGTTTTCACCAAAGGGATAGTGAAGGTCATCTCGGGGGGCAATTAGGCGTTGGAAGGAGAGGAGACAGTGGGCCGGGCCACAGGCGCGACTGCAGTGACCGAACCGCAGGACGTCGGGGAGCTCCCTGAGGCATCTAACGGCGCTCTGGCCGAAGCTGAGCCGGAATGGGAAGCGGGGCAGGCCGAAGAGGAAAAGGTCGGCAAGGAGGAGGGATATGTCCCCGCAGGGGAGCGGCCGGGCGATTGGTTCGTGGTCCATACCTACGCCGGCTACGAGAACAAGGTGAGGGTGAACCTCGAGACCAGGGCTCGGTCCATGAACATGGAGGACAAGATCTTCGAGGTCGTGATCCCTCTGGAAGACGTGATCGAATTCAAGTCGGGAAAGAAGCAAGTTGTACAGAAAAAGGTCTTTCCCGGTTATCTCCTGGTGCGGATGGCCATGGATGATGATTCCTGGTATGTGGTCCGCAACACCCCCGGGGTGACCGGGTTCGTCGGCTCGGGGGCGAAGCCCACCCCGCTCGCGGCGAAAGAGGTGGACAAGATCCTTCAGGTGAAACCGGTGGAGAAGCTCAAGCCCCGCCTGGAGTTCGAGGAAGGGGAGAGCGTTCGGGTGGTGATCGGACCGTTCGCCAACTTCACGGGTTCGATCTCCGAGATCAACGTGGATCAGTCCAAGCTCAAGGTATTGGTCAACATCTTCGGGCGCGAGACGCCGGTAGAGCTGTCCTTCGAACAGGTAACCAAGCTGTAGCCGGCTCGATCGGAACGGAGCGAGGAAGAGATCATGGCAACTGGCGCCCCCCGCCGGAGGAGGAAGATCCAGGCGATCGTGAAGCTCCAGATTCCCGCGGGCCAGGCCACCCCGGCACCCCCGGTCGGAACGGCCCTCGGTCCTCACGGCGTCAACATCATGGAGTTCTGCCGCTCCTACAACGATCGGACCGCCACCCAACAGGGGACCATCGTCCCCGTGCAGATCACGGTCTATGACGACCGTAGCTTCGATTTCGTTTTGAAGACCCCGCCGGCTTCGGTCTTGCTGAAGCAAGCTGCCAGGGTCGAGAAGGGCTCGGCGGAGGCCGGCCGGAGCAAGATCGGGAAGGTGGGATCAGACGAGATCCGTCGCATCGCAGCTCTCAAGCTTGCCGACCTGAATGCCGACGACGTCGATCAGGCGATGAAGATCATCGAGGGCACCGCGCGCTCGATGGGCATCGTCGTCGAGGCCTAAAGACCCGAGAGCATTACCGGAGGCGTGATGGCAGAGAGAGGCAAGAGGTATCTTCGGGCAACGCAGTCATATGACCGTCAGAGGTTCCACTCACCGGCAGAGGCGCTCGCCCTCGCCAAGCAGATGGCCGGTGCCCGCTTCGACGAGACCGTCGAGCTTTCCATGCGCCTGGGAGTCGACCCTCGCAAGGCGGATCAGCAGGTGCGCGGGACCGTCGGGCTCCCAAAGGGCACGGGCAAACAGGTTCGAGTGGTGGTCTTCGCTCAGGGGGACAAGGCCCGTGAGGCCCGGGAGGCGGGGGCGGATGAGGTCGGGGACCAAGCTCTGGCCGAGAGGATCCAGAAGGGATGGACCGACTTCGACGTGGCCATCGCCACTCCCGATATGATGCCCACAGTGGGAAAACTCGGGCGGATCCTGGGCCCCCGAGGATTGATGCCAAACCCGAAGTCCGGCACGGTCACGCCCGATGTGTCGCGGGTGGTCCAGGAGGTGAAGGCGGGCAAGATCGAGTTCCGGACCGATCGCCAGGGAAACGTTCATTCGGTGATCGGGAAAGCTTCCTTTCCTCTCCCGGCCCTCGCCGAGAACTATCTCGCGGTGATCGAGGAGGTGGTCCGGGCAAAGCCGGCCGCCGCCAAGGGGAAGTATTTACGGTCGCTCACCGTCGCCTCGAGCATGGGCCCGGGAGTTCGAATCGATCCCGCCCAGGCGAAAGAGGTCAACCTCTCCGACCTGGAACTGGAACAACCGGCGCCGGCCAGATCCTAAAGAACGGCCCTGCGCCCCGATCGCGAGGCGCGAGCAGCGAGTCTCACCCTGTCCCGGATCGGTTGACCGAGGCCAGGTGGCGCGGTAGTCTGCTTGTTGCCGGAGACAGCAGGTAGCCTGATGGCTCTAAGAGCCCCGATTCGATAGGAGTGGGGCGCCTGCCGAGGTCGAAGACGTTGTACGTCTGCCTATGGCCTGCCGTCGTATGGCGGGCTTTTTGCTTTTGAAGGGGTGAGAGTGATGGCCAGTTCCGAGAAGATCGAGGTGGTGGGGGAGATCAGGCGGCGGCTCGAGGATTCGTCCGCGGCGTTGCTCACCGAGTTCCGAGGGCTCAAGGTCGAGGAGATGAGAGAGCTTCGCCGATCCCTTCGGAGCTCGGAGACAGATTTCAAGGTGGTGAAGAACACGCTGGCCCGTCTCGCTGCCCGTGAGGCTCGGCTCGACAGCCTGCTTCCCTTGCTGGAAGGACCAACCGCGATCGCGTTCGTTCGGGGAGATCCGGTCGCGGCGGCCAAGAGCCTGGATGAGATGGTGAAGAAGTACCCGGCGTTGGTGGTCAAGGGGGGCCTGCTCGAGGGAAGAGTGCTCGACGCCGAGGATGCACAGGCGCTGGCCCGCACCAAGCCTCGGGACGTGCTGTTGGCGGAACTCGCGGGAGCCTTCCAGGCGTCCTTGCGCAAGGTGCTCTTCCTGGTCACGGCCCCCTTGCGCAGCCTCGGATACGCCATGGCAGCCTATCGGGAGAAATTGGAGGAGAGGGGCCGGGGGGAGGGCCTGCCCTCTCCCCGCTAGAGACGAGGAGGAAGAGCAATGGCGAAGATGTCCACCGCAGAGTTGCTGGATGTGATCGGCCACATGACCATCCTGGAGCTCTCGGAATTCGTGAAAGCCTTCGAGGAAAAGTTCGAGGTTAGTGCGACTCCTCCAACGGTTACGGCGGTCGCGGGGATTCCCGGGGGCCCGCCTGCCGCGGAGGTGGAAGAGGAGAAGGACGAGTTCGATGTGGTTCTGGTCCAAGTCGGTGAGAAGAAGATCCAGGTGATCAAGGAGGTTCGGGCCCTGACGGCGCTGGGACTCAAGGAGGCGAAGGATCTCGTCGATACCGCTCCCAAGGTCGTCTTGGAGAAGGTGAACAAGGAAGGCGCGGAGAAGGCCAAGGCCCAGCTCGAAGGCGCTGGGGCCAGCGTGGAGCTGAAATAACCTGAAGGAGCGATCAGCCGGCAAACTGGAGCGCGTTCGGACCCTTCTGCTCGACGAGGCGGAAGTCCGAAGCGTGCTATCGATGGCCGATGCCATCGAAGCCGTGGAGGCGGCTTTTCGGGAGTTTGCCGCGGGCCGAGCCGAGATGCCTGCCAAGCTCTATCTCGGGTTTCCCCAATCCGAGGGAGACCTGCGCGTGATGCCGGCCACTTTGGGTTCGGAATGGGCGGGCGTCAAGGTGGTCAACTCCCATCCGCGGAACCCGGGGCAAGGCCTCCCCGCGGTGGTGGGAACCTATATCCTCGCCTCTCAGGAGACGGGGATGCCCCTGGCCATTCTGGCCGCCACCTATCTCACCGCGCTGCGCACCGGCGCCGCCTCGGCGGTGGCCACACGCTATCTCGCCAGGGCGGACGCGATGACCGTCGGGTTGGTTGGGGCAGGAGTGCAGGCCCAATTCCAGCTCGAGGCGATGGCGGAAGTGATGAACCGCATCTCCCGAACGCTGGTGTGGGCTCCCGCCTTCGACCGGCAACGCCGGGACCGGCTCATCAGGGAGCTGCGGACGGAGTTCCCCGGCGTGGAGATCCGGGGAGTCGAGGAGGCGACCCAGGCGGCCTCGGCCGAGGTGATCTGCACGACCACCCCTTCCACGGCGCCCATCATCCCCGACGAGGCACTGTCCCCGGGCACGCACATCAATGCGGTGGGGGCC
>JBOGWM010000112.1:0-12464 GCA_050693695.1 Actinomycetota bacterium
TTGCTCGAAAGCCGAACCTGCAGCTTCTGCGAAAAGCCGGTCCTCCTCCGAAGTCAGCCCCTAAGAGCCCCTAAATTTAGCCAGGGGAGGGCTTGCCTTCCCCTGGCCCCCCTCATGAGCCCGATTCCTCCTCAATAACATCAACCTCCATTCCGAGCCGCTCCCTTACGAGGCGGCGGACCTCGGCTCCGGAATCGAGCTCGAGGGCCTCCTGGGCCAGACTTCGGAGCGGGGAAGCATCCAGTGCCCGGATGACATCCTTCACCCGGGGGATGGCTTGGGGCGCCGAGCTGAGCTCCTCGACGCCCAATCCGACCAGGAGCGGAATCGCGAGCGGGTCGCGAGCATGCTCTCCGCAGGCTGCCACCGGTCGACCGTGCACCCGGGCAGCCTCTGTAACCTGTCCGATGAGCCGGAGCACGGCGGGATGGAGGGCGTCGGCCAGGGCCGCCACCTCTCGGTTCTCCCGGTCGGCAGCCATGACGTACTGGCACAGATCGTTGGTCCCCAGAGAAAAGAAATCGACTTCCGACCCGAAGTGATCCGCCACAAGGGCAGCCGAGGGGATCTCGACCATCACGCCCACCCCGATCCCGGCGCTGAAGCGCATTCCGGCTCCACCGAGCGCCTCCTTCTCGCGCTCGAGGATGGCCCTCGCCGATCGATATTCGTCGAGGCTGGCCACCATCGGGAACGTGATCCTGAGCGGAAAGCGGCTTCCCACCTTCAAGGCGGCCCGGAGCTGGGTGGCCAGAACTGCCGGCCGGGCCAGAGCGAGGCGAATCCCCCGCAGCCCGAGGGCGGGATTGGACTCCGACGATGTGGAGAGGGCCCGAGCCTGCTTGTCTCCGCCCAGATCGAAGGTGCGAAGCACCAGGGGCCGCCCTTCGAGAGCTTCGGCGACCTGGAGATAAACAGCCTCCTGCTCTTCCTCGGTGGGCAGAGACTCCCGTCCGAGGAAGAGGAACTCGGTACGAAGCAGCCCGACGCCTTCTGCTCCGGCCGCAAGGACCGAGGATAGTTCCTGGAGACTTCCGATGTTGGCGAGCACCCGTATCCGCTGGCCATCCGTGGTAACCGCCGGCTCGAGACTTCGACGCTGCGACTGAAGGACGCCATCTTCCCGGTGCCGAGTCCGGGGCCGATACCCTTCCACGAGCTCGCGAGCCGGGTCCGGATAGGCAAGCCCTCGATTCCCGTCGATCAGGATGGGTGTTCCCTCGCCAAGTTCGAAGATCGCTTCCCCAAGACCCACGACTGCCGGTACTCCCAGCGAGCGGGCGAGGATGGCGCTGTGCGAGGTCGGCCCGCCATGAGCAGTGGCGATGCCCTGAATGAGGCTGAGGTCAAGGGCCGGGATCTGGTCAGGGGCGAGCGTTGAGGCAACGACGATGCCGGACCCGGAAAGCACCCGGGTAGAGGCCGCTCCCACGAGATGCTCGAGTACTCGCCGGGCCAGCCCGGCTATGTCCTCCGCTCTGGATCGAAGGTAGGCGACCTCCATCCCCCGATGTGCTGCGACCACCCTCTCCATGACCAGGTTCCAGGAACGAGGCGCGCCGGCGCCGCCTTCGAAGATGAGACCGCGGACAGCTCGGAGGATCTGTTCATCGGAGAGGATAAGGAGATGGGCATCGAGGATGCCGGATTCCTCCTCGCGGCCCCCGGCGATGAGGGCGACGCGAGCCGCCTCGATCTCTCGTTGTACGGCCCCGAGGGAGGCGGTCAACTTCTTCCACTCCCCGTCCGCATCGTCGCTGGGATGATCCGGCGTGTCTAAGGCTGGAGATCGGAGAACGCGAACGGCCCCAAAGGCGATTCCCGGTGACGCGCCGAGCCCGGTCATGCAAGGCGTCTCCGGCCCGATGGTGAGACGGCGATCCCGCGCCTTCTCGGTACGTTCGGGAGGCTGGAGCGGCGGCGAGGGGGTGGGGTCTGGGTCTCCGAAGCCTCGCCGCGCCAGCTCGGTCAGCGCGCTGAGAGCACGAGAGGCGTCCGCCCCCCGGGCGGTCACCAGGATCTCGTGGCCCTCTCCCGCGCCGAGGCCGGAAACGCCGCTGAAGCTGCGGGCAGGGGCCGGCCCCCTCCCGGCGGTGACATTGGCGATGTCGATCTCCGCGTCGAAGCCGGCGACCGCATGAATCAGCCGGGCGACCGGCCTGGCGTGAAGGCCAAGAGGGTTCGATACCACGAAGCGAAGGGTGAGCTCCTCGCCCCCCGGCCTCCCGGCCGGGGGACCGGGCTCGGTGATGGCCTGGCCGGTGTCGAGAGTCTCGCCAAGTTGCTCGGCCTTGGGATGCAGTCCCCGGCGAGCTTGCTCGGCGACCCGCTCCAGCGTCTCGCCGAGGCGAGCTGCTACGGCAGCCGCAACCGCCCCCTCGACAAGCGGGGCGTCACAGAGCAAGACTTCCTTCCTGCGCTCGGGAGCCAGCATCTCGAGGGCGCATTCGGCCGAGAGCACGCTGCTCCCGATGTCCATCAGGACCAGGACCCCGTCGCCCCGGATCCGCTCGATGGCTCCGAAGATGGAGCGGGCATCCGTTCCCAGGGAATCGTCCGCCTCGTTGAGGCCTCCCACCGCCTCGATACACACTCCGGAACCGCCCATCGCCCGAGCGAGCTGCGAAACTCCCCTGGAGATGAGAGCGCTGTGGGAGACGATGACGATCCCAACCATCCTCCGCTCCTCGTAGGTCTAGCCGCTTGCGGAAACCATATCGACAAAAGATTGTCTGATGCGGCGTCTCGAGGGCCGGAGGGAGCTGAAGAGGACTGGCTACCCCGGCCCGTTCAACGTCGATCGGTCACAGCCGGATTTTGGGAGGGCTCGGGGAGGGCAAGCCCTCCCCCCGATAATGCGTCCGCGGCCGCGCGCATCAACAGGTAGGAGGAAGTCGCTCCCGGGTCCTGATGGCCGGCGCTGCGTTCCCCCAGATAGCTGGCCCTCCCTTTCCTCGCCACCAGCGGGATAGTGGCCGCCATCCCCTCGCGTGCAGCTTCGGCCGCGCGAGAGAGGAGCTCCTCCAGGGGCGCTCCGCAAGCGGCTCCATCCACCAGGGACTGGCTGGCAGGCGCCAGGGCATCCACCATCGTCTTATCGCCGAGATCCGCCCGCCCCCGCCTCTGAACGCCTCGGACGCCGGCCTGGACCCCGGCGGCCCAATCCTGCGCACAGAGCTGTTGGCGGCCGGCAGTCGCGGCGCCGAACTGAAGGAAGAACGTTCCGTAGAGGGGACCACCCGCCCCTCCCACCGTGGAGAGGAGGGTCATGCCGACGGCTGAGAGGACGGACCCAATGTCTCCCCCGACGTCCGATGCCAGCCGGTCGAGGACGGCTCGGAATCCTCGTTCCATGTTGACGCCATGGTCGCCATCTCCGATGGCCGCGTCGAGATCGGTCAGATGATCCCGGTTCTGTCCGATCAGTTCGGCCCCGCGCCTGATCCAGGCGAGGACCCCCTCGACATCTACGAGCATCTCCGCCTCCCATACTTCGGCGGCAAGGGTGGCTTCACATTCCCCATCGCAGAGCCGGGGTCGCAACCGGGGCGTCCCAGAGCCGGAGAAGCTCTTCGTCCATCTTGAGAAGCGTGATCGAGCAGCCGGCCATGTCGAGAGAGGTGACGTAGGCGCCGATGAGGCGCCGCACCACCCGTATCCGGCGGCTTTCAAGTATCTGGTGAATCTTTCGGTAGGCGAGGTAGAGCTCGATCAGGGGGGTCCCTCCCATGCTGTTGACGAACGCCAGCACCTCATCTCCCGCCTCGAAGGGGAGGTCGGAGAGGATCGGCTCGATCAGCATCTCCATGATCTCATCGGCAGGCGCAAGCTTCATGCGGGCGCGCCCGGGTTCCCCGTGGATGCCGATTCCGATCTCCATCTCGTCCGGGGCGAGGTTGAAGGTTGGACGACCGACATGGGGGACGGTACAAGAGGTGAGCGCCATCCCCATGCTGGCCCCCGCCTCATTCACTCGCCGACCGATCTCTGCCACCTCCTGCAGGGATTGCCTCGTCTCGGCGGCTGCTCCGCAAATCTTCTCGGCCAGGACGGTTGTTCCCACCCCGCGACGGCCGGCGGTATAAAGGCTGTCCTCGACTGCCACGTCGTCATTGATGAGGACGGTGGCGACTTCCACGCCTTCTCCCCCAGCGAGCTCCACGGCCATCTCGAAGTTCATCACATCGCCGGTGTAGTTCTTGACGAGGTACAGCACTCCCGCCGCACCGTCGACGGCTTTGGTGGCTTCGAGAATCTGGTCCGGGGTGGGAGAGGTAAAGATAGCGCCGGGACAGGCCGCATCCAGCATGCCCGCCCCAACGAAACCTCCATGCATCGGCTCATGGCCGCTTCCTCCTCCGGAAACAACCGCCACCTTGCCGGAGATGGGCGCCTGCGCCCGGATCACATAATCCGGCTGAAAGCTCACTCGCAACAGATCGGGATGGGCGGCCGCCATTCCCTCCAGGGCTTCCTGCACGACCTGATCCGGCTCGTTGATGAGCTTCTTCATCCTCTTCATCCGCGACCCTCCCCGATCCATTGCCCGTGGACTCGAAGCACTTGCTCGGGAGTGATCACGGCGTCCCGGTAGTCATCCCCCACAACGGAGGCTCCCTCCCAGACGACACAGCGCTCCAGAATCGTGCCGGGGGCGACGTGGGCTCCCCGGCCCACCACCGCGTGCCGGAGATCCGCCCCCCGTACCCGAGCCCCGGAACCCACGTAGGCGAGGGAGTCCCAGCGCTCCCATCCATCGTTGACGGCGCTGCAGGCCATCTTGGCGTCTCGCAGACTCGAGAGCGCATCCAGGTTCGCCCTGAGATGGTCGGATGGCGTGCCCACGTTCAGCCAATAGCCCTTCCATTCCACAGCGGCCATGCCCCCGCCGTCGCGCATGAGACCCATCATCACGCTCTGAAGGAGACTGCTCACTCCTTCGGGAATGTAGTCGAGGGTCCCCGGCTCGAAGATCCCGATGTTGCCGTAGAGATGCCCCGATCGAGAGGTGTCTCGGCGATCCGTGAGGTGCAGCACCCGACCCTCCTTCACGATGAAGTCGGCTGCTTCGTCGGTGGGCACGCCCAGGAGAGTCGCGGCCGCGCCAGCCCTGCGATGTGCCTCGATCAAGTCGGTGACGTCGAAGTCACAGGCCAGATCCGCGCTGGCGAGCACGAAGGTCTCGTCGAGCTGGTGGGCGAGTCGCCGCAGGGCCCCGGCGGTGCCGAGCGGCCTCTCGGCTTCATGAGAGACCATGATCTCCAGACCGAGGTGACGGGCGTCCCGCTCGGCAAGGGCCAAAAAGCGCTCCAGATCGAGGTGGGCGTTCACCCACACCCGATCGACGCCCGCCCGAGCCAGATTCGTCAGTACCCAGGAAATCTGCGGTACATCGAGCGTGGGCATGAGCGGCTTCGGACGTTCCCGAGAAAGAGGCTGCATACGCGTGCCCCTACCCGCTGCGAGGACCATTCCCAACACGCCCTTACCCTACCAACCGTCCCCAACGCGCAGGAGTCTCGTCCCACCTGACGCACCGGAAGGAGTCGGGACCAGGCCGCGGCGATCCCAAGAGTGGGAAAAACTTGCTTTCCTTCCGAGGGAGAGCGTACGATACCCAAGTTTGTTGCATGGGGGCGGGGAAGTGCGGCGAGTTAAGAACGTTTGCTTTGTGTTGGGCGTCGTTCTGTTGGGGACGGTCCTGATCCTTTCCTGGACACCGGTACGGGCCGGCCTGCCACCGATCAAACCCCCACCTCCCATCCTTCCCCCGAGTCCCGAACCCCCCTCGCCAAACTCAGAGCCGCCTTCCAGTCCCAAGCCTCCGCCTCAGGGCGGGCAGCCCGCCCCGGGTTCCCAACCGGGCAAGCCTCCTGCCACGGCTCCGGGTATCGGCAACAACGCTCCACCCACCTCCGGTTCTCGCACTCCCTCTTTCTTGGTTCCCGCCCTGCCCCGAAGCGGACCTGAATCCACCTCGACCCTGCTGAGGATCCTCGCTCCCCTGACCGACCGGGGAATGTCCCTGGCCCATGCGATGAGCCTGGTGGCCCCACCGTTTCCGGTTGCGGGCCTGGCCGCCTTCACGGACGACTGGCTGGCATACCGTTGCTGCCCCTATCCCCACCAACATCAGGGGACCGACATCTTCGCCGACTTCGGGACCCCCGTCATGGCCCCGGGGCCGGGCACCCTGGAGTCGAGAGGTATGAACGGGGCGGGAGGGCTCGCGGTATGGATCGTCGCCGACGATCATCACAGCTACTACTACGCCCATATGAAGGCCTTCTCCGCGGCCTTGCCCGGGGATCGAGTCACGGAGGGGACCGTGATCGGGTATGTGGGCGACACCGGCAACGCGGAGGGGGGACGGCCCCACCTGCACTTCGAGATCCACCCCTCCATCAGGAACCCCAAGGGCGCCAAGGGTGCCAGGGGGCCCGCGGTCAATCCCAAACCCTATCTGGACGGATGGCTGCGCAACGCGCGGACCAAGGCGGAAGTGCTGGTTCCCCGGTTGCTGGGCCAGCTTGCCGAAGGCGGGTCCGCGGAGGCGATTCTGGGAACGGGACGGGACAACAACGTGCCGCCCGGCGATCTGATCCTCTATTCGGTGCTGGAGCCGACTCTGGGAGCTCTGGGGCTGGCGCGCCAGGCGGCGGCTCAGCTCACGGGGGACGACGCGGGTGAGGCGGGCGGGGAGCTGGCGGCGGTCCGCCGTGCTGTGGAGGCCCCCTACCTCAAGCTCGAGGAGTTGATCGCGGGCATCCAGGGGAGCGGGGGCCTGCTGTTGAGCGCCGGTCTCCGGTAGCGCGCTCGGCGACTTTGCTTTGCCCCCGCGCGGTGAGCCCCCTCTACCGGTAATTCGTGAACTGGAGAGGGATCTCGAAGTCATCCTCCTTCAATGCCTTGATCACCTGCTGAAGATCGTCCTTTGACTTGGCAGTCACTCGGAGCTGGTCCCCCTGCATCTGGCTCTGCACCCTGAGCCCCAGTCCTTTGATGGCCTTGTTCAGGGTGCGACCCTTCTCCTCGCTGATACCCTCGACCACGGTGATGGTCTGGCGAAACTGGCCTCGCGCGGCTGGCTCCAGCTTGCCCTCCTGGAGACCCTTGAGCGGGACGTCCCGCCGCACCATCTTCTCTTTGAGAACCTCGAGAGCCGCTTTCACCCGGCCTTCCGAGTTGGAGCGAATCTCGATCACGGCGCCTTCATGGCTTATCCGGGTATCGGTGTTCTTGAAGTCGAAACGGTTGGCGATCTCCCGGCGCGCTTGGTCCAAGGCGTTGCGCACCTCCTGGGCATCGACTTCGCTTATGATGTCAAACGAGAACTGGGGCAACGGGCCCTCCGGTGCGACATGGGGTCACGGCTATGTCTCTCGCGTCTTATCCTATCCATAGAGCGTGGTCGCCCGTCGGCGACCGTCCCATCCGGTGGGATACCCAAGCGGCCAACGGGAGCGGTCTGTAAAATCGCTGGCGATGCCTTCGGAGGTTCGAATCCTCCTCCCACCACAAGCGGTATCAGTCATCGTCTTCACCTGTTTGTACTCTTCGACAAAGGCTCCAGGACCTCGCCATCGGTATGCGGGCCGTCTGCGGGCCGTCCGGCGTTTCGATAGGTGGCACCGAGAGCATCCGCCAACCGCTCCAGATTCTCCGGGAAAAGATGACCGTACCGGTCAAAGGTCACCGGGGTCGAGGAGTGGCCTGGCTGGGCCTGGATCTCCTTCGGCCCCGCTCGATTGGCGATCAGCAGGCCCCGTGTGACAACCCTCTTTACCATAGTCTAGCCGAGCGAACTTCAGCCAGACGTGACATGGAGGAGGACATCGAGAATGCCAGAGCAGCAACCACCTCCCGGCCTCCAGGGACCTCATGTGGCCATGGCCGTAATCTGTGAAAGGGTTCTACAAGAGCAAGATGGCGTGTTGAGCATTATTCGGGTTATTGATCGAATCATCCACTCTCGCTCTGGCCCGGATGTCCCAACGGAAATGCCTCCGGTGGAATTTAACCTGACCATTCTCGTGACTCTGAAGTCCGGGGCCGCCAGAGGCCGTCGCACGATCAAGATTCGCCCTGAAACACCAGCCGGCGTTCAGCTACAGGAGAACGAGCTTCCCATTCTCTTCGAGGGCGAGGAGCGCGGGACGAACCTCATCATCAACGTCGGGCTGAAGGCCGAATACGAGGGCCTTTACTGGTTTGACGTCCTCTTGGATGACAACACGCTGCTTACTCGAATCCCTCTCCGGATCATCTACCAGCCCCAACGTACAGCCGGAATGTGACCAATCGGGATCGTGAGGCTCCGAGTGACCGACGATGATCCTGTACGCGATGAGAAAGCTCCCACTTGTAGAGAGATGGTTCGAGCGAGGTTTCGAAACTCTGCACTTAGTTGTTCTTCAGTTAGGTGACCTCCCGTGTACTCGGCAAGCAAGAGCTCCACCGACGGAGCCATCTGGGAGCCGTGCTCCACATCCGGCAGATTCAAGAAGAACGGAACGAACCACTCCTGAAATGACTCAAGCGACATCTCCTCAGCCAGATAACGGGTCATCTGATCTTCGAGTGTCAACTCCAAGGTCTCCGGCATGACTCCCTCCCCTTCTGGCATAACGTGGGTAACCGCCCAAACCCTACGACGGATGTTTAACGAGGGCGGTTACCAAGCTCTGGTGAGCTCTGGCCACTTAAGCATCAAGGTCATTGCCGAGCGTGTTCCGGCCAACTTACCCCCGGGTGAACCTCCTGGTACCAAAAGTCAGATCCTTCGCTATAGGGATGAGAACGGCAACCCCGTCGTCGTGGTACATCGATATCTACGTCCTGACGGTATCCTGGGCGCAAGCGGACGGCCTGATCCCAAGCGCCTTTGGAGCGAAGGGCGAATCTACGCTGTAAAACACCCAAGCTAGAGAGCATTGGTCCACTTTGCAACAATAGCTGAACTACCCCGTTGTGAGTTGCGAAGCATTAAGAATGCAGCCGGAGAGCACAAGGGAACCGTCTCCAGGCCGTCTGAGGCCGTCAAACCGTGGCAAAGAGGCAGGAACAATGGCAACTCTGATAAGCGCTTTCCCGCTTTAGAGCAAGCGTCTGGACCTCTCCTCTATCCTTTTTATGTCGAACGCAGACGCTCCGGCTGGCCGCAGGGCAGCCTGTAAAATCGCTGGCGATGTCTTCTAAGGTTCGAATCCTCCTCCCACCACCAAGCAAGGATTGGGGCCGGATGGAAGCGAGGCCAATGATGCGGAAGATTCGCATCATTAGATCGGACCTTGAGGACGAGGACCAGTTCCCCGAACGCTGGGCCGGTGATAGCTTGGGTGAGTGAGCATCCTCTGCTACCACTCGGTCGAGCCCGGGTGGGACCATCCGCTTGCGATCGATCCCGAGACCTTTGATCGGCAGTGTGCCTGGCTGGCGCACCATCGGAAAATCCTCGACCTCTCACAGGCAGTCGGGCTTCTCAACTCCCGAGGGTGCCTGCCCCGCCACACGTGCGCCTTGACCTTCGACGACGGTTTCGCCGCCCTCCACGATCACGCTCTGCCCGTCCTCACCCGCTATGGCCTTACCGCAACCGTCTTTGTCGTGGCCGAAACCCTGAGCGCCGGGGGACGGGCGGTGGATTGGGTCGACAATGCGCCGGCATATCCGCTCAAGACCCTCACGCTGCAGCAGGTACTCGAGATGCAGGAGGCCGGAGTTCGCTTCGAGTCTCACAGCTACTCCCATCATGACCTCACGGGCCTCGATGATCGGGAGTGCGAAGAGGACCTGCGGGCAAGCCGAGAATTGCTCGAGGCCCTGCTCGGGCGGCCGGTGCCCTTCCTCGCCTACCCACGGGGCCGCCACGATGAACGAGTACAGCGGATCGCAGAGCGGGCGGGGTATACCCACGCCTTTGCGCTCCCGGAGACCGCGGAGCCCTTTGGCCCTTACTCGGTGCCCCGGGTCGGCGTCTATCCGGCCAACTCGATGAGGATCCTGAAGGCCAAGAGCTCTCGCTGGTACCTGCCGGTCAGGACCTCACGAGCTTACCCGCTCCTGGGGAAAATGGTCCGAGGTGGAAGGAAGAGGGTCCTTCTCGCTTAGCCGCCGCCGGCTCAGGAAATATACCGCGGTTAAACGATGGCGCCTCACGGCGGCGCTGTTACCGTGGCGCCGGTGAATTGAGAGCGATTGCTCCTGGTCTCTCACGAGGGTTGGGAAGTCCCCTCGGGGCGCACCTCTGGCTCACCTTGACCCCGAACGTTCAGATTTGTGTCTCGTTCCTGAAATTCACGCGTCACTTATTGTCGCCAGATTCGCTCTCTCAGTAGGACTCTTCGTGAGTCCCCCGCTTCGGGTAGTAGTTACGAACCACGTGAATAGAATGTATACGTCACCCAAAGGTCGATGTCCGCAGAGTCGAGGGGGTGCCATGCGGGTCCTGATCGTTGATGGCCACAGGATGTTCGCGGAAGCTGTCCGGGCCCTCCTCGAGGCCGCCGGCATGGAGGTGCTCCTTGCAACAAGCGGCAACGAGGGGATGACCATGGCGGATCGGGCAGCTCCGGATGTGGCGGTGGTGGATGTCTGCCTGCCCGATGTCGGTGGCATCGAGGTCGGCAGGAGGATCCTGGCGGACCGGCCGGGCACCAAGGTGCTCGCTCTCAGTGCCCTCGTTGATCCCCGAGCGCTGAAGGAGGCGGACCGGGCCGGCTTCCATGGCTATCTGATAAAGGACATCTCCGTGACGCACTTCGTCCGCTCGATCCGAGCCGCGGGCAACGGGCATGTGGTCAAGCCCCATCGGATATCGATATCCGCCCCGGGAGCAGGGCCTCGTTCGCCGGAAGAGCGGGATGCCATCCTTTTGACGGACCAGCTCACCCCTCGGGAGCGAGAGGTGCTCGCTCTGCTCGTCGAGGGCGCCACGAGCAGTGAGATCATGAGGACGTTACGCGTCAGCCCCAACACGGTGCGTACGCATATCCAGAGCATCCTCACCAAGCTGCAGGTCCACTCCCGCCTGGAAGCCGCCACGTTCGCCGTGCGCTATGGGATCGTGAAGATCCCTCAGGCGCGCGCCAGCGGGTGGTGATGGGGAGCCGAGGGTAATGCGGGCAAGCTAGCTTTCACGCCCAATGAGCAACAATTTCGATCCGAGGATCGGGGGCATTGTTCGAGGAGATAAGGATGGCAGACAAGACGGCACGGGTGCGGATCCTCCTCGCCGATTCGCAGTCTCTGTTCCGGGAGGCCATGAGGGCGGTCCTGGAAGGCCAACCCGACTTCGAGGTGGTCGCCGTGGCCTCGGAGGGGCTGGAGGCGTTGGCGGAAGCGGAGCGCACCGCCCCCGACGTTGCCCTGTTGGATGCCGGGATGCCCAACTGCGATGGTGTCCGGGCCGCGGCGCTGATCCGAAGTCGGGTTGCGACCTGTCGAGTCGTTATCCTGGCCGACGTAGCCGATCCGGCCCTGCTGCTTGATGCCGTGGAGGCTGGAGCGAGCGGATATCTCACCAAAGATTGCCCGCTCGCGGAGCTCATCCAGGCGACCCGCTCGATCCATCGGGGCGAGACCCTTATCCCGACCAGGATGCTCGGTCCGCTGCTCAACCGCCTGATCCGCCGCCATCGCGAGCAGGATCAGGCCCTCCTCCAGGTCTCGCGACTGACCCGTCGGGAGAAGGAAGTGCTGGCTCTCCTGGCGGACGGCGCCCACAACGAGTCCATCGCCCTCGCGCTGGTTATCAGTCCCCAGACCGCCCGTACCCATGTTCAGAATGTGCTCGCCAAGCTGGAGGTGCACTCCCGGCTCGAAGCCGCAGCCTTCGTGACCCGCAATGGAATCCTTTCCGACCTCATGGAGGGCAAAGATGGTCGCTTTCCCCCTTGATCGCTTTCTCCAGCGCCGGCCCGACGTGAATGAGGCCCGCGGGCGCTGCTCGGCCTGGATATCGGGAGCGGGATACGGAGGGAGGGGAGAGCCGGGTGGTTACGCCGTTCTGCGTAAGGAAAATGCGCTCAGCGGTGGATGAGAAGTACGCCTCGTTCCTCCAGACTTCGCTCATGGGTGGCAAAGGAGATCGGATGGCAGATTCCCGAGCATCCAGTGAGGCAGGGAAATGATAGCAA
The DNA here is from genome assembly GCA_050693695.1 of Actinomycetota bacterium. Classification (GTDB taxonomy): domain Bacteria; phylum Actinomycetota; class CADDZG01; order JAHWKV01; family JAOPZY01; genus JBOGWM01. The sequence continues at coordinate 12,138 of JBOGWM010000112.1, forward strand.
GAGAGATTGCACTCGTCCCTGCCGGGGCCGCAGCGTCGATGGCGACCGGTGAGCACTCACGGCTCGCATGAAGCTGCGGCGGCGGCGCGTACGGACGCCCTGCTCGTGGGGGGCCCGATGACGCACTCGGTCGTGGTCGCCCATCGCGAGACCATGGTCGCCGAGGCCCTGGCGGCCGGTCTGGCTCGCTATCCCCGGATCCTGCCGGTGGCGGTCGCAACCTCCGCCGTCGACGGAGAGCGGTGGGCGCAGCGAGCTCACGCCCTGGTGCTCGACCGTGAGCTGCCGGGTGCGGCCGAGACCGCCGGACGGCTCCAGCGCAGGGGT
>JBOGWM010000113.1:0-3624 GCA_050693695.1 Actinomycetota bacterium
GCGAGGGGCTGCTCGATGGGGTCCGCATCGACCATCCCGACGGCTTGCGCCGCCCCGCCGAGTATTTCGCCAGGCTCCGGGCCGCCGCGCCCGACGCCTGGATCGTGGCCGAGAAGATCCTGGAGCCGGGCGAGTCGTTGCCGCGCTCCTGGCCGATTGACGGGACCACCGGTTACGACTTCCTCACCGCGTTGGGCGCCCTGTTCGTCGACCCGCAGGGAGCCGAGCCCCTGGATGATCTCTACGGAGAGGTGACCGGAGAACCCACCGACTACGGCGCGGTGGTGTACGAGGCGAAGCGCCAGATCCTGCGCTGCCTGCTGGCCAGCGACCTCAACCGCCTGACGCAGCGCTTCGTCGAGGTCTGCGAGGGGCGACGGCGATACCGGGACTTCACCCGCCACCAACTGCGAGAGACGCTGGCGGAGGTCATGGCCTCCCTGGACGTGTACCGCACCTACGTCGGCGAAGACGGATCGAGCGAGGCCGGCGAACGTGACCGGATCGAGACGGCGACCGCCGCCGCCCGGGCCCGCAGGCAGGACCTCGACCCGGAGCTGTTCGCCCTCCTCCAACGAATCCTCCTCGGCGACCGGGCGCTCAACGGGACGGCCGAGGTGGAGCTTCGCGCTCGCTTCCAGCAGCTCGCTGGCTCGGTGATGGCCAAGGGAGTGGAGGACGCCGCTTTCTATCGGTACCTGAGAATGGCGGCGCTCTGCGAGGTGGGCGGAGATCCCGACCGGTTCGGCTATCACGATGTCGCCGCGTTCCACGAACGGTGCGAGCGCATGCACGAATCGTGGCCGGCGACCATGCTGGCCCTCTCGACGCACGACACCAAGCGCAGTGAGGACATCCGGGCGCGCCTGTACCTGCTGTCAGAGATCCCCCAGACCTGGGCCGGGGCCGTTCGACGATGGACCGATCAGAACCATCGATACCGGGGGGGGCTCAGCCGGCCCGACCCCAACATCGAGTATCTCCTGTACCAGACCCTGGTAGGAGCGCATCCACTATCCCTCGAGCGGGCGCTGGCCTATCTCGAGAAGGCGGCGAAGGAGGCTCGGGTCCACACCTCCTGGGTGAATCCGGCGCCCATCTACGATCGGGCGCTCCGCCGCTTCGTCGAGCGCCTCTATGGCCGCGCGGAGTTCATGGAGGATGTCGCGCGCTTCGTCCAGCCGCTGGTCATGCCCGGCTGGGTGACCTCCCTCGCCCAGAAGCTGGTCCAGCTCACCGCACCTGGCGTCCCCGACCTCTACCAGGGGACCGAGCTCTGGGACCTCAGCCTCGTGGATCCCGACAACCGCCGCCCCGTCGACTACCGGTTGCGGCGGCGCCTCCTGGACGAACTTCCCGGGCTCGGCTCCGAGGAGATCTGGTCGAGGCCTGCCGAGGGCCTTCCCAAGCTCTGGGTCATCCAGCGGGCTCTCGGGCTCCGGGCGGAGCACCCGCCCGCGTTCGCGCCCGGCCCCGACGGAGCCTACGAACGCCTTGTCATCGACGGGGCGGCGGCCGATCATGTGGTGGCCTTCAGCCGAGGCGCTCGGGTTGCCACGGTGGTCCCACGGCTGGTGCTGGGGCTCGCCTCCCGAGGCGGATGGGCGGACACGTCGGTGATGCTGGCGAGGGGGCAGTGGACCAACGTCCTCACCGGTGAGCGCCTCAGCGGTGGCGAGACCCCCATGTCCGAGCTACTGGCCCGGTTCCCGGTGGCGCTGCTGGCCCGAGAGGAGGGGCCGTGATGAGTGCGCCGTCCAGCTTCGAGGTCTGGGCGCCGGCGGCCGAGCGCGTGGAGATCGATCTCGGAGGACGGCGGCAGGCGATGTCCCCCACCTTCGGTGGCTGGTGGCGGGTCGAGGTCATCGGCGCGCCGGCGGGCAGCGACTATCGCTTTGTGCTCGACCGCGGGGACCCGGTGCCCGACCCGCGCGCCGCGTGGCAGCCGGCGGGGGTGCACGGGCCCAGTCGGACCGTGGATCATAGGGCGTTTGAATGGACCGACGGGGCATGGCGAGGCACCCACCTGCCGTCGTCGATTCTCTACGAGATCCACATCGGCACCTTCACGCCCGAGGGCACCTTCGAAGCCGCGATCGAGCGCCTGGATCACCTCGTCGCCCTGGGCATCGACGCGGTCGAGCTGATGCCCGTAGCCCAGTTTCCGGGTAACCATGGATGGGGTTACGACGGTGTTGACCTCTACGCGCCCCATCACGGCTACGGCGGCCCCCGGGGTCTCAAGCGACTCGTGGACGCCTGTCACGGACGGGGCCTCGGCGTGATCGTCGACGTTGTCTACAACCACCTCGGGCCGGACGGGAACTACCTGGGCCGCTTCGGCCCCTACTTCACGGACCGGTACGGCACGCCCTGGGGAGCCGCGGTCAACCTGGACTGCTCGGGTAGCGATGAGGTGCGGCGCTTCTTCATCGACAACGCGCGGATGTGGCTCCGCGACTACCACGCGGACGGGCTACGGCTCGACGCCGTCCACGCCATCGTCGACACCTCCGCGCTTCACTTCCTGGAAGAGCTCTCGGCCGCCGTGGCGTCGCTTGCGCGACATCTGGGCCGCCATCTGTTCCTGATCGCGGAGTCAGATCTGAACGACCCGCGCCCCGTGTGGCCGCGGGAGGCCGGCGGATACGGGTTGGATGCCGTCTGGAGTGACGACTTCCACCATGCCCTGCACGGGGCCCTCACCGGTGAGCTGCACGGCTACTATCAGGACTACGGATCGCTGAGCGACGTCGCCCGAGCGCTGGAGAGCGCTTACGTCTACGAAGGGCAATACTCGAAGTATCGTGAGCGCTGCCATGGTCGCACGAGTGCAGGCGTACCCGCCTCTCGATTTCTCGGCTATCTCCAGAATCACGATCAGGTCGGCAACCGCGCCCGGGGGGAGCGTACGGGCCATCTGATCTCGACGGACCTGCTGAAGGTGGGCGCCGCTCTCGTGCTCACCGCCCCCTTCGTCCCCATGCTGTTTCAGGGAGAGGAATGGGCGGCGGCGAGCCCGTTCCCCTACTTCTGCGACCACCAGGACCCCGAGCTGGCCGCAGCGGTGAGCGAGGGGCGGCGGCGGGAGTTCGAGGCCTTCGGCTGGAGCGCCGAGGAGATCTTCGATCCTCAGGACCCGGATACGTTCCAGCAGGCCAAACTGAACTGGGCCGAGATCGCCAGGTCGCCTCACAACGAGATCCTGGCCTGGCATCGGGCCCTCATCGACCTTCGCCGGCGCGTGCCTGACCTTTCCAACGGCGGGCTGGGCGGGACCCGGGCGGGGGCCGACGAGGCGACCCGGACGCTGCTCGTCGAGCGCGGGTCGGTCGCTGTGGCCGCCAACTTCAGCGAAGAGCCCCGCCGGGTGGCGGTGCGAGGCGGGCGGCGCCTGTTGCTCGCCTCTTCCGATAGGGTTGCGATCCAGGGCCAGAAGGTAACGCTCCCCCCCGAGTCGGTTGCGATCGTGGAGGCCTGATCGAGCGATGGGCGATATCTTCGACGTGATCGTGATCGGCGCCGGCCCGCCGGGGGAGGTCGTCGCCGGCCGCTGCGCCGACGGGGGCCTCTCGGTGGCGATCATCGAGGAGCGGCTGGTCGGCGGTGAGTGCTCCTACTACG
>JBOGWM010000114.1:0-3505 GCA_050693695.1 Actinomycetota bacterium
GAGGCAGGGAGGCCGCGCCGGGCCCGTACGAAGAACTCCCGGTTCCCCCGGGCGCCGGGTAGTCGGGACGGCGCGACCGCGACAGTGGCGAGGCCCCGCTCGCCGAGCGCCCGGGTCACGGACTCCAGGCTGCGCGCCCAGACCGCCGGATCCGCCACGATCCCACCCGGTCCAACCTCTGACCGGGGAGCCTCGAACTGGGGCTTGACCAACAGGACCAGGTCTCCCCGGGAAGCCGCCCCCTCGATGAGGCGGTCCGCCACCAGAGTGAGAGAGATGAAGCTGAGATCGGCGGCGACCACGTCGAAGGGCGCCCCCAATGAGGAGAGGTCGAGGGTCCGGATGTTGGTCCGCTCCAGAAGCCGGACCCGTGAGTCGTTGCGGAGCCCCCAGTCGAAGTCTCCGTAGCCGACGTCCACCGCCACCACTTCCCGGGCGCCCGCCTGGAGCAGGCAGTCGGTGAATCCCCCCTGTCCGGCCCCCACGTCGAGACAGCGCTTGCCCGCCACGCCGATGCCCAGCTCCGCCAGGGCGGCCCAGAGCTTCTCGCCCGCTCGCGAGACGAAGCGTCGGCTTCGACCTCGGAGGTGGATCCGGCTCTCGGCGCTCACCAGCGTCGACGGCTTCAGAGCCGGGGCGCCCTCCACCAGTATCCGATGCTCCTCGATCAGCCGGCTGGCCACACCAGCGTCGGCGGCCAGCCCCCGGGCAACGAGCTCCCGGTCGAGTCGGCGCCGAACCCGGGACATCCGGACTCAGTCGTCTTGGAGCGGAGCGCTCGTGGAGTCGAGCTCCGCTTCCAGCCTCCTCGCCAGCTCGGCAAGCACCGCTGCCCGCTCGTCGAGAGGAAGGGTTGCCAACCGCGCCAGCTCGGCGTCGAGATGGAAGGAGGACCCGTCAACTACGGCAAGCGCCGGATCGACTCCCGACCCGCTACCCGCGCTCTCGAAGGATTCCATTGGCTCGGATTGTAACAACGAGCCCGGGGCGCTCGGAGCGCCTCTCAAGTCGGGCGGCGAGAGCGAGAGCGCGGGTGCGATCGTGTTTTCGATTCAGTTCGATTCAGTGGAAGGGACCGGATCATCGTGCCTCTCGTAACTGTTGTGGATGAGGTTCGGCTGGTCCGGGCGTGGATACGTGAGGCCCAGCGCTCGGTCCCCGGCACCCCGACCGTCCCCATCAGCGTGGGAGCCATGGTCGAGGCGCCCGCGGCGGCCCTCCTGGCGGACCGCCTGGCACGGGAGTGCGACTTCCTCTCTTTCGGCACGAATGATCTCACCCAGCTCCTCTTCGGCCTCAGCCGGGAGGATTACCTCCCGATCGTTCAAACGTACCGCCAACGGGGCTTCTCGATGCCGATCCCTTCGAGCGCCCTCATCCCCTTCTCCTCGACGTCGTCGAGCGAGCGGCTCGTCTCGCTCGTCAGGCCAACCCGTCACTGACCGTCGGCCTCTGCGGGCTCCACGCCACGGATCCCTCGATGATCAGGCTCTGCGCCTCCGGGCTGCTGGACTACCTTTAAGTGTCGGACAGGTCGACGTTCACGCGGAGACCCCATCGGCGTACGATGCGTCCCTTAAACTAATCATCGGGGAGCAGGATCAGCGTGCAGAAGCCTCCCTCGGCCGCGGCTGCCTCCAGGGTGTTCTGTTCTGAGGCACACGCCCTGCGTTGGCCGCTTTCGAGCGCCTGGATCTTGTATCCCAGCCCCCAATAGAAGCGAACCACTTCGACGGGATCGTCGCCGAACTCCTGGATCCCGGGCGGCCAGAACTCCACAAGCATCACCGGATGGGACCGCTGAATGGCCTTCTCCATGCCCCGCAAGGCCATGTGGTCCGTTCCCTGTAGGTCAGACTTGACCACGTGCAGGGGCAATTCCGTGGGCAGTACGTGGTCGAGGGCAAGCCGGCGCACCGAGATGGCAGGCTGGAGGCCGCGCTGGAAAGCCCGGTGATCTCCACTGTTCTCCTCGGAGACGCTCAGGACTGTCCGGCCGCTCCTGCTCCAGGCTGCTGCCCGGATGGCTCGCACATTGCGGATCCCGTTCAGCCTGACGTTCTTGCGGAGAAAGCCGTAGTTCCTCGGCTCGGGCTCGATCGCGAACACCCGCCCCGTTGGCGCGACGGCTCGAGCTCCGAGCAGGGTGAAATAGCCAACGTGAGCTCCGATATCCACGAAGGTCATTCCAGGGGTGAGCAGAGCTCGCAGAATTGACGCCTCGTCAGGTTCCCAGCTCCCGTGGTCTCGCATCCAGGGCAGGACGGTGCGATCGTAAGCGGGGAGGCAGAGCACGCCAACGTCCGTCTCTACGCTCTCTGAAGCACACTTCCGGCGGACACGAAAGATGGATCGCATCCTTGTACTCCCCGTATTGACCGGCAATGAGAAGGGCGCTTCCCTGCCGGAGCCCCATCGACGTTTCATCGTTGCGCCTCCTTCCCTGGCGGATCGTGCGGGCATGCTCGTGGCAGTTAATGGCCCCCTGGAAGCGTCCCAGCCACCGGCTAGCCGAGGGCGGCTCGAAGCAGCGAGTAGGGGTTGATCGCTCCCCCGCCGCCCGGGTGCCACTCGAAGTGCACGTGACACGGCCCCCCTCGGGCATTCCCACTGTTCCCGTTGAAGGCGATGCGCTCTCCCAGAGACACTCCCTGGCCCTCCCGGACGCCCGGCGCCCAGCCGCGAAGGTGCGCATAGAAGAACTTGTCGCCACTCACGGCTCGGAGCCAGAGCATGGTGCCCCCGTTTCCGCCAGAGCTCATGGCCTCGATCGTGCCCTTGGTGACTGCCACGACATCGGCGCCACAGGGAGCCATCACATCCGTTCCCTGGTGCCGGCGCCCCCCGCCTCGAGGAGCACTCCAGGTATCGACGAAGGTCACCGGACCCACGAGCGGCAGCGTGAACCCACCGAACGCGCCGAAGCGGGCCACCCGAGCGGCGCTCTTGGCGCCCCTGAACCGGGCCTCGAGCTCACTCTGCTTGGCCCGGAGGGACTCTAGATGCTTCTTCTTCTCCGTCCGCTGCGCCTTCAGGCTCGCCCTGATCTCATCCGCCTGAGCCTGGGTCTCCCGCATCTCATCGATCATCCGGGCGTCCTTCTCCCCGACGATCTCGAGGTACTGGATCCGCTTGAGGAACGTCCGGAGGTTGGACGCGCCCAGCAATCCCTCCAGGTAGGCCTCGACTCCCCCCGTCCGGTAGAGGAAACCGCCGCGGGCATTGATGGCCGCGGTCTTATCGGCGATCACGCCCCGGGCGTTGGCCAGATCGTTCTTGAGCTTGACGATGCGGGCGTCGGTACGGCCCACCTCGCTCTCGATCCGAGCGTACTCGGCGACCGTCTGATCGAGTTGCTCCTGGATCGCCTCAGCCCCCGCCTCGGCCCCCGCCGCGACACCGGCATCGGCGGCCATGGACGCCGCCATGACGCCAATCAGAACGAAAATTAAGGCGAGATGTCGGCTCCTCGCCCCCCAGACTGAGCCCACTAGCTGGGTAGGCT
>JBOGWM010000115.1:0-6120 GCA_050693695.1 Actinomycetota bacterium
GCAGTCGCCGCATGATCTTGCCCGAGCGTGTCTTGGGCAGGTCGGTCGTGAAGATGATGACGTGGGGCCTGGCGATCTTCCCGATCTTGTGGCTGACGTGGTCGCGGAGGGTGGCGATGAGGCTGTCGTCGCCGTCGGATCCCGCCTTGAGGGTGACGAAGGCCACGATGGCCTCCCCGATCCGGGGATCGGGGCGAGAGACCACCGCGGATTCGGCCACGGCCGGGTGGTCGACCAGGGCGGATTCGATCTCGTAGGTGGAGAGGCGATGCCCCGCGACGTTCATCACGTCGTCGATGCGGCCGAGGAGCCAGAAGTAGCCGTCCTCGTCGCGCTTGGCGCCATCCCCGGTGAGGTAGACGTCGAGGCCGAACCGGGAGAAATACTGGGCGACGTAGCGGTCCGGGTCCCCGTAGATGGTGCGGAACTGTCCCGGCCAGGGACGCCGGAGCACCAGGTATCCCCCGGTGTTGGGCGGCACCGGGTTCCCCGCCTCATCCAGGATATCGGCCGCAACCGCCGGGAAGGGGAGGGTGGCGGAGCCGGGCTTGAGCCGGGTGATCCCGGGCAGCGGTGTGATCAGGATCATTCCCGTCTCCGTCTGCCACCAGGTATCGACGATCGGGCAACGCTGCCCCCCGATGTGGAGGAAGTACCACATCCAGGCTTCCGGGTTGATGGGTTCCCCGACCGTGCCCAGCAGCCGCAGGGAGGACAGGTCATGCTTCAAGGGGTATTGCGGACCCCACTTCATGAAGGTTCGAATCGCGGTGGGAGCGGTGTAGAGGATGGTGACCCCGTACTTGCCCACCATGGACCACCAGCGGTCCTTGGCCGGGAAGTCGGGGGCCCCCTCGTAGAGAACGCTGGTGGTCCCGTTCACGAGGGGTCCGTAGACGATGTAGGAGTGGCCGGTCACCCAGCCGATGTCCGCGGCGCACCAGAAGACGTCTTCTTCGGGGTGGATATCGAAGATCAGGCGATGGGTGGTGGCGACCCCCACCAGGTAGCCCCCGCTGGTGTGAAGGATCCCCTTGGGCTTGCCCGTGGTCCCGGAGGTGTAGAGGATATAGAGAGGGTCCTCCGCATCCATCTCCTCCGGAGGGCAGGAGGAGGGCTCCCCGGCCACCAGCTCGTGATACCATCGGTCCCGCCCCTCGGTCCAGGGAGTCTGTTGATTCCGGGGGTTCGCACCTTCTGGCGGACGAGGCTCGGAGCCGTACGTCAGGGGTGCTACCCCCCGAACCCCCGGTCCCCCGATGCGCCGGACGACCACCACGGCCTCGATGGACGGGCAGTCCCCGAGCGCGGTGTCCGCGTTTTCCTTCAGGGGAACCACCTGCCCGCGCCGCCACCCCCCGTCGGCGGTGATCAGCACCTTCGCCCGGGCGTCGTTGATCCGGTCCCTCAGGGCATCGGCGGCAAAGCCTCCGAAGACCACCGAATGGGCGGCCCCGATGCGGGCGCAGGCGAGCATCGCCACGGGCAACTCGGGGATCATTCCCAGATAGATGGCGACCCGGTCGCCCTTGCGCACGCCGAGGCGCCGGAGAGCGTTCGCGAGACGGCAGACCTCCTCGTACAGCTCCCGATAGGTGAGCCGGCGCTGGTCTCCGGGCTCGCCCTCCCAGAAGTAGGCGACCCGGTCGGGATGGGTCTGGAGGTGGCGGTCCAGGCAGTTGGCCGAGACGTTGAGCTTTCCACCCACGAACCACTGCACCCACGGGGGATTCCACTCCAGCACCCGGTCCCACCGCCGGAACCAGGAGAGTTGATCGGCCTGGCTCGCCCAGAATCCTTCGAAGTCCGCATCCGCCTCCGCGTAGATGGCCTCGTCCGAAGCGAGCGCTCTCTGGCGAAACCCCTCGGGCGCCTCGATAACCCGGCGCTCCTCCAGAAGCACCTCGATGTGTGGCAGACCATGCTCCGACAACACTCCTCCCTCCTCATCCGATCGGTGACTTGTCCGCCCAGTCTAGCCAGCAGGCCGCCGATCACCGATTCGCGTCGGCATCATCGGAGCCCATCAGGGCCCTTCGAGCTCGCTGCGATACATGGCATCCTGGACAGCGGTGAGCCACTCAGCGTCCGCTTCCGAGCCCGAGCCTTCCTATCTTCGGCTGATGCTCGTGCTGCTGGGCACGGCCACTTTCTTCGAGGGCTATGACGCGGCCATCACCGCCATCGCCCTTCCCGACATCGCCCAGACCTTCGGCGCCTCGCCCCGCACCATCGGCAAGGCGGCCGCGCTCATAGGTCTGGGAGCTTTCGGAGCCCTCTTCATCGCCGATCTCGGCGACCGGTTCGGCCGCCGCCCGCTCCTCATCGCGACCACGCTTGCGTATGCCCTCTTTACCGGGCTCACCGTCACCGCAACTTCGGTAGTTACGTTCTCCATCTTCCAGTTTCTCGGGCGCATGTTCTTGCTCGCCGAGCTGGCCACCGCGATCACCATGGTGGCGGAGGAGTATCCGGCGAAGCGGCGAGGGCGAGCCATCGGCATCCTGACCGCCAGCGGCGCTCTCGGCCCGGTGGCGGTGGCGCTCCTGTACCGATCTCTCATCCACACCGCGCTCGGATGGCGCGCCCTCTATCTCGTGGGCACGCTCCCCCTGGTGACGGTCGCCTTCCTCCGGCTCCGACTCAGAGAGACCCGACGCTTCCTCGAGGCCGCGGAGACCGGCCCGGCCCGCCGCCTCGCCCGCGTGCAGGCGGCGCTGAGGCCTCCCTATCGACGCCGGCTCGTCGTGATCAGCCTGGTGTATCTGTTGTCGCACATCGGGATACTGGCGGCGATGACCTGGTGGAGCTTCTATGCGCGCAGAGAGCGGGGCTTCAGCCCCGCCGGCATCAGCAACTTCCTCGCCACCGCCTACCTGCTGGGCATCGTGGGATTCTTCGTCGCCGGGCGTCTGCAAGACCGGTGGGGCCGCCGTCGCACCGGCACGCTGTTTTTGAGCTTGGGCATGATCTGCGGGGTGGCGCTCTTCCAGACTCGGGATCGTACGATCATGTTCGCCACGATGGTCCTGGCTGTCTTCTTCGGCCTGGGGGTAACCCCCGTGCTCGGTGCATTGGTGTCCGAGCTGTTCCCCACCCGGATCCGCTCCACCTCGGTCGCCATCGCACGGCTGATCTTTGGAACCACCGGAGGCATTCTTGGCTCCTTCCTGGTGGGGATTCTGGGGGATCGCCAGCGGGGCTTGATCGGAAACGTGGGCGATTCGGTCTCCCTGCTGGCGCTGCTGTTGGCTCCCGCGGCGGCGCTGCTGTGGCTCCTGCCCGAGACCGCCGGCCGTCGCCTCGAAGACATCAGCACATCGCAAGCCGTCGTCGGAGGGAGGGGGTCACCGAGACCTCGTAGGGAGCCACCGGATCGAGGGACCGGAGACGCTCCCCAAGCGCGCCGACGCAGGCTCGGCACCGTTGCCGAAGCTCCGCCAGGCTCTCGGCCTGGCGGAGACGGCGGCCCCCGGACATGACGTGGCTCAGGAGGCCCCGGCCTCCAGGGGGCGGAGGCTCGTCCGCCAGCCCGACGATGTCACCCAGATACCGTCCCTCCTGCTCGATCCGGTAGACGCTCTTGCGCCCCGGAAGGGTCCCCTTGCCGACCGAGCGTTTGAACTTCGGTCCCGACGGGTCCTCCGCCAGCTTGTAGACGCCTCCCAGAAACGGCGCATCGGCGCTGGTGCCGAGCTGGGTGCCAACCCCGAACCCGTCGATGGGGGCATCGGAGGCAACCAGCTCATCGATCCGGTACTCGTCGAGGTCTCCCGAAGCGAAGATCTCCATCCCGGGGTGGCCGGCTTGGTCGAGGATCTTGCGGACCTGCCTGGAGGTGACCAGCAGGTCGCCCGAGTCGATGCGCACCCCCCGGATGCGGATGCCTTCACCGGTCAGCTCGCTGGCCACTCTCGCCGCACGATGGGCCCCTTGCACCGTGTCGAACGTATCGATCAGAAGGACCGCCCGGCCGGGGAACTGGCGGGCGAACGCCCTGAAGGCGCTGATCTCGTCGGGAAAGGCCAGAACGTAGGAATGGGCCATCGTCCCCGACAGGGGGATGCCGAAGCGCTTCCCCGCCGCCACATTGGAGGTGGCCGCCGCCCCGGCAATGAAGGAAGCCCGAGCGGCCAGCAGCGAGGCGTCCGCCCCGTGGTCACGACGGGCGGAGAAGTCCACGAAGGGCCGTCCCCTACAGGCGATCGTCACCCTGGCCGCCTTCGAGGCGATGGCGGTGGAAAAGTTGATGCAGTTGAGGAGATAGGTCTCGACGATCTGAGCCTCGATCAAGGGGGCGGTGACCCGAAGGACCGGCTCCGAGGAGAAGACCACCTCCCCTTCGGGGACCGCGGATACCTCGCCGGTGAAGCGCAGCCGCCGCAGATGCCCGAGGAAAGGCTCCTCGAAAAGAGCGAGGCTGCGCAGGTAGTCCACGTCCTCGTCCGAGAAGGTCAGGCTCTCCAGGTACCGAAGGGCCTCCTCGAGGCCGCAGGCAACGAGGAAGTTTCGTCGCGGGGGCAGCTCCCGGAAGAAGAGGTCGAAGGTGGCCGGATAGCTCATCCCCTCGGCAAAGTAGCTCGCCGCCATCGTGAGCTCGTAGAGATCGACGAGAAGCGCCCGCTCTCCGATCTCGGAGGGCCTCGGGGATTCCATCATCGCGAGCCCGCGTGTCCTGGTCTAGATCGTAGCGAGGGGGGCTGACAAAGCTTCCACAACCTTCCGCAACAAGGGACGGGTTAGATCTCTGGCCGAGGCGGCATCCGGAGCCCCCCGTCGAGGCGGATGACCTCCCCATTGAGCATCGGATTCTCCACGACGTGCAGGGCAAGGGCAGCATACTCGTGCGGGCGCCCCAGCCGCCGGGGGTGGGGAACGGCCGAGGGAAGGCGCTCCCGGACTCCTGCGGGGAGCCCCGCCATCATCGGGGTGTCGAAGAGGCCCGGCGAGATGGTGACCACCCGGATTCGAAGCGTCGCCAGGTCGCGAGCCAGCGCCAGGGTCATCGACACCACCCCGCCTTTCGAGGCGGCATAGGCCGCCTGGCCGATCTGTCCCTCGAAGGCCGCGACCGAAGCCGTGTTGATCACCACTCCCCGCTCCTCACCGTGAGGCGCCTGGCGGGCCATCTGGGCGCAGGCCAGGCGAACCACGTTGAACGTGCCGATCAGGTTCACGCGCAGCGTGGAGGCGAAGAGATCGAGCGGATGGGGGGCGCCGTCGCGGTCCAGGACCCGAGCCACCACCGCCACGCCGGCGCAGTTGACCGCAATGTGCAGCCCACCGAAGGATCGCACCGCATCCCGGACCGCGGAGGCGACCTCGACCTCCGAGGTGACGTCCGCCGGGGCGAAGCGCACCCGCTCCCCCAGCTCCCGGGCGAGGGCGTCTCCCTCGGAGGAAGGGAGGTCCACGACGACCACCGAGGCGCCCGCTTCGGCAAGCGTCTCTACCGTGGCCTGCCCCAGCCCCGAAGCGCCCCCGGTCACCAGGGCGGTCTTTCCCGCTACGTCCAAGCCCTCTCCTCTTGCTGCCCTTGACTTCGGTGGTTCGCGCCTTCCGGCGCATACAGCTCGGCTCCGTCCCGCCCTCCGGCGCGGCGCTACCCCCGAACCCCCACGCGAGGAACCATATCGCGCTCAACCAAGGGGTGGATGGGGTTACGCATCGAGGGTGGCGGGGTATTCTTCCGGGAGCCAAACGGGAGGTACTCAAATGGGCGAAACGATCATAACCATCACCGAGGGCGGTCCTTACCTGGTGGAGGGTCCGATCACCCTGATCGGATCGGACGGCCGGGAGATCGAGGTGAAGGGCAAGAAGGCCTGGTTGTGCCGCTGCGGGGGCTCCGCAAACAAGCCCTTCTGCGACGGAACCCATTCCAGGATCGGCTTCGCAGCCGCCGAGGCGGCCCGGGATGCCTTCGACGCCCGGCAGGCAGCCGCAGGAGGGTAAAACCCACAGGAATCGGCCTCCTCGAGTCAGCCTTCGACCACGTCGCCGTCGATCTCCGCCACCTGCACCCCCAGGTCATCCGCGTACCCGATGGCCCGGTCGATCTCATCTTCGGGGCCCTCGATCTCCAGGATCACCCAACCCACCCGCTCCTCGACGTTCGCC
>JBOGWM010000116.1:0-5942 GCA_050693695.1 Actinomycetota bacterium
GTTTCCGGGAGAGACGGTCGGTTTCCCCTTCCGGATCGCGAACGACTCCGGCCACTCCGTGGCTCTCCGGTACTGCCTGGAGCCCGAGCAGCCGTTCCGGCCGGCTTCGTGGCAGGTTCAGGGTCCGGCGATCATCGGGCGGGGGGAGACTGCCCGGGCCACCCTGGTGGTGGAGGTTCCCCGCGGGGCCCCTGCCCGCCCGGGAAGGTACTGGTTGTGGCTGAAGGCAGGCCCTGAAAACTCGGCGTCCTCGGCGACCGGGGAGTGCGTGCTGGTCGTCGAGCGCCCGCCCTGCCTCGAGGTTCTCCAGCCCCCTGAGGCGAAGCTGCATCCCGATGGAACCCTGACGGTCACCCTCTGCCTCCTCAAGACCCGTGGGGACGCGGATCTCGATCTCTCCTTGAAGACCCGCCACGGCGACGGCTGGGAGTTCGAGTGCAGCCGTCCCGACGTTCACCTTGGCTCGCGCGTTGGTCCGGTTGACGTCGATGTGACCTACCGATCCCCTCCGGGACGCTCGGTCGCGACGGGTGATGAGATCGAAGTCGAGCTGCGCGATGGGGGCCGCACCCTCGAGACCTACCACCTTCCCGTCCGGACGAAGGCCCGCCCAACGATCCGTGAGCGGCTCGCCTCGAAGTCGAGGAAACGGAACTTCATCGTGGGAGGGGCGATCGCGTTCGCGGCGCTGATTGCCTTCCTCGCCATAGCGTCTTCCCCGGATGCATCCCCACCGTCATCCGCTCCGGATCTCTCGCCCGCTCCTTCGATTTCCGGGCTCCGCCTCCCTCTGTCCCCGAGAGGGCGCCGGGACGGCGCATCTCGGCCGGTCGTGGGTCAGCCCTCGGTGGCTTTCCATCCGGCAAGCCTCGACTTTCGGAGGGTCCCGGAGGGCGGGAGCGTCTCGCGGGAGGTGACCATCTTCAACCGGGGAGATGTCGAGCTCGCAATCGGCGGCTTCCATATCGAGGGCGCCTCCGACTTCGGGATGCTTCCATCGAATCCCTGTCCGAGGATCGCCAGCAGGGCGACCTGCGCGCTCACCATCATGTTTGCGCCTGGCGCCGAAGGGGTTCGGACCGCCACCCTGATCGCCGATCACGACGGTGCTGACCGGCCGGCGAGGCTATGGCTGACCGGGATCGGAGCGAGAACCGGACCCCTCCCGCGATCGGGTTGATCGCAGCAGCATCAATGTCTGATGGCGGCGGATTGGCGGCGAATCGAGGGTGGATGGCCGGGTAGACTGCGATCTATGGCCGAAACCACGGATGTCGCCGTCCTGGGGGGCGGGAATGGCGGTTATGCCTGCGCCCTCCGAGCGGCCCAGTTGGGTCTCTCGGTCGTCCTGGTGGAGCGGGACAAAGTGGGCGGCACCTGCTTGCACCGGGGGTGCATCCCCACCAAGGCCCTGCTTCACGCCGCGGAGGTGGTCGAGCAGATCCGCTCCGCGGGAGAGCTCGGGATCCTGGCCGGCGAGCCGCAGGTGGACTGGGGCAAGGTGATGGGGTACCAGAGCTCCGTCGTGAGCAAGCTCTACCGGGGGCTTCAAAGCATTGTCAGGGCTCGTAAGGTCCGGGTGATCGAGGGAGAGGGGCGCCTCGCCGCTGCGGACACCGTCGAGGTGGGCTCGGATGGCATCCGGGCCAGGGCGGTGGTGCTCGCCAGCGGCTCCTATCCCCGCTCCCTTCCCGGCATCGCCGTGGATGGCAAGGCCCGCATCAACTCGGACCATGCGCTCGCCCTCCCCGAGCTGCCCTCGTCGGTGGTGGTGATCGGAGCGGGAGCGGTCGGGCTGGAGTTTGCCAGCGTCTACCGGTCCTTCGGCGCCGAGGTGACCATCCTGGAAGCCCTCCCCCGTCTTGCTCCCGGAGAGGACGAGGAGATCAGCCAGGAGCTGACCCGCCAGTTCACCCGGCGGGGCATCAGATGCCTGACCGGGGTCAAGGTCATCGCCGCCGAGGACGCGGCGGCCGGCGCCTCGGTCACTTATCAGATGCAAGGGGGTCAAACCGCCACGGTGGTCGCGGAGCGCTGCCTGGTGGCGGTCGGCCGAGCCCCGGTCTCCGAGGGGCTCGGGTACGAAGAGCAGGGGGTGAGGACCGAGCGCGGCTTCGTGGTGACGGATCAGTCGTGCGCCACGGGGGTCCCCGGCATCTGGGCCCTCGGGGATCTGATCTCCCAGCCCGGCCTCGGCCTGCCCTTCCCTCACTTTCAACTCGCCCACGTCGCCTTCGCCGAGGGGATCCATGTGGCCGAGCGGATCGCGGGGTCAAGCGATGCTCTCCCCGTGGACTACCTCGGGGTTCCCCGCTGCATCTACTCCTATCCGGAGATCGCCTCGGTGGGCCTGACGCAGGCCCAGGCCGCCGAGGCCGGCCATGAGGTGTCGGTGGAACGGTTTGGCTGGGCGGCCTTGGGCAAGGCTTCGATCCTCAAGGAGTCCCGGGGGTTCGTGAAGGTGGTGGCCGAGAAGGGAGGCCGGGTCCTGGGCATCCACCTGATCGGCCCACGGGTGACCGAGCTGGCCGCCGAGGCCCAGCTCATCGTGAATTGGGAGGCGTTGCCGGCGGAGGTGGCGGCCCTGGTGCATCCACACCCCACGCTGAGCGAGGCCATCGGCGAGACGATGCTGCATCTGGCGGGCAAGCAGCTTCACGGCGCCTGAGCGCATTCCCCTCGGCGGGAGCATTAACCTTGAGACAGGAGATCTCCCCGCCCCCGCGATCGGCGCTGGATGTCACCCCGAGGGTTCAGAATAGAAGGTATTCAACGAGGTGAGGGTTTATGGCCTACGACATCTTCAAGGATCAGCTCCCGGACCCCGATCCCGGGGAGACCGCGGAGTGGCTGAGCGCGATCAACGACGTGATCGAGCACCAGGGGAGGGGGCGCGCTCGCTACCTGCTGCATCGGATCCTCCTGCACGCTCGCCAGCGCCAGATCGGCCTGCCCTCCATGGTGCAGACGGACTATATCAACACCATCTCTCCCGATCAGGAGCCCTACTTTCCCGGGAACGAGGAGCTGGAGACCCGCATCCGCCGTATCATCCGCTGGAATGCGGCGGTGATGGTGCACCGGGCCAACAAGCTGCACGGGGGGATCGGGGGCCACCTGGCCACCTATGCCTCGGCCGCTGGCCTGTACGAGGTGGGATTCAACCACTTCTTCCGGGGCAAGGACTACCCCGGGGGCGGGGATCAGATCTTTTTCCAGGGCCATGCGGCCACGGGCATCTACGCTCGGGCCTACCTCGAGGGACGCCTGAGCGCGGAGCAACTCGACCACTTCCGACGGGAAGCTCTGGAGAAGGGCGGGCTCTCCTCCTATCCGCATCCCCGGCTCATGCCCGATTTTTGGGAGTTTCCCACCGTCTCCATGGGGCTGGGAGCGATCACCGCCATCTATCAGGCCCGGTTCAACAAGTACCTGCTTCACCGGGGGACGAAGGACACCTCCGGACAGAAAGTGTGGTGCTTTCTCGGCGATGGGGAGATGGACGAGCCCGAAAGCGTGGGCGCTCTTCACCTCGCGGCCAACGAGCGGCTGGACAATCTGATTCTCGTGATCAACTGCAACCTCCAGCGCCTCGATGGGCCGGTCAGGGGCAACGGCAAGATCATCCAGGAGCTGGAGTCCCTCTTCCGAGGGGCCGGATGGCACGTGATCAAGGTCGTCTGGGGCCGGGAATGGGACGACCTGCTGGCCAGAGACGCCGACGGGGTGCTGGTGAACAAGATGAACACCGCCATCGACGGCGAGTTCCAGCGCTACTCCATCGATTCCGGCGCCTATATCCGGGAGCATTTCTTCGGCCCGGATCCACGGCTCAAGCGGCTGGTCGCCCATCTCTCGGACTACCAGCTGTGGAGGCTGCCGCGCGGGGGGCACGACTACCGCAAGGTCTATGCCGCCTACAAGGTGGCGACGGAGCTGCGGGACGTCCCCGTGGTCATTCTGGCCAAGACCGTCAAGGGGTGGGCGCTCGGACCGGAGGTTCAGGCCCGCAACGCCACCCACCAGATCAAGAAGATGACCGAGGAGGAGCTCCGCCGCTTCGCCGAGCGCCTCGACGTGGAGATCT
Organism: Actinomycetota bacterium; assembly: GCA_050693695.1. Lineage (GTDB taxonomy): Bacteria > Actinomycetota > CADDZG01 > JAHWKV01 > JAOPZY01 > JBOGWM01. Next base: position 4,088 of record JBOGWM010000116.1, read on the forward strand.
CCGAAAAGAAGCTCACCGGGGAGGATGTGCCCTTCTATCATCCGGGAGAGAGCTCGGACGAGGTGCAGTACCTGAGGGAGATGCGAAAGAGACTCGGGGGGTTCGTGCCCACGCGCCGGGTCAGACCGAAGCCGCTCACGCTGCCCGATGGGAAGATCTACGCCACCTTCGACTCGGGAACCGAAGAGCGGCGCCAGGAGGTGTCGACCACCACGGCCTTCGTGCGGCTGCTGCGGGATCTGATGCGCGACAAGGACTTCGGGCCCTCGGTGGTGCCCATCATCCCGGACGAGGCTCGCACCTTCGGGATGGAGTCGCTCTTCAAGGACTTCAAGATCTATGCGCCGATGGGCCAGCTCTACGAGCCGGTGGACCACAACATGCTGCTCTCCTACCGGGAGGCCCGCGATGGGCAGATCCTGGAGGAGGGCATCACCGAGGCCGGCAGCATGGCGTCGGCCACCGTGGCGGGGACCTCGTACGCCACGCACGGCCGGCACATGGTCCCGTTCTTCCTCTTCTACTCCATGTTCGGATTCCAGCGGGTGGGCGATCTCATCTGGGCGTTCGGGGACGCCCGGGGCCGGGGGTTCCTTCTCGGCTGCACCGCCGGGCGGACCACCCTCAATGGGGAGGGCCTCCAGCACGAGGACGGCCACTCCCACCTTCTGGCATCCACCGTGCCCAATTGCAAGGCCTATGACCCCGCCTTCGCCTACGAGACCGCCGCCATCATCGAAGACGGATTGCGGCGGATGATCCAGGGCGGCGAGGACATCTTCTACTACCTGACCCTCTACAACGAGAACTACGTCATGCCGGCCAAGCCATTCGAGGTGGACAAGGGAATCCTCGAGGGCATGTACCTCTTCAAGCCCGCAACCGGGGAGCGCAAGCACCGGGCGCAGCTCTTCGGAAGCGGCTCGATCCTGGCCACCCAGGTATTGCGCGCCCAGCAGCTTTTGGCCGACCGCCACGACGTCGCCGCCGATGTCTGGAGCGTCACCAGCTACAAATTGCTTCGAGAAGAGGCTCTCGACGCCGAGCGCTGGAGCCGGCTTCATCCGGAGGCGGCCCCCCGAGTGTCCTTTGTGGAGAAGGCGCTGGAGGGAGCCGAGGGGCCGGTGATCGCGGCCAGCGACTGGATGAAGGCGGTTCCCGACCAGATCGCTCGCAACGTCTCGAACCTCTACGTTCCCCTGGGAACCGACGGGTTCGGCCGCTCCGATACCCGGGAGAACCTGCGCCGTCACTTCGAGGTCGACGCGGAGCACATCGTGGTGGCCACGCTATGGGCCCTGGCTCGCTCCGGGGACGTCAAGCCCGAGGCGGTGAGCGAAGCGATCGAGCACTACGGGATCGACCCGGAGCGAATCAACCCCCTGGAGGCCTAGTGGGACGGGTCGGGAGGGCCAAAAGAGCAATGACCATCCAAGCGGCGACGTAAAAGAACGCGATACGTGGCGACAGCCCCGTCCACAGCAGTCCGACCAGGCCGCTTGCGGCAAGATTGCCAAAGCTCTGGACGGCCGCCAGAAGGCCAAAGGCAGATCCCCTGATCCCTGGAGGGGCGAGGGCAGCAACCGCGGCGTGCTCGGCGGTCTCTGCGCTTCCGATCCCGATGCCGGCGACCACGAAGGCCGCTGCGAGCAGGGGGACCGCCGGACCCGCCAGGGCGAGCGCGAGGTAGGAAAGGAGGAAGGCGCCGATGCCGGCTCGCAGCGTGGCCACGGGTCCCATGCGATCGCTCGCCCGTCCAGCCAGGATGCTCGTCGCGGTGGCGGCCACGTTATAGGCGAGGTAGAGGAGGAGGCTCACCCGCGTCGCGCGATCCCGGCCGGTGGCGGGCGTGAGC
>JBOGWM010000117.1:0-14735 GCA_050693695.1 Actinomycetota bacterium
GATGTAGGAAGTCACCATCCTGGAGGATCGCCTTCGGCTCGGGAATGAAGGTCTTTCCGAAACGGGTGATGGCTGCCACCGCGATCTCGGGGTCGGAGTTGAGATCCAGCACCGGATGGCCGATCCGGGAGGCGGGGGCGGAGACTCCCACCACCACCACCTCGCCCGATCCGATCGTCCACTCCAGCGACTCTGCCGCCGGCAGCACTCGGGCCAGGATCTGATCCGTGGTCCAGGCGACGGTGGCCACCGTGAGGATTCCCAGGCGCTCATAGATCTCCGCCCGGCGGGGGTCATAGATCCGAGCGGCCACCTTCGGGACGTGGTAATGCTCTTTCGCGATCCTGGCCGAGACGATGTTGGAGTTGTCGCCGTTGGTGACCGCGATGAAGATCTCGGCCTCCCTGATGCCCGCGTCCTCGAGAAGCTCCTGGTCGAACCCGGGTCCGACCAGGGTCTTCCCGTTGAACCCGGGGTGCAGATGCTCGAACGCGATCGGATTCTTGTCGATCACCGAGACGGTGAAGCCCCGATGGCCGAGACCGTCGGACAGCTCCGCCCCCACCCGACCACATCCCACGATCACCGCATGCACCCGCTAAAGATACAGCGCTGCGGCCCCCGTTTTGGCGAGACGGGACTACTGGTGGGGACTAGGGGACCGCCGTCTCGGAAGCGGCTATCTCGGCGCCCAGCTCATCGGTTCGAGACTTGGCGATCCGCAGGGCGATGGCCAGGATGATGACGCCCACGACCACCACCACGGCCCGAATCGCGCCGTTGGGGGCAAGCCTCACCACCGACCCCGCAACCAGCAGTGCCACCAGGTTCATGACCTTGATCAGCGGGTTGAGGGCCGGCCCTGCAGTGTCTTTGAAGGGATCGCCCACGGTGTCACCGATCACTCCCGCCTTGTGGCACTCCGAACCCTTCCCACCGTAGTTTCCCTCCTCGATGTACTTCTTGGCGTTGTCCCACGCCCCTCCGGAGTTGGACAGCATGACCGCAAGGAGCTGCCCGGTGAGGATGGTGCCTCCCAGGAAAGCGCCCAGAGCGACATGCCCGAGGGCAAAGCCCACCACGATCGGGGTGAACACGGCGAGGAGACCCGGGGTCACCAGCTCCTGGAGGGCGGTCTTGGTGGAGATGTCCACGACTCGCTCGTAATCGGGCTTCTCCGTGTAGTCCATGATCCCGGGATGCTCCCGGAACTGGCGGCGGACCTCCTGCACCACGGCCGAGGCGCCCCGCCCGACCGCCCGGATGGTCAGGGAGGAGAAGAGAAAGGGCACCGCACCCCCGAGGAGAAGGCCGACCAGCACCTCGGGACGGGCGATATCGACGAAGAATTCCCCCCCGCTCCCAAGGGCCGCCAGGACCGTATCCCGATAGGAGCCGAAGAGGGAGGTCGCAGCCAGGACGGCGGTGGCGATCGCCATGCCCTTGGTGATCGCCTTGGTGGTGTTGCCCACGGCGTCCAGGTCCGCCATGATCTCGTCCGCCCGGCCCCCGAGCCCCCCGACCATCTCGGCGATCCCATGGGCGTTATCCGAGACCGGACCGAAGGTGTCCATCGACACCACCACGCCCACGGTGGTGAGCATGCCCATCCCGGTGAGGGCGATCATGTAGAGGGAGAACTCGGTCCCCTTGGCCGCTTCGGGACCCCCCAGTCCCCCCAGGATGAAGGCGCCGAAGATGGCGCCTCCAATGGCCACGATCGCCCAGACGGTGGACTCCAGCCCCACCGCGAACCCGGCGATGATGGTGGTCGCCGGCCCGGTCTTCGTCGATCGAGCGATGTCTTTGACCGGCGTGCGCTCCGTCGAAGTGTAGTGCTCGGTGAGGAGCTGGATGACGCCCGCCAGCACCAGCCCCAGGATCACCGCCAGGGCGGGCCTGATGTCGTTCATGTAAGCGCGGGAGAAGAAGAAGACCGCAATGGCCGAAAGGCCGGCGGAGATGAAGAAGCCCCGGTTGATCGTCTTCATCCCGTGCTCGTTCTCGCTTCGGGGCGAGACGGCGAAGATCCCCACCATCGAGGTGATCACCCCGATGGCCCGGACGAAGAGAGGGAACATGACCCCCAGCGCGGCGCCTGCGGGGCCCAGCTCCTGGAAAGCCGAGAAGCCGAGGATGATGGCCGCCACGAGCGTCACCTCGTAGGATTCGAACAAGTCGGCGGCCATCCCCGCGCAGTCGCCCACGTTGTCACCCACGTTGTCGGCGATGGTCGCCGCATTGCGGGGATCGTCCTCGGGGATGTTCTTCTCCACCTTGCCCACCAGGTCGGCCCCCACGTCGGCGGCCTTGGTGAAGATGCCCCCGCCCACCCGCATGAACATGGCCAGGAGCGCGCCGCCGAAACCAAAGCCCACCAGCACCGAGGGCGCGGAGCCCTTATAGATCAGGAAGATGGCGGTCGCCCCGAGCAGGCCGAGGCCGACCGTGAACATCCCGGCGATCCCACCGGTACGGAAGGCGATGGTGAGGGCACGCCGCAGCGAGTCTCGAGCCGCGTTTGCCACCCGTACGTTGCCCCGAACCGCGAGCGTCATGCCCACGAACCCGACGATTGCGCTGAAGCCCGCTCCCAGCAGGAAGGCAACCGAACGGGCAATCTTCACCCCCACGGAGGGGGCCGGAAGCACGATCAACCCGACGGTGAGCAGGATCACGAAGATCGTCAGGATCTTGAACTGGCGGCGGAGGTAGGCTCGGGAGCCCTCCTGGATGGCTCGGGCGATGTTCTTCATCGCCTCCGTCCCCTCGGGTTGGGCGAGGACCTGACGGACGAGATAAAGCGCGAACAAGAGGGCCAGAAGGGAGATCCCGATGATCACCCACAGCGAGGCGATGTCGAAGCTGGAAAGGAGGATGTCGAGCGGCCGCGCTTCGGACATGGGTTCCAGCCCCCGTCTGGTGGTCCAGCTCGCCGATGAGCGAGACTCAAGATTGGGTGAATCTGCGGGATTATAGATCGACTGACGCCTTTACCGGAGGCTCCGGTGTTTGAGTCGAGGAGCTTTTTCGGGAAGAATCACAGGTGTGTCCCCAAATCGGCGTGTTCCCTGGGCACTCCTCGTGGCTCTGGTCGCTCTGGGCACCTGTGCCCCGAACGGCCCCGGGCCCGGGTCGCCGGGCCCGGGGGGGAAAGCGCCGCCGGCGCCTCGGGCCAGCTTCACCGCGGGTGAGGTCCGGGCCGTGGACGCCCGTGACCGCAGCGAGGCGAGCGCTGCCGCCACGGAGGAAGCGGGCAAGGTGATCGATCTGTTGAACAGCTATTACAGCGTCGCCTTCGTCGACCCCAAGCGTTGGGGCAAGGGGAAGCACCCCGAGCTGGTTGGCCTGTTCACCGATGAGGCCCGAGCGAGCGTGGCCCCCAACCTGGACGGCCTGGCTCTGGCGGATCTCGCCACCGCATTGAAGGCCGTCTCGCCGAGTCGCCAGGAAGCCACCAGGGTCTCCTTCGAGATCGAGGAGAACCTGGGCTCTCTCTATGCCGTGGCGACCGTCGCCTTCGAGGGAACGGGAACCGCCCGGGCCAAGAAAGATGGTCCGGTGGCCATCGGACACAATGCGATCTTCTGGCTGGCCAAGCAGGCGGACATCTGGAAGATCGCCGCCTATCAGACCCGGCTCAAGGCCGACACGGTCTCCAGAGGCGCCGCCTGGCCGCCGTCTCCACGTTCGCCGGGAGGCGAGCGCTCCACATGAGGCGCGCCGCTGCGGCCATGCGATCCCGTCACCTCTTGGCGATCGTCCTCTCGGCTCTCCTTGCGAGTATCGGGTTGGTGGGCTGGTGGCTCAGCGCCCCCTTCCTGGGGGCAGTCGCCCGATCCAAGCCCTCCTCCGGCGGCTCCCCGGCGCCGGCGGTCGGCATCCACAAGGTGAAGGACACCTCCTGGCGGCCCGATCTCGGCCAGCCCCTCTTCATCGCGGTGCTGGGCAGCGACGTGCGCAGCGGGCCTCCCGGGGGCGGTGGGGGCCGCTGCGACGCCATCCACATCGTCGCCATCAATCCCCGGGCCAGGGCGGGAACCATCCTCAACTTCCCGAGAGATGCCTATGTCGACATCCCCGGGCGCGGGAAGGACAAGATCAACGCCGCCTGCGTGCCGGGGGCGGATCTCATGGTGCAGACCCTCAAGAACCTGACCGGGATCCCGATCCAGTACTACGTGATGACCGAGTTCTCACACTTCATCCGGGTGATAGACGAGTTGGGAGGCCTCGACATCGATATCCCCTACGCGATGAACGACGCTTCCTCGGGGGCGAACTTCGCCCCCGGCCCCCGGCACCTCCCGGGAGGCGACCTGCTCGCCTTCAGCCGAAACCGCCATGACGCTCCCAGAGGCGATTTCGGGCGCACCGCCAATCAGGGCCTGGTAATCCTGGCGGGGCTGGCCAAGTTCCGGGCCGAGACGAGCGCGGATCCCCACCGTGTCTTCGACTACCTGAAGGCGGCGAGGCGCAACACCGCCATCAGCGTCCCCATCACGGAGACGATCCGCCTGGGACTCCTCGCCCGGGACATCGATCCCGCGGCCGTCCGGAGCATGACCATCGACGGATCCATCGGCCAGGCGGGGTCGGCAAGTGTCGTCTACCTGAGTCCGGGGGATATTTACACACGGGTGCGAGACGACGGCATCTACTAGGCAACGGCATCCGCTAGAGTTGTCAGCGCGTCACAATAAGGTGAGGAACATCTTGGAGAGAGTACCTTGACGCCAACCCCCTGGTACCTGTACGTGGCCTTCATCGGCTTCGTGTTGGGGATGCTGGCGCTGGATCTCAGGTTCTCCAAATCCAAAGAGCGCGAGTCCGGGCTCAAGCAGTCCGCGATCTGGACCGTAGTCTGGATCGGGCTTGCCATCGCCTTCGGGTTCGGGCTCCTCGCCGTCCGAGGGGGCGAGGCGGGAGCGGCGTACTTTGCCGGCTGGCTGGTGGAGAAATCGCTGTCCGTGGACAACATGTTCGTCTTCGTGTTGGTCTTCTCGTACTTCAGGGTACCCCTCGCCTACCAGCATCGGGTGCTCTTTTTGGGGATCCTCGGCGCGATCGTGTTCCGAGGGATCTTCATCGCCCTGGGCGTGGCTCTCATCCAGAGCTTCGAGTGGATTCTCTACCTCTTCGGGGCCCTCCTGATCGTCACCGCATTGCGGATCGCCTTCGGCAAGACGGAGATTCACCCCGAGAACAATCGGATCGTTCGCTTCTTCGAGCGCCGGTCGCTCATGACCCCGCGCTATCACGGCTCGAAGCTATTCGTCATCGAGGCGGGCAAGCGGGTTGCCACTCCGCTGCTGGTATGCCTCGCGGTCATCGAGACCACGGACATCTTATTTGCGGTGGACTCCATTCCTGCGATCTTCGCCATCACGACGGACCCATTCATCATCCTCACCTCCAATGTGTTCGCGATCCTGGGGCTGCGCTCCCTGTACTTCCTCTTGGTGGGGAGCATCGAGCGCTTGCATCTGCTCAAGTACGGCCTGAGCGTGATCCTGGCCTTCGTCGGCGTCAAGATGCTGGGGGGGGTGGTCGATATCCACATCTCGACCTGGGTATCCCTGGGGGTCATCGCCGCGGTGCTTGGCGTAACCGCCTTCCTCTCGCTGGCTATTTATCCCCCTCGAAAGTCGGAGGACGAGCAGGACGAGCTTTCCCCACCTCCGGGAGGGACCGGCGCCCTCTTCGAGAAGGAACGGACTCCCCGGTAGGTTGGCCGGCCGATGGGTCTCTACGTTGCCGTCATCGGGACCAGCCTGGACGATCCACAGACTCGCCGGGCCGCTCATGAGATCGGGGTGCGACTCGCTCAGGCCGGAGCGACGGTGGTGTGCGGAGGGCTGGGCGGTGTGATGGAAGCGGTCTGCCAGGGAGCCCGCAGCGCCAAGGGGGCTACCGTGGGCATCCTTCCCGGCAGCTCGACCAAGGAGGCCAACGCCTACGTGGACGTGGCGGTCGCCACCGGGATGGGAGAGGCGAGAAACGCCGTGATCGTGCGCACCGCGGATGCGGTGATCGCCGTGGGCGGCGGCTACGGCACTCTCTCCGAGATCGGGCTTGCCCTGAGGATGGACAAGCCCGTGGTGGGCTATCGGACGTGGGAGATCGCAAAAGAGGGAACCCCCGTCGACATCCGCCGGGCGAGCAGCCCCGAAGAGGCGGTGTCGCTCACCCTCACCCTTTTGGGTTTCACCTCAGGAGACGAGCGAAGTTGCCGAGACTTCTATTGAGAGTCGCCCTCCCAAAATCCCGGGCTTAGAATTTCTTAACGGGACGGAGATTGCTGGTTTGTCGGATAATCATTGCATCTGCCTGTAAGCTTGTCCCAGGTGAACTATGGCGGTAGCTGAAGGTGTCCTGCGTCACGGCTGGCTCCAAGAGGGGCCTTCTGACCGTACCCTCATCCTCGAGGCTCAGTCGGGACGGCCCGAGGCGGCAGCCACCCTCATCGAGCGCTACTACCCGCGGGTCTATTCTTTCGTTTCGCATCTGACCTATGGCCGGGGCAATGCCGAGGATCTCACCCAGGAGGCCTTTACCCGGGCCCTCAAGGCGCTCGGCCGCTTCAACGGGAACTATCAGTTCGAGCACTGGCTGCTTCGAATCGCCAGGAACCTCTGCATTGACGAGGCGAGGCGAAACCTTCGGCGCCCCGAGCCCACCGACCCTCTCGAGCTCCCCGAGATGGAGACGCTGCGAGGCGGCGACTACGTCTGGGAGTCGGTCTCGCGCCATCACCTCGCTTCGAGCATTCAAGAGGCCCTTGCACAGCTTCCGCCCCGACAGCGGGAAGTGCTGATTCTCCGGGAGATCGAAGGGATGTCCTACGCCGACATCGCCCGGGTGGTGGACACCAACCATCGAGGGGTGGAGGCCACGCTTCGCCGGGCGAGAGCCCGGTTCCGTCTCGAGTTGACCCGGGTCGAGTCGGCCGAGGGCGAGCGAGCAGTCTGCCGACGGATCCTGCGGATCATCGCCAACAACCCCGCCGTCGGGGCCGGGGAGGCGAGCAGACACCTCGTCCACTGCCGCGACTGCCGAAATCGGGCGAGATCCATCCGGTCGGGGGCCAGGGCCCTGGGCTTGCTCCCGCCGGTATTCGGGGCCGATTCGTGGCTGCGCCATCAGGTGGCGTCTTTCCTCAGACGCTTGGGGATCCGGGCGCGAGACTTCGGGGAGAGTCTTCGGGCAGCGCCACAGGCAATGATGGCCTCTCCCCTGACCCCGATTCTCCATGCGACCGCCACCCTGGTCATCGCCGCCGGAGTTGCTGCCGGGTCGGCCTCTGCCGCCTCCCTGGAGCCCGCTGCCTCTACCCACGGCGCCAAGGCGGCGCTCCAGGAGACGGAGGCCATCCAGCCCGAGGCGGAGGCGGTCCTCGTGGGCGGGATCCCGGCATCGGTGACCACTCCCGCCAAGCGGGCTGGTCGGAGCCCGGTTGCCGGCGCTTCCGTGCCCGGAGGGCAACCGGCCCAGCGCCCATCCGACCGCTATCAGCAGCCCGGGCTGCCGCTGGATCTGTCCCTGCCCCTCAACCCGGCAGACCCGGTCTCCGGCCTTACCTCCGAGCTGGGGGTCCCCGTCGACCTGGTAGCGATGATCAAAGCTCTCGAGGAGGCCGCCCTCGGAGCCACCGACACGACCGCTTTCGAAGTCATCGAGACCCCGGAGAAGGTGGTCAACGAGCCGGCCTCGGCGATTCCCTCGAAGCAGGAACGCCAGGACGCGATGAAGATCGAACGTCCCCAGCCGAAGAAGATGAGGCCGGCGAACTGGTCGACCATCCGGAGTCGGTAAGCGGCGTCACCCTCGCTTTGGCCCAGGCGGTCACCCCCTCCGCTCCCACCATCCGCATCCCACCGAAGCGAGCCGGCACGAGCACCAAGACCCTCGCCTCCACTCCCGAGCCAGATGAGCAGTCGCACCGGATCAAACGAGCCCCGTTCGCCCGGGCAAAGACGCCGGCCTCCCCCTGGGGGTCGGGGCCTCCGGCTGCAAGCTCGCCCGCCGCCGCGAGAGCAGCCGCATCAGCCGCCGTCTGAGCCCTCGTCCGCGCCACGATGAGGACTCCGAGATCGACCAGGAACATCAGCATCGCCAACGCCACAGCCAAGGCCCCGAGCATCGCTAACGAGGTGCTTCCTCTCTCGCTTTCCATTCCGGCCCTTCTTTTCCCGTCTACCGTCCTCGCTCCAGGCGCATGATCGCTGAGGCCGCCTGGGTTCGGCCGACCAGAAGCCTCCCCACCAGGGGCAGGGCAACCGGATGAGTCCTGACCGTCACCCTGACCGGATCTCCCGTGAGCCCGGTTCCCAGATCGACTTCCACCTCGGTCCTCAGTCTCGGAGCCGCCCGCCGCGCGGCCTCTTGCGCCCGGGCGGGATCGGCGCTTACGGCGGCTTCCCTTACCCCTTCCCTGGCGGCCGCGGCGATGAGCAGTTGATTGGTCATGAGAAGCCCCGCCTGAAGGACTAGGAACACTGTCCCCAGGATCAGGGGAGCCACCAAGGCAAACTCGACGCTGGATTGACCCTCTTCTCGAGCTCGCATGCCCGGTCTCAGCCCCCCGCTCCTGAAACCTTCTCGAAGACCTCCGTCAAGATGCTGTCGAAGAGCTCGGAGAGCCTTCCCCCTCCGCCCGCCCAGTTGATGAGAATGAGGGCCACCCCGGCTGCGGCCAAGATCACCAGGGCATATTCGACCGTCGTTTGGCCCAGCTCCCATATCGTTCTGTTCGCCCTCGAGCGCGCCTCGACCATCCAGTCTCGTCTCATGTCCGCTCCTATCGTTGTAGTGGCTGCGAGAAGGCGGGGAAGCTGAATGTCAGGCCGGGGTGACCCTACGGGAAAGTGGGCGCGGTCCAAGAAGGAAGAACGCGAGGAAGTGAGAGAAGGCACCCGCTCATGAGAGCCCTCGGCCGCCAGATCGAGCTCAAAATCCCAGGGTCCGGAAGGCGCCGAGCAGCAAAGGCGCGATGGCGATCAGCACGAAGGCAGGTAGGATCAGAAACACCAGAGGAAAGAGCAGCTTCACCGGCGCCTGCCGTGCCTGCTCTTCCACCCGCGAGCGGCGGCGCTGCCAGAGCTCATGCGACAGGCTGTCGAGCGAGGCGGCCACCCCGGCCCCTCGTCGCTGCGCATTGGTCAGCGTGGCGACCAGCAGTCGCAGCTCTTCCAGCCCATTGCGCTCCGCCATCTCGGCCAGGGCACGGTCTTGGGGCCGGCCAAGCTGGACCTCAAGCACGGTCCGGCGCAGCTCCTCTCCCATAGCGCCGGGGATGCGCTCCGCCACCCTCGCCAACGCCAGAGGCAAGTTCAGCCCCGCTCGCGCACACACCGCCATCAAATCCACCACCTCCTCCAGCTCGATCAGCATCGCCGCCTTCCGAGCCCGGCCCCGATGGCCGAGTAGGCTTCCGGGGAGGCGATATCCACCCCATCCCAGCAGCGGAGCCGCCAGGGGGGCCAGCACCCCGAAGCGCATTCCAAGGAGGACTCCGAGCGCCGCGCTCACCACCTTCGCTCCCAGAAAGGCGTCAGGAGACGCCGACTCCACGCCGCTCCCGACCAGGGCGCGAGCGAGGACCGCGCGGTCTCCGTGGAGAGGGTGGCCGATGAGATGCAGGACGCCACGTCCGGGCCCCCCCGACCTCCTGGAAGATCTCGCCCCGTCACCTTCTCGGTTCTCCGCGGAAGCCCGGAGAGCCTCCAGACGTCGAGCCAGCCTCGGATCACCGCGGACCAGCGAGGCCAGGATCGCCCAGATCGAGATGGCGGCCAGGACCCCGACGAGGATCTCGTTCATACCCGGATGCGCAGGATCCGGCGGATCCAAAGGAACCCCGCCAGATCGAGGATCAGCCCCGCCAAAAGCATCAGGACACCCGGTAGGGTGGAGACAATCGGGCGCACCTGCTCTCTGGCAGTGACCGAGACGAGAGCGAAGAAAGCGAGGGGCGCCAAGGCCATGACGAGCCCGGAAAGCCTACCCTGGGCGCTGAGAGCCCGGAGCTCCCGGCGGAGTTGATCAGCCTGACGGAGGCGGTCCGCGACTGCGTCCAGTAGCCGCGCCAGGTCGCCCCCGGTCTGGCGATGGACCAACATGGCGGTGACCCAGAGCCTGATCTCCCGGCCTTCCGCCCCCAGGGCGAGGTCCTCGAGAGCCTGCTCCAGCGAGGTTCCAAACTCGACCTCCCGCACCACAAGCGCCACCGCCTCCCCGAGAGGCGCTGCGATCTCCGAGGCGACCATCTTCAGTGCGCCGATCATGCTCTGGCCCGCTCGCAGCGCACAGGTCTGAACCGAGAGGGCCTCCGGAAGCTGCTCCCTCAAACGCTCCGCGGACGGGCCACGCCCGGAGGGGGCATGGCGAGCCAGCACCTGCTTCATCCCGATCCCCGCCGCCACACCGCAGATGAGCGCGAGAAGCGACGTGTTGAAGACCACCCACCCCCAGGCCGCCCCTCCGACGCCCGCGACGAGCAGAACGATCCTCGAGCGGGCGGTGGAAGGTCGTGGAAGCTTCCAGCGCGAGAAATCGTACCGACGCCAACGCCGCCGCGGCGGGCCAGGAGCCGAAGGAGACGACGGCCCGAGGCGAGCCACAGCCCGCTTACCGGCCCGCCGGACCCGGCTGGGACCCGGTACTGCGAGACTCAAGTACACACAGAGGGCTGCCGCAGCGGCAAGGACGAGCTCCTTCATTCTTGCATCCCGAGAACCGGCGGCGGCCCCAGACACTCGAAGGCGCCCTCGATCCCTCCCTGTGCGCTTCTCCCTATCTCCCGAAAGCGAAACAGATCTACCAGCGCCAAACCGTCCTCCCCGAGCCCCGACACCTCGGTGATCTTGACCACCTTCCGGGAACCATCGGAGAGCCGGGCCACGTGGACGGCCAGATGCAGAGCCGCGGCGATCTGCTGGCGCAACGGCTCCGTAGACATGCCCATTCCCGCCATCATCACTAAGGTCTCGAGGCGGGCCAGGAGGTGTTTGGGAGAGTTGGCATGGCAAGTGGTGAGAGAACCCCGATGGCCGGTATTGAGCGCCTGCAGCATGTCAAGGGCCTCTGCGCCCCGCACCTCCCCGACGACGATGCGATCCGGCCGCATTCGAAGAGCGTTGCGAAGCAGATCCCGAACCGTCACCTCTCCTTTTCCTTCGATGTTGGGAGGGCGAGCCTCCAGGGAGACAACGTGGCTGCGGGCCAGACGCAACTCGGCAGTCTCCTCGATCGTGATCACGCGCTCCTGCGTCGGGATGGAGCCGGAGAGAACGTTGAGAAGGGTGGTCTTCCCGCTCCCGGTCCCACCGGACACGACGATATTCAGCCCCATTCGAACCGCCCGGTGAAGGAAACTCGCCATCTCCTCGCTCAGGGTCCCGTTCGCCACCAGAGAGGCCAATGTGAATGGATGGGTGGCGAAGCGGCGGATCGTGACCACCGGGCCGTGCACGGCGAGAGGCGGAATGATGGCATGAAGCCGGCTCCCATCGGGAAGGCGGGCCTCCACAAAGGGGCGGGATTCGTCCAGCCGTAAACCCAGAGGACCGATCACCCGCTCGACGAGGTGCAGGATCTGAGCCTGCGAATCCAGCTGAATCTCGGCCCTCTGCAAACGTCCCGCCTGCTCCACATAGATGTCCTCGGGGGAGTTGATCAGCACCTCGGTGACCGTCGGATCTCGCAAGAGCATCTCGACTCGCCCCAAACCAAGAACTTCATCCGAGATCTCCCGCACCAGAGCAGCCAGCCGGACTGCGGGAACGAGGACCCCGTCATCTTCCAGGAGCTGGCGCAACACCTCTCGAAGATGGAGGCGACGCTGCGCATCCGAAGCTTCGAATAAAGACGGATCATCCAAAAGACGCCGCCGGGCGCGATCCTTCAGCTCTTCCAGCCTCTCAGCCGCCTCTTCCACGACCCACCTTCTCTCCAAAGAACCTTCTCCGTTTCGATGGGCCCTCCGATGACGACCCCATGACCCTCCGGGCAAGGCCGTCCAGGAGGGTCCGACCCGAGAGCGATAGACACCCGATCTCGGGGGCGCGCCGCATCCCCATCTCGAGCGGAACGACAGCCGACAGCCGACAGCCAAGGACGGCCTCGACATCCTTGGCTCGGATGTCTGCGTCCCCATATCGATTGAGGACCGGATGGATGCGCTCGCGTTCGATGCCGGCGGCGGCCAAGACCTGCGTCGCCCGTCTCGACCGATTGAGAGCCAGCAGGTCCGCAGTCACCACCAGGACGACCTGGCTTCCCTCGAAAGCCGTAAGCAGAGGAAGCTCTCCCAGGCCCGAAGGAATATCCAGCACGAGGGCATCCACGAGCTCGCGCATCCCTCCCAATGCCCGGGCCAGACCGCCGACATTTGTGATGGCACGGTCTGAGGTGTCGGGGACTGGAGTTGGCGCCAGCACCGCCCGGAAGCCGGATTCGTGGCTCCAGGCGACCCGCTCCAGCGCCGCCTGCGTCATCTCCTCCGCGACCGGAATCAGATCGAGAATCGAGGCTTTCGGTTCTGCCCCAAGAATCATCGCCTGGTCTCCGTGATCGAGATCGAGGTCCACCAGGAGGCAGCTCTTCGCCTGGGACCTCAGCGCCCACGCCAGATGAGCCGCCAGAACGCTTGCCCCCGACCCGCCCTTGGGTCCCCACACCGCAGCAAGGACCCCCCGCGAGGAGGCCGCTCCGCTGCCGGACGCCCTTTCGATCAGCGCCAGCAGCTCCAGCCGTTCCTCCGGCCAGCGGACGAAGCCTCGTGCGCCGATCTCAAGCGCTGCCCGCAGGACGTCAGGATGTTCCTCCCGTCCCAGCACGATGGGGCGGATTGGAGGCGGAGAGATTCGGTCCGAAGCGAGCGCCCGGGTCAGACTTCCGGACAACAGCACTGCGCGAAGAGGCTGCTTCGAGAGGGCCACGAGCAGCTCCGGCAGCGCGCTGACCGAGGCAATCTCCGGCCCGGGAGCCCTCTCTTCAAGGTATCGGAGAACCTCGTCGAGCAAGGAGGGCTCGTCGGAAGCAACGAGAATGATCGAAGAAGAAGGCAAGTTGGGCATTCCAATCCCCGTGATGTCCATCGTTGATAGCTGGCGACCCTCAACCAGCGTTCGGCAAGCCGAGGCGGTCTGGTCCCATCGAGAGACGCGATGGCCGGGGAAATGTTGGCACTATCCAGGTGACGACCTCCAGGGTCGCACGGAGAGAGTCGCTGGTGCCGGGAAGTGAAGCGCCTACTCTGCCTTCTCGGTCTGACCGATGGCCAGAGGCTGCTACCCGTGAATATACCGCGCCCCACTGACAAACGCAGGCAAAGCCGGCTCCCACACGCTGATCGGCGGCGAAATCTGGACCTCAGTTGTTCCGGAATCATGGTTATGCTGCTCTCGGAGGCGAATGGGGTCTGGTGGCCCTCCTGGTCTTCAAAACCAGTGACCGGGCGAGAGCTCGGTGGCGGGTTCGATTCCCGTCCGCCTCCGCGAAGCGGTAAGCATACGAACTCGGGGCAGGCCGAAGAAGGGCTTGATGCATGCCCGGGACTCGACATCGATTACCGCGACGACCGCCCCCAGAAGTTTTTTCACTTGCTCGGCGTCACCGTTCTTGGCGGCGCGCTGGATCTTGGCCTGAAGCTCTTTGAGAACGTCGTCGGAGGGCATCTCGGGGGCCTGCGCGATTTCGGCCTCAAGCGCCGCCTGGTCAGTCTCGAGGACGGCGATCTCCTGCTCGATCTCCCTCACCCGCAAGCCACAGTGGAGGGGGACAGTTCTCCCGCCTCGAAGGCTCGGAGGTAGCGGCCGAGAGCCTGGCGTCGGCCAGCAATAGCCGCCTCGGTCTGGCGAAGCTCGGCCTGCCGGCCGGGGTGAGCCTTGGTCCATGCCGCTCGGGCTCGTTCGCCACTTCCTGGAAGAGAGTTCCCTCCCCCAGTTCCTCCAGGGTCACCGTCAGGATGGCCTCTTCCAAGGGGTCGGCGGGGAGACGTTGCTGGTCGCAGCGGGCGGTTCTGTGGCGCTGGCGGGAAAAGCAGGTGTAGTAACGGTAGGTGCCGCCCCTGCCGTGGGCGGCGGTTCCGATGAAGCCGTGCCCGCAGCGCTTGCAGCGCAGCAGTCCGGTCAGCAGGTAGTCGGAGGCATTGGCCGCGCGGGCGGCCCATGACTCTCCTCGCTCCCGCATCAGCTCCTTGGCTCGACGGAACAGATCTCGGTCCACGATGGGCTCGTGTTCCGCCGGGTAGGTCTGGCCGTTGAAGGGAAGCTCCCCGATGTGGGTGGGGTTGCGCAGGACGTCGAGGACCCGATTTAGAGTCCAGTGGGAGTTGCGCTTGGTCTTCCGGGAGGCGTCCTCGAGCGGTCCTTCTGGCGGTGAAGAAGAGACCGGTGATCTGATGCGTGGTGAGGACCCTCTTGTCGTAGAGATCGAGCAGGATATGGATGTCTCGTGGCTGAACCCTGGTGACGAGGCCGAGAATTCCAAGGTTGCGCTGGAGTCGGGGTCGGGCGTGGCAAAGGGCTCCTTGGGTCTTGCTGTCTTGAGATTTGAAGCAAGTGTCATGCGGCAGGTTTGATGCGGGCCCGGTCGACGTACTGGCCGCGTCGATGACCTTGAGCGCGCGGCGTAGCTCCGTGGATGCCGGCGGGCGGTCGGCGGCCAGAAGCGGCCCGAGAAGTCGGTCGTGGAGTTTCGTGTAGAAGATCGCCACGCGTGCGCCTTCGGGG
>JBOGWM010000118.1:0-4345 GCA_050693695.1 Actinomycetota bacterium
CCGCCTACGAGGGCTGTGTGTCGTGAAGAACGTTGCGACCGCTTAACGCTGCGCCGATTCCAGGCGCACCCTCCGCCAGCGGGACGGCGCACCCTGCAGCCCGTCCCGGTACACCTGGGCCGCCTCGTAATCCCGTCCCATCTCGGAAAACTCGGCTCCCACCATCCCCTCTTGGGAGGCCTGCCGATAGATCTCCCACCGACGGTCCAGCTCGCGCTGAGCCTCGGCCCCCATCTCCTGGCGCAGCTCGTCGCTCGGATCGCGATCCTCGTAGACCCGAGCGAGATGCGGGTCGTCCCGAAGCGTGGCGAGCAAGTCCCAGATGTGCTTGTCGCAGAGGTGTCGCGGGACGGCCCCGGGAACCGGACGGACATCGGTGAAGGTAGCGAGGGCAGGCTGCTCGCAGCTACCGTTCCCCCCGTTACACTTCGGGCGCGCATCCTGCGTCATCGCTTCTCCTCCATATGGGTTCTGAAACCACTCCGACCGGTCCTATTCTTGCAGGACCCGGGAACTACCTTCACTCCTCCTCGCCTGCCGCTTGAAGCCCTTACTCGTCGATCAGGCTCGCGGCCTCTTCCCCAGGGCCCGGAGGAGCCTCGATCTCAACCGGAGTGATGTTGATCAGATCCTGACACGCGCTGAAGAGAACGCGAGACAGCTCGAGGTCGGGCGGCACCGGAACCCGTGTGTAGATTGTCGGCTTGCCGGCACCCACCGGTTCGAAGCTGAAAACTCCGACGTGATCCCAGATCTGTTTGGCTGCACGTGCGTGTTTCAGCAACAGCGCAGTTCTCGAGGATGAGTGCGAGCAGATCGTTGAAGAAGTCTCCCTTTCCGTTCTGCCGGTCTCCCTGATCTGCGCGGCCTTTCTCAACGTTGTGGTCGAAGAGTTCCATCGCGTGGAGAAAGGTGTTCTCCGCTTGGTCCCAACTCGTAGGGGCCGCATCCACCGCCGCCTCATAGGCTTCTTTCAGGGGCCTACAGCCCTCGCTTTCGGCTACCCTTCTGCTGGTCTTACGCTTCCTCACTGAACCATTGGCGACCATAAGCAGGCTCTTCTCAGAAGATCTCTACTTGCCCGCTCGGGTTTGTCGCCGGTCGAACAGTGTTCTCCATGCTTTCCTGAGGGTGCCGAGTTGACTGGTCCTGACGCCTATTCGGCTTTCAAGCAGGACCTTATCGACCACCTCAACAGCTTCAAGTAATGCACCCTGCCCGAGAAGTGCGGCCACTTTTGGACGCAGAGTCCTCAAGCCCGAGGATGCCGCGGTCAGCACCTCAATCGACGGAACGGGAAGCAGATCCGCTTCCTTGGGCTCAAGCTTCAGGATGCCCCCACCGTACGAACGACCGACGATTTCCGCTCCCAACAGCGTTACGGTGTTCAGCGCAGCCAGAGGCAGTAGATTCGCGCCCAACCCCCGTAGCCCCTCACGCAAGTACACGCCGTGAATCGAGTTCAAGTGACGCACTCCTGCGCGATTTTCCACGAGTCGTGGCGCTACGTCGTTCATGTACGTGAAGAAAAGGTCCGGCACGGAGATCAAGGGTACCCTCCACCACGGGTTCCGCACTCTGCATTTATACGCCTGGTCCACTCCATTTTGCTCTCCCTCGGCGATGTAGCGCCCGGCGGCGCCCGATGGCGAATCGGCCCGCGGGTAAAAGAGGTAGATCCGCTTGTCTTGCAGAGCCAGTTCGTCCCATGCAGGCGAGCTAAGGGTGAGTCCCCGCAGGTGTCGCGAGCCTGGAGGAGAGATGGCTAGAAGTTCGGAAGTCCGCAGGTTCAGCTCGGCTACCTCTTGCGCCGCAAGTGTGAAGTAACGGTTGTTCCCTG
Organism: Actinomycetota bacterium; assembly: GCA_050693695.1. Lineage (GTDB taxonomy): Bacteria > Actinomycetota > CADDZG01 > JAHWKV01 > JAOPZY01 > JBOGWM01. The sequence continues at coordinate 1,841 of JBOGWM010000118.1, forward strand.
TCACCATGCCGAGGGAGGTCTTGCCCCACGTGAGCAGCGGTGTGAACTTGGCGCTGGTCGTCAACTCCACGTACATCTCTGCAGCGGCTGGCTCAATGAGTGCCGCGGTCCACTTCCCGTATGGATCTGGAGGCACCCAAACGCAACGAAGATCTTCGAGGTTCTTCAAATCGTTCAGGTTCCCGGCTTTGTAGATTTCGAAGTGGTCGGTTGGACCCTCTCCTTCCGCAAGCAGCAGGATGACTTCTTCCAAGACGTCTGGGAAGATCCGCTTGTTGAAGGTGACGAGCCCGACCTTTCGAAACCTTGACATCAAGAAGCGCCGCACTTCGCGCGCATAGTTAACGGCGAGCAACTCCGCCGGGATCACGAGAGCCAGCCGTCCCCCAGGTCCGAGCAAGCTCGCCGCGTGGATCATAAAGGCCGCCCATGAGCTTGCCAAGGCGGTCAACCGAACGCCCTGCGCAAGTGCCGCGGTTTGTGCCTTCAGCCTCGACGTCCCCGTGAAGCCCTGATATCGGACGTACGGAGGGTTGCCGACGACGGCGTCGTAGTGTTCCGACGCACGGAAGTCAAAGAAGTCCCCCACGTATATGTCCGCTTCTAGCTCTGATTCTTGAAGAAGGACTCTCGCCTGCTCCGCCGAGGCGGAGTGAAGCTCCACGCCGTGGATCCGATGGCGGGCGGCGGAGCCCGCACTCAGATGGCGCAATCGCCTGCCGGCCGAGAGCAAGAAGGCGGCCTCCCCGCATGAAGGCTCCAGGACGAGATCGTCGCTTGTCCGGATCGCCCAGCCGGTCAGGAAGTCGGCCACTTCCCTTGGCGTGAAGAACGCGCCCCGAGCCTTTTTCAGCTCTGCCGTGTCCGCCTGCGGGCTGACCCTTTCGAATTGTGCAGGTGTACCGATCGACGTCGGAGTTTTTGCCATGTTGGTCAGTCTAGGAGAAGGGTGTGACATCTCGCTGGGTCCTGGCGTCTGGTGGAGAGGTATCTTGGCTAGGCGAACCGATCCGGTCTCGAACGAGCCCGTCGGGCGCTGCTGAGAGGCGATGAAGGTGGATTGCGAAGCGTTCGTCCGGGAGGAGTTTCGGCGCCGGGAGGCTGTCGTCCGGTCCTTCTTCGAGCGGGAGGCGGCGCGGCTTGCCCGAGCGTGTCACCAGATGGCGGAGCGCTTCGCCCGCGGGGGGCGCATCCTGGCCTTCGGTCTCGGGGCGGCGGCCACCGACGCCCAGCACATCTCCGTGGAATTCGTGCATCCGGTGATCGTCGGAAAGCGTGCCCTCCCGGCGATCGCCCTTCCCAACGACGGCCCGAGCACCCTGGCCATGGCTGTGGAGGACCCGGGTTCGGTCTTTGCCCGCCAGATCGACACGATCGGACTTCCCGAGGACATCGCCATCGGGCTCGTGCTCGGCTGCGGTGATCCGAGCGAGCCGGTGGTCTCCGCCGGGATCAAACAGGCTCAGGCCAGGGGAATGCTCACCATCGGACTCACCGGTTCCGCTGCCTCGCTCGGGACCTCAGGAGCGGACTGGATCTTCGTCTGCGAGGATCCCGACCCCTTCATCGTGCAGGAAGTCCACGAGACCGGCTACCACGTGCTCTGGGAGCTGGTCCACGTCTTCTTCGAACACAAGGGACTGCTCGAGGGAAGGTCGGTGGGACCGGTTCACGACGTGGGGGCCTCCAGGTTTCTCTATCCCTTCCTCGCCGAGGCCGAGACCGATCTCGACCGGGTGCTCGAGCAGGTGCAGGGCTCCATCCTCAAGAAGGCCCAGGACGTGATCGCCCTTCGCGCCGCGAGCGAGGCCAAGGACGTGGACCGGCTGGTCGCCACCGCCCGGCTGCTGGCGGAGCGCTTCGCCGGAGGAGCCAAGCTGCTCGCGTTCGGCAATGGCGGCTCGGCCACCGACGCCCAGGATTTCGTGACCGACCTCATGGCGCCGCCCCCCGGGCTGAGGCCACGTCCGGCCCTGTCCCTGACCAATGACGAGGGGGTCGTGACCGCGGTGGGAAACGACGTGGGCTACGAGAACATCTTCGCTCGCCAGGTCATCGCCTTTGGCCAGCCGGGAGATGTGGCCCTCGGGATCTCCACCTCGGGGGGCTCCAAGAACGTCCTCGCCGCCTTCGAGGAGGCCCGGCGCGCCAAGATGATCTGCATCGGCCTCGCCGGCTACGGTGGGGGACCCATGGTGGCTCGGGGCTACTGCGACCAGGCCCTCGTGATCGACTTCGAGTACATCCCGAGAATCCAGGAGGGCCAGGCCACCCAGTACCACATCCTGCGCCGCCTGATCGAGATGTTCCCGCCTTCTCGTGGATGAGTAAGGCATCCCCGGCCCACCGCCTTCGCGAAGTTGGCATCGGAAGACCGTAGATCCACGCGCGGTGGGGAGCCTGCGAAAGTGGTACGGCTCCGTCGTATCCTGCCTGCATGGAGTTCCATGTCGATGGGGAAGCTTTACGGCGTGTGGGGGTAGAGCTGCTCATTCTGTTCGGATC
>JBOGWM010000119.1:0-3210 GCA_050693695.1 Actinomycetota bacterium
CCCCACGCCCGGCCGCCCCTCTGCCGCCGCGGCCCCCCGAGCGGCCCGGCGCGCTCCGGCCAACTGCGCCGGGTCGCTACAGCTTCGACGAGTCCGGCTTCTCCCGGACGAGGGGATGCGTGGTCTCGGAGCGCCCCGTCCCCAGCCCGACGAGCCTCGTGGTCGAGCCCCCCGATGGCGTCCGGCAGCGCTCGGTCCGCGACCGGCGGAGCTCCGATGGGCAGGGCAGCATCACCAGTGCGGTGCTGGAGTACCGCGCCGACGGCATCTATCTGGCGTCGCTTCGCCAGTCCCAGACCACGATCCTGGGTAGCTTCGAGGTGGCCTTCGAGCCCTCGCCGCCGCCCCTGGCCCTCCCGGCGAGGCCCGAGGCCGGGCAGAGGTGGTCGTATACCGCGACCTCGACCGATGGAAAGGTGACGGTCCGGGTCGACAACGTCATGGAGGCCCTCGACGAGGTGGTCACCCTCGGGGACGGGACGCCGAGCGGGGCCCTTCGCCTGCTTGCCACGACCCACACCACCGGCGTCACGCCCCAGGGAAGCCTGGATCTCACCGAGACCTCCAGGGTCCGGGTATCGGTTGAGCGCCGGATGATCCTCAGGGAAATCAGCGACTCGAAGGGCCGCATCGGGCTCTGTCAACTCGAATCGCACGTCGAGACGCTCCTGCGATCCACCACGCCCCGGTGATTATGCTGGGCCTGGGCCGTTCTGCCCGTTAGGATGAATTCCGCGAGAGGATCGGATAACCACACCGAAGGGAGATGCATGACGGACCTGGAGTATCGCAAGAAGATCGCCCAACTCCTCTTGGCCGAGGGCGTCACTGCGGTGGACCTCGAGCTCTCGCCCGCGATCGAGGAGGATGGTGAGCTCCTGGCCGACCTGGGCATCCCCTTTCCCCCCGGGCTCGCCCCCACGCCCCAGCCCATCGACCCCAGCCCCGACCCGGGCGACGCTCTGCCCCAGGCCGACGTCCTGGCGGTGACCTGGACGGCCGCCGAGCTGGACGCGCTGGCCGACGTCCTCACCCCGCGCTTTGGGCGCTCCCGCTGGTACCGCTACAACCGGAACTTCGAGACGGGCTACGCGCCCAAGATCCGCCGGGGAGCGCCGGCCCTGGCGAGCCGGCGGCTGGGTAGCTGGTTTCCGACGCGCGTCGGGGACGTCTCCGTGCTCTGCTTCAAGTCCGAGCTGCACCTCAACCAGGACGGGATCTCGACCGGGGACGGCACCGCCACGCTGCCGGTCAAGGATATGCTCCACCAGATTATCGCCGAGACCCGCCCCGAGGTTGTCCTGACGGTGGGGACGAGCGGCGGGGTGAAGCACGAGCATGACCTGGGTGACGTGGTGGTCACCCGGGGGGCGAAATTCCGGCTCTCGAGCGAGTTCAAGAACGAACCTTTCAACCACAGGGCCTACAGGAGCGAGTGGGCGATACCGGATCGGTACTTCGCCAAGGCCGAGGAGCTGATGGGCCGCTACGCTCACAACCTGGTCGAGCCCGCCTTCGCCCCACCCACTAAGCGTTACGCCTTCGGGGAGGCGCCTGTTCGCAGCGATCCCCCTAACACGCCGGGGATCATCCTCGACGACGGCCGGGATATGCCGGAGTTCCACCCCGTTCTCACCACCGACTTCTTCGAGTTCGGGACCTCCGCCAATCGGCTCTTCGACGAGGGGAGCGCGGTGGAGATGGGCGACGCCGTCCTCGGGTTGGTGTGCGAGGAGATGCCGGACCCGCCCAGATGGGCGGTGGTCCGCAATCTCTCGGACCCGATGATCAATGCCGATCTCCCCCGGGGCAGGGGCAAGCTGGATATGCAGACGCACTGGGCCGTGTGGTACTACGAGGCGTACGGCTACTGGACCAGCGTGACCGGAGCGCTGGCCACCTGGGCGATCATCGCCGGCCTCCAGCCCGCAGCGGATCGGCCGGGGGGACCGTGACCGAAACCCGCCTCCCGGTCGAGGTCGAGCTGGTCTACGAGGTGATGTCCTGCCAGGCGCTGCGCGTCGCTCAGGAGCCCGGCGCCACCCCCCATCCCTGCAGCTACTTCCGGAAATGGGGCACCTATCACAGCTACGACTACACGATGGACAGCCCGCCGCCGGCGCCGGGGATCGTGCACCGGACCAGGTACGTCGGTCGGGCGCCGCTCGTGCCCGAGCTGCTCAGCGGCTGCCGGAAGGCGCCCATCATGGCGCTGGGCATCAACCCCAACGTGCCGGGCTGGTGGGCCGCCAAGCGGGGGTCGCTCAACCCGCTGTTCGACGACTACCGCCAGTACGCTCACTATTTCCGCTACCGGGCCCTGGCCAAGCTCGAGCTGAGCGGGGAGGACTACCGCCGCTACGGAGGGGGCGAGGACGACACCCCGTTCTCGGGCAAGGAGCTTCAGGTGCCGGCGGACGCCGGCGGGGAGCGGGTCGTCTCGGTCCGACTCCAGCCCCAGAAGATGTATCGGGCCTACCAGGACCTGCTGGAGGGTCTCGCCGCCGAGATGGGCTGGCCCGATCACCGCCTCAGCGTGGGAGAGGACATCTCGTACGGGAACATGGTGGCGAGCCCCTCCGCCAAGTGGACGACCATCCCCTCCTCCACGGATCCGACGCTCCCGCCCATGACCGAGGAGGAACGGGTGGGTATCGTCTCGGAGTGCTTCCGCACGCGGAAGTACTTCTTGCGCCAGTTGTTCCAGAGCCTGCCCACCGTCTTGTTGATCTTCAGCCAGAGCACGGCCAATGCCTTCATCGAGGAGCTGGGAGCACGCTTCACGATGGGACGCCCGGAGCGCCGGGAGCCACTCGAGGATCTCGTGGAGCGGGAGGTGCGGCTGCGGTACGGCGAGCTTCCCGATGGGCGAGCGCTCGATGTCCGCGTCATCTTCGCCCCTCACATCACCGGCGACCCCGAGCGCTTCGCCGGAGCCCGGTCCCGAGTCATCGCCGCCCTCGCCGAGGAGGCTCGGGCCGGTCGCATCGTCTACAGCCGGCGCACGGGGCACCTGGCGCGCCCCCTCGGCGCCTGCGTCTTCTGTCCGATGCTCGAGATCGGCCCCTGCGACTATCTGGAGGAGCTGCGACCGATCTCGGAAGCACCCACGCTCACCGCGGAGTCGCCCGCTGCCGCCATCCGGGCGGAGAAGAGCCTTCAGTCCGAGCTCTTGACGGCGGTGCTCGAGGGTGCGCCGCCGGTCAGGCA
>JBOGWM010000120.1:0-4852 GCA_050693695.1 Actinomycetota bacterium
ATCGAGGCGAGGATCTTTGGAGGAGTAGAGAGCGCGGATCTCGCCGGGATGCCTCAAGCGAGACGGCAGGGGTATCCGCATGGCAACAGTGACATCTTTCTCTTCGAATCCACTTGCGGGCCTGTTCTTAGAATAGGCCCATGAGGTTGGATCTCGACTGGCGACCCAAGCCCTCGGCGATTCCGGATGGCCCGGGTGTGTACCTCTTCCGGGACGCCGAGGAGCGGGTGCTCTACGTGGGGAAGGCGAAGAGCCTCCGGCACCGGGTTCCGAGCTACTTCGGGGCCGGAGTCCATCCCCGCACCGTGGACGTGCGGGGCGGAGAGTTCTTCCCGGAGCTGGGGGCGGAGGTGCTCAAGATGAGCGCCGAAGAGGCCCTCGAGCTCTTCCGGCCCATCCCGGCCAGCCAGATCGGGTGCGGGCAAGTCCGAAAGGTTCTGATCATTCCCTCGGGGGTCCCTAACTCGAAAGCGAGACTCCCACCGGCCCCGAGCCAGCTCAGTAGACGGGTACTGAAATCCAGTGGGGGAGCGGCCTCTTTTGTCCTGAACATTGCGTCATTGATGCATCGGCAGTCGCTGGTCGAGTCGTGATCGACCAAGCGTGGCGGCGCCGATGGCGATCATGGGCCCGGCGAGAGCGGTGCTAAGGGCCCATTTGACGCCCGCCGCGTCAACGAGCCAGCCGGTGATTGCCGCACCGATCGCCAGCCCGGCCGCAAGCGCCATCTCGATCCAGGCGTAAGCCTCGGTGAGAGTGCCCGGCGGGGCGATCTCGGGCACGAGCCGGAATGCGGAGCTTGCCACGGGAGCGAGGCTCAGGCCTGCGATGGTGATGAGTATGAGCATTGCCGGTATGGAATTGGCGAAGGACAGAGGTATGAGCCCAACTGCGTACGCTACGAGGGCGAGGCGGTGGCGCTCGACGGCCGGCCGGTGCCAGGCGCGAGCCCCATACCACAGGCCACCGACAACGCTACCGGCAGCAAAGGCGGCCAGGAGCACGCCGGCGCTTGCTGGCACGCCGTGCAAGTTGGCGAACGCCGGCACCGCGACCTCCAATACGCCGAAGGCGACAGACCAGACCAGCAGTACGGTGACGATCACGAGCATACCGGGCGTGCGGAGAGCGCTTGGGCGCCGCCCCGCCTCCGGTTCGGGATGCCAGTCTTGCGATGCTGGTGACATAGCGAAGGTCACCGACCCTATCGCCCCCAGAAAGGCGGCCAGGAGCACGCCGGCTGCCGGCGAGGCGAGGGCGACGGTGGCAGCGACGATAATCGGGCCGAGGAAGTAGATGAGCTCGATCAAGATGGCGTCGAAGGCGTACGCGCGATCCGCCTCCCAGGCCGAGCGCACAAGCTTCGGCCACAACGCCCGAATGCAGGCAGTGAGTGGCGGGGTGAGCATGCCTGCCAGGGTGGCAAGTGACACCGAGATCGTTGGTTCCACCGGCTGTGGTGCGGCGACCAGGACCACCAGAGGTAGCGCTCCTCCGGCCGCCGTCGCCAGCAGCACGGGCCGCTGGCCGAGACGGTCAGCGAGGCGGCCAAGTAGCGGCGAGCCGGCGCCGGACCCCAAGGCGTAGCCGGCGGCGGCCGCACCAGCGACGACGTACGAGCCGGTCGCTGCCCGCATGTGGAGCACGAGCGCGAGCGAGAGCATCCCGATAGGCAAACGGCCGATCACCGAAGCAGTTACGACCCCAAAGGAGCTGGAGCCGCGCATGAGTGTGACGTACGGCGAGATCAACACCGATGAACCCCCGGTGGCCAAGCCATTCGCAATGAACAAGGGGAAGAAACGGCGGAAGTCAGGTGTCCCGAGCTGGCCATGATCAGATCGGCTTGGCCGCCTTCCAAAGGTATGCGATCGACTCGTGTGCTTGGCGGAGGTGAAAGGCGTCCATCAGCGTATCTGCCTTGACATCTTCGTTGGCCGCGATCGTGTAGCCGAGCCAGCCATTCACATCGATGAACCCGCTGAACTGCTCATATAGCAGGCCCTCCTCCCGGCGCAGACTCTCGATGTCGAACTGACAGAGCCCCAGCCCTGTTGCTGCAGGGACAGAGGTGACCCGGAACTTGCAGTTTTGCGCCAGCGCGTCGCTCCCGACGCCACTCGCTTGGAGGATCTCACGAAAGCTGTCAACCACCGGTCGCCAGTCGCGCGCCGGGGCTGGGAGCAGAAAACGGTAGGTACGCCCCTTGATGGGGTTCTCTGCCACGACCGGGAGGAACCGTCCGGCGGCTTTCGTTTTTTCGAAGGCGAGGATGTCGTACTGGAGATTCAGCGAGACGATGGTGGTATCGAGACTATAGCGCTCCAGCACCAAGCTCTCGTCGTCTAACAGCATCCCGGCGGGCGGTGCGGCGTGCTCGACAACTCGGCGCGCTGCTTCGTCGATCTCTTGAGCGAGTGCGCTGGAGATCCTGCCGATCATCCACGTGTGCCGTGCGGCCCTTGCCTGGACCTCGGAAAGCGAGAGGTCGATGTAGCGCGCGATCGGCCCATAGTCGGGCGCGGCGGCCGGAGCCTTTTGCTTGGTGCCGAAGACGAGATAGTCCAGGCTTACATCGAAGAACTTCGCCAGCGCGATCAGCGTGCGGAAGCTTGGGCGCACCTGATCGTGCAGGTACTGCGAGAGCGCGGTGCTCGAGACGCCAACCGCCCGCAAGATTTTTTGTCGATTCCTGCTGTAGCCGTGTCCTTCGATGAGCTGCTTTAGTGTTTGGCCTAGCTTGATCTCGGGGTGGCTGACGCTCATCTAGGCAGGGCATCCCTGTCTCGTGCATGGGTCCTCGGGTGGCTATTATCCAGTCCAACTTTCATGGGGTGGCATTATATCCAAGTTGGGCTTGACACTTGTAGTCACTCCCTGGAATCCTCCCTGAGAGGAGGTGACTTGGGATGCGGCATCGTGTATCCGGCTCAAGTTACTCTGGCGTGCACGGGGGGGGTCCTTGTCCGGTTGGCCGACGGTTCGTCCGCGCCAGCACTCGACCAGTTTGTTCACGATCAATTCCGCTCGCTGGTCACGGCCCGTGCGTTCACCTGCCTTGGCGCCAGGGTAGCGATCAATAGGAAGGCGTACCGGTTCGCCATGTATGACAAGCTTGGTGCTCCCGCCTCCGCCGACCAGCTCGCGCACGATCTGTCGGCGTTCATCGCGGAGGCGCCTTCGCTGGGCGAACTCACGACCTTCATAGCGTGCTTCCGCGAACCAAGCCTCCTTGACCAGCGGCAGTTCGAGGCATTGCTTTGGATGAAGCTCCAGGCGCTCCATGACTTGGACCAGTTGTCCTGGGACCCCGACGTATCCTCGGACCCTAACGACTCTCGCTTTGCCTTTTCCTTCGGTGGTCGGGCCTTCTACATCGTCGGGCTCCACGCCGGTAGCTCGCGCTGGTCAAGAAGGTTTGCCTGGCCGACGCTGGTCTTCAACCTCATGTGCCAATTCGAGTATCTGCGCGCCACCCATCGATTCGGGGGATTCCAGCGAACCATCCGAGCCAGGGAATTGATGCTTCAGGGAAGCATCCATCCTCATCTTGGGGAGTCCGACGCTCGCCAATATGCCGGACGGGTGACTGATCTGGGGTGGCGTTGCCCACTACACGTCCGATACTCGAGCAAACGAATGGGCGACTAAGAATGCGACTGTTCGACATCTCCCGCACGATCGGGCCCGATGCAGTGACCTATCCGGAGGACCCGCCTCCCGGCACCGAAGCGCTGTGCGTGATCGGCGACGACGCGCCCTGCAACATCACTCGCCTGACCGGCTGGACGACGCACTTTCTCACCCACGTCGATGCTCCCTTGCATTTCATTCAGGGCGGCCCCTCGCTCGACGACATTGACCCCGCCCGCTTCATCAGCCAGGCCCTGGTACTTGAGAACAGTGCAGACGCGATCGGCCCCTCGGATGTGCCGCCTCGCGTCGAGATCGAGGGCAAGAGCGTTCTCTTCAAGACACGCAATTCCACAGATCCAGCTCCGGGTGGCTTCGATGAGAAGCATGTCTACCTGAGCGCGGAGGCCGCGGCGGAACTCGCAGCAGGGCGCGCCAACCTTGTCGCCATTGACTATTTGAGCGTCGACCGCTACGGCGACGATAACTACCCGGCGCACCGTACGCTCCTGGAGGCAAATGTGCTGATTTTGGAGGGTATCGATCTTGCCGATGTCCCTCCTGGCCGCTACATGCTCGTGGCCCTTCCGCTCAAGATCGCGGGGGCAGACGGCTCGCCAGTTCGCGCGGTCCTCCTCGCCGGAGACATGGAATGACGCGCCTGATCCTAGAGGCTCACTCAAGCGTTGAGATTCGAGCCGTTCCCGGCTCTGGAAGAGGAGGTTGAGGTTTGCCATGAAGCTGATGGAGAAAGAGCCGACGTTTGTGAAGATTTCCTGGGAGACCACCCATCCAGGGACCGGCCACGTCGTCACCTTCGAAGCGACATTGTGCAGGCTTCACCGCCAGGAGCTCGATTTCTGGCATCCGGCTGCCCGAGGCTCGCGGCAGTTGGGTGACTCCTGCGATCTGTGTGAAGGTAGACGACCCAGGAGGGCCTGAGCAAAACCACGCGCCGGGCAAGTGCTGCTTGAACCAGGAGAGTTGGCTCTTTCGTCCCGGACGATTGCCAGGTTGCTGATGTCGGGAAGGAGTTCGGCTTGGCGGCCGCTCTCCACCCTCGGGTTGTCAGGTCACATCGAACACGAGGGGATCGAGGCGAGGATCTTTGGAGGAGTAGAGAGCGCGGATCTCGCCGGGATGCCTCAAGCGAGACGGCAGGGGTATCCGCATGGCAACAGTGACATCTTTCTCTTCGAATCCACTTGCGGGCCTGTTC
>JBOGWM010000121.1:0-12155 GCA_050693695.1 Actinomycetota bacterium
TGGCCGGCAGCGTCACCGAACCACACGATGATCCGCTTGGAGTCGGCGCGCCAGCCGATCTGGCCACCCGGGGACTCGGCGAGCTGATCGAGGGCGTAGAGCTGAGCCTCCGGCGTGTCCCTGCCCGGCGTTGTCTGCCAGGCGTCGATTTCCATCTTGATGTCATCATGATTGGGGGTAAGGCTGCATTGATGCTTGAAGGCATGGGGCTGCCCACCGGTGGCGGGGGCGGGGAAGTCCTTGTAATCGCCAACCCCGAACTGGACGTCGGCGCCCAGTCCGCCGACCGCGGCGAGGATGGTCGAGAGCCCGCTTTTGACCGCGGCGAGCGCCTTGTTCATGCTGCCGGTGGTGTCGGCAAGGAAGTAGACATCCACGTTGGCGCCCGCTCCCGAGGCCGGGATGGCGACCTTCACCGTCTCGGCGAGTGCATCGTCCTTGGAGAGCGTCAGATCATTCGTGGCCGGCGAGATCGTGACAGCGAGATCCATGGTTCCCTCCTTACCGAATGATAGTCGGGCGGCGGGTCGAGGAGCAATGGCGAAGGAATGCGATCCGCTGACCCGGGGCTTCATCCCCGGGGCCTTACCCTGGCGTCCTCGGTCATCTCCAGGGGTGGAGATACCGGCGGGTACCAGGGTGCTGATGATCAGTTCCGGGGAATCTCGGCGCGACCTCACGGTGATCAGCCGGGTCCCGCCTTTGTCCACGCCGCCCGAGAACCGGATCTGACCGCCCTCGGACACCAGAGAGCTCGACTGCTGGGGCAGCCCGTCAGGCTGAGGGTTGTGCTCGTCCAGCGCGTCCAGCAGCTCCCCGAGGTCACTCGGAAACTTGCCCCTCCGCAGAACGAGCGTGGCGAACGGGTCGTTCAGCAGGCGGGCGACCTCCTCCCCGGTCATCACCCGGGTCCCGCTGGGAATGCCCTCGATGTGCTGATTGATCCGCCTCGGGTCGATCTCGGTCGCGCCGGCCTCACGGGCGCCGTCTCCGGGCAGGGACAGCAAACGGGTGGGGAAGACGTTCTCAGGTCCGTTCACGGTCTTTTTCCTCCGGTCGGGCGGACTCCTCTCACCCACCGACCGGGCCCGCCAAGGCCGTCGAAGGCGAGATCCTCGGCCCCGAGCGTAGACGTCTCGCCGGCAGGAACAAGGCCAGTCAATTCGCCGGGATGAGAGGTCGGCCCTCGGCCCCGGCCGGCGCCCATATTCTCGGGAGGGCCGCGATGGTCGGGGCGGGCCCGGTCGGTGGGTGCCGTAATCCGTCTGTCTGGCTTGTCGTGAAGATCTCACTCTTCGTTTTCAACTGGTTGCGCTCCGTTTTGACAATCCTTCTATATGAGTTAAACTCGAAGCCTCACTTGATCAGAGCAATCCCGATGACCGGGCCGACCGGAAGGGGGACCCAGATTGAAGCGATCGAGGATCGGCAAGCGGGCCGCCATCGCGGCTCCGATGCTCTTCGTCATCCTTGTGCTCCTCGCGCCGCACGGCGACGCGAATCAGTGGGGGAAGGCCCACTGGAGGCGCACTTCAGTCAAGAAGCCGGTCTCGATCGAGCTTTGGAACCAGATCGGCGAGGAGGCCGCTCCCTTCATCCACGAAGTGATCGCCAAATGGGGCAGCGTCCAGGCGGGTAGCTGGTATCCGAACGGTCCGGCACGCACCGACTTCTCGTTCAGCTACGAAGAGGGAGGTCGTTCCTCCTGCAATCCCGATAAGGTCCGCAACGGGGTGGTCGTCTTCTGTCTGGTCGGCAACGACCACCCGACAAGCGAGGCTCACATCAAGATCCTCAAGGGCCACATTCTGGGAGGGGTCATCCACATCAAGGACACCATGGCGTCCTCCCAGGGCGCCTACTGCCACGAGTTCGGTCACACGCTGGGTCTGGACCACTCGGCCAGCGCCAAGAGCTGCATGCGCGCCTCCGCCCCCCCGACGACACCGGACCAGCACGATCTCGATCTCTCGCGAGAGATCAGCGCTCACGTCCACTGAGGAATCTGGCGGGCAGTCCGGGGTCGTCTCCCATCCGAGGGTTGTTGCCTTCAGGGGCGACTTTTAGTTGGCTTTGCGCAAGGGTGCGTCGTTTCGCCACGGAGGGTGCGTCGTGCAGGGTCGATCCAGGCTTCTATCGCTCTCGTTGGTTGTCGGGCTTGCGCTCATCGCGCTCAATCCTTTACCGGACTCTCCATCCGCGACCGCCGGCGGAGCGAGGCCGACTCAAGATCCGGCGCTGCGCCGCCTCGCGGAGGACCTGGACAGGATCCTGAGCGACCGCCGCCTCGAGGGTGCTCAGGCGGGAGTGGTGGTGCGGGCGGCATCCACCGGAGAGCTGCTCTATTCCCGAAATGCCGATGTGCGCCTCCTGCCCGCCTCGAACGAGAAGCTCCTGAGCGCCTTCGCCGCTCTGGAGGTTCTCGGCCCGAGCTATCGATTCAAGACCGGCGCTCTGGCGGACGGGGCGCAGCAAGGGGAAGCTCTGAAGGGAGATCTCTATCTCAAGGGCACCGGCGATCCGACGATGCTCGCCGCCGACTATCGGGAGCTGGCGGCCAAGGTCGCCGCGACGGGGATCCGCATCGTCGAGGGTGGCCTCGTCGCCGACGACATGTGGTTCGACGATGTCCGCCTGGGCCCGGATTGGGCCTGGGACGACGAGCCCTACGCCTACGGCGCCCAGGTATCTGCCCTGACGGTGTCGGCGGATGAGGACTTCGACGCCGGCTCGGTGATCGTGGACGTGGCCCCCGGCGAGGCCCCCGGCCGTCCCGCGCGCGTGGCGCTCACACCGGCCACCGACTATCTCACGGTGCTTGACCGGGCGGTCACCGTCGAGGCCGGAGCCACCCCCAGCGTGGCCGTTGACCGAAGCCATGGCGCCAACACCCTGGTCGTCACCGGGACTGTCCCGCTCGGCGCTGCCGCCATCCGCAGCGCCAGAAGCGTTTGGGACCCCACCGGGTACGCCGCGGCCATCTTCCGTGACGCCCTGCTCGAGCACGGGGTGCGGGTGAGCGGGCCCACCTCCCGGGCCGCCGCCCCCGAGACGTCGAGAGAGCTGGCCCATCGGGAATCCATTCCTCTCTCCCGGCTCCTCGTCCCGTTCCTCAAGCTGAGCAACAACGGCCACGCCGAGATCCTGGTCAAGGCGATGGGGCGCCACGTCCATGGGGCCGGCACCTGGGACGCGGGCCTGCGGGCCGTCTCGGAGCGCCTCGCCGCCGAGGCCGGTCTGGCGGCTCCGGCCCTGCGGGCACGCGACGGTTCGGGCCTGTCCAGAGCGAACCTCGTCGCGCCTGGGCAGTTGAGCGCGCTGCTGCTGGCCGCTCAGGACGAGGAGTGGTTCTCGCTCTGGTACGACGCGCTGCCCATCGCCGGAGAGGCGGACCGGCTGGCGGGCGGGACGCTGCGCTCCCGCATGAAAGACACCGCCGCCGCGGGCAACGTCCACGCCAAGACGGGCACGCTAACCTCGGTGACCGCCCTCTCCGGCTACGTGACCGGCACGGACGGCGAGCGGATGGTCTTCTCGATCATGCTCAACAACTATCTCAGCCCCGCCCCGAAGGACCTCGAGGATGCGATCGCCGTCACCCTCGCGGGGCTCTCCAGGGCCGGCCCCCCCGCCCGCCGGAGCGCCAGCGTCAACACCCGGGGCGACGCGGGTCCGAGGAACGACCTCGCCGGGCGGGGCGCGCCGAGCTCGATGCGGCTTGATTCCTCGAGAAGCTTCGACGCATCAACCGTCGAGTGCTCCTGGGTCCAGGCGTGCTGATGGTTGGTCCTCCCCGGCCGGTAGCGTCCAGGCCGGGGGGAGGGTCTGCCCTCCCCCCGGCAATTTATCGCTCGAAGGGGATTCTCGGCATGAACGTGTGCACCCGGAGGGGCGCCAGGACCCTCGCCAGGGCCCGGCCGTCGGTGGAGGCTCCGACCAGGAAGCCGAAGTGCATCGGCACCACGATCCTGGGATCGATGGCTCTGGCCGCCTCCGCCGCCTCGGCTACGTCCATGGTGTAGGTTCCCCCGATGGGCAAGAAGGCCACGTCGCAATCGATGACGTCCATCTCGGGGATGTGATCGGTGTCGCCGGCATGGTAATAGCGCACCCCGTCGATGGCGAAGACATAACCGACCCATCCCTTGTCCTTGGGATGAAAGTGCTGGCGGTCGGGGTGCAGGTTGTAGGCGGGGACGGTGTCCACCGGGTAGCCGAGGACCTCGAAGGCGTCCCCCGGGGCCACCACGTTGACGTCATCGAGGGCAGCGGCGACCTCCTGCGGTCCGTACACCAGGGTGTGAGCGCGCCGGACTTTGGCGATGTCCCAGGGCGAGAGATGATCGTCGTGGGGATGGGTGATGAGGATGGCGTCCGCGCCGGGGAGCCCCTCGGGCAGTTGCCAGGGATCCACGTAGATCCGTCGCTCCCGGTCCCAGCAGAACGCCGCGTGCTTGAACCAAGTGATGTGCTCCAGCATGACTGTCCTTTCCCCCCCGCTCACACTCGCTCCGACGTTGCCGAGCCGCGACGATATCCTCGCGCCTTTTCGAAGCAATATCCTGCTATAGGCTTAGCGCGAACTACAACCGTCTTGGGACAGGACCCGTGACCGCCGAGCGAACCGCCTCTCGAGTGCTGATCCTGGACGTGGCTTCCCCTCGACGGGATGCTCTCGTCTCGAAGTGCGACCTCATCGCCGGGATCGAGGTGGTGGGGGCCACCGGTTCCATGGACGAGGCCCTGGACCAGGTTCGGGCCATGCACCCCGACGTCGTCCTGGTCGATCTCGATGCCTGCCGGAAGGCCGATCTCAAGGTCTTCGGGCGCGCCTGTCAGGAGGCGGGCGCCTCGATGATCTTCGTCACCTCCGGTGAGAAGTCCGCGGTGCTGGCCCAGGCCACGCAGTGGGGAGCCGCGGGGTTCCTCAAGAGGTCCGCTCCGGCGGAGACCATCGGCCACGCGGTCAAGGCGGTGAGGGCGGGGGCGTTCTTCCTGGACCCGGAGCGTGCCCGGGGCATGGTCGAGGAGCTGGATGTCCTGCGAGGGGTTGCCGGCCGGGACGCCGGCGACATCCTCACTCCCCGGGAGCGAGAGGTCCTGGAACTGCTCTCGGATGGGTTGTCGGCCCGCCAGGTGGCTCGTCGCCTCGGTCTTTCCGAGCGGACCATCAACACCCATGTCGCCAACCTCTACCGGAAGCTGGGAGTCTCCAACCGGGTACAGGCGGTGCGGGAGGCGATTCGCCTGGGCCTCGTGGTCCCCCCCACGTAAATCCCGGGGCGAAAGCCAGCCGAGATGAAGGTCGCCGGGAGTGACCCGGCTGAGCATTCTTCATTACACTCCAGAACGTGGAATCCTCTCGTGAGAGCTTGCTCAAGCTGCTGGAGCTGCAGAGGGTGGATTCCACTATCGACCGCCTTCAGGCGCGCCGGCGAAATCTTCCCGAGCAGGCGGACCTGGAGGACCTCGAAGACCGGCTCGGCGTCCTCCAACGCCTCATCGGAGAAGCCCAGGTGGTGGTCGATGACATCGGCATCCGGCAGCGGCGGTTGGAGGGCGAGATGGACAGCCTCTCGCGAAAGATCGCCAGCGAGCAGGCCAAGCTCTATTCGGGTGCGGTCGCCAGTCCCAAGGAGCTTTCCGACCTGCATCGCGAGGTGGAGTCACTCAAGCGTCGCCTGTCGGGATTGGAGGACGCCGATCTGGAGGTGATGGAGGAGCAGGAGAGGGCCGAGAAGGAGCTGGCGCGCCTGCGCGGGGAGGAGGAGGAGCAACGCCTGGGTATCGTGGAGGCCACCGCGAGGCGGGACCTCGCTTCCGGGGAGCTCAGCTCGCAGCTCGAGACCGCTAGGTCGGATCGCGGCATCTGGCTGCCGCAGGTGAGTCCCGCTCTCCTTCGCCAGTACGAGGATCTGCGAGCCAGCAGGGGAGGAGTGGGGATCGCGGCCATGGTGAACGGGGTCTGTCAGGGCTGCCACATGCGCCTTCCCGCCCAGGAAGTGGACCGCATCCGCAACGCGCAGGGCCTTGTCCGATGTGACGAATGCCGTCGGATCCTCGTGATCCTATGACCCGGGAGTCGGGCCAATACCGACTCTTCACCGACGGAGCCGCTCGGGGCAACCCCGGCCCGGCCGGCATCGGCGCCGTCCTGGAGGGTCCTGACGGAGAGGTCGTCGGGACGCTTTCTCGGGGCATCGGGTGGGCGACGAACAACGTGGCGGAGTATCAGGCGCTCATCGATGGGCTGGGGCTGGCAGCCGCTCATGGGGTCCGGCGACTGCTGGTGCGCTCCGACTCGTCGTTGCTTGTCCAGCAGATGCGGGGAGCCTTCAAAGTTCGCCATCCCGGGCTCAAGCCGCTCCACGCCCTGGCCGTCAAGCTGGTCCACGGTTTTGACGCCGTGCGATTCGAGGCCGTGAGGCGGGAATCCAACCGGCAAGCGGACCGGCTGGCCAATGAGGGCATCGACGCCGACAACCCCGGGGCACGTCCCCCCGGTTCGACCGAGGAACGGCTTTTCTGATGCTCTTGTGGCATCTGGGCGTGACTGTCGCCATCATCTTCGTCACCCTGGGATGGCGCCGTATCGATTACCGGGTGGTGCTGCTTGGCGCCATCCTTCCCGACCTGATCGACAAGCTGGTCGGCAGGCTGTTGTTTCAAGAGCGATTCCAAAGCGGTCACATCTTCGGCCATACCCTGGCGTTCCCCGTCGTGTTATTGGTTGTGATCCAGCTCACGCTGCGGGGGGCCAGCGCCCGGCGCTGGTTCGTCCTGCCGATCGCGGCGCTCCTGCATCTCGGGCTGGACGCCATGTGGACCGAGCCGATCACCCTGTTCTGGCCCGCGTTCGGAACGCAGTTCCCCCCGGAGCCGGCGATCCAGTACTGGCGCGAGGCGCTCCTGCGTCCCGTCCGGGTGCCGCTGGAGGGGCTCAAGGAGCTGATCGGTCTGGCCCTTCTCGTGTATCTGGGGTATGGCTTCGACCTCCACAAGCGCGAGGTGCTCCGGGAGTTCCTTCGGACCGGGCGTCTTTCGTCGGGCAGGGCTCGCACCCCGGCTCCCTCCCCGGGATCAAAGGACACTCGCCCGGACGCAGAGAAGGGGCTTGAAGCCCCTTCTCGCACAGTTGACCTGTAGGCCGGGTTCTGTCCTCCCGAAAAGGGAGGGGCGACCATCCATCTAGGACCGGCGTTACCGCCGGCCTCAAGCGACCTACCCGGGGCGGTTGAAGCGGGCCACTCCCTGTCCCCTGTTGGTCTTGCTCCGGATGGGGTTTGCCGAGCCGCCCGGTCACCCGGGACGCTGGTGCGCTCTTACCGCACCGTTTCACCCTTGCCGAGGGTCTCCTCCAAGCGAGCGAGCTCCCTCGGCGGTCTTCTCTCTGTTGCACTTTCCACCGGTCACCCGGTCTGGGGGTTACCCAGCACCCTGCCCTATGGAGCCCGGACCTTCCTCAGCCTCACGCGTGGTGGAGCCGCGGTCGCCCGGCCAACTGCGCCTCTATTGTAGTCGCCGATCTCGGTCCCAAACGTGCCCATGAACCGGCTATCCGGTTCATGTGGAGGCTCGCGGTGGAGAATAGGGCCGAAGGGAGGGGCAGGGGCCGCCTCCCATGGCGCGGAAAGGACAGGAGAGGCAGATGGCGAACTACGAGGGTTACTGTGTCAAGTGCCGGGAAAAGCGCGAGTTCGAGGGAGACAAGAAAGAGTTGGCGAATGGGCGGTTGGCGGCCCAGGGCCCCTGCTCCGTCTGCGGGACCACGATCACTCGCATCCTGGGCAAATCCGCCTGATCGACCGAGGAGTGGGGTAGGTGGGGCCTGAGCGTCAGGTAGTCTCCAGCGCCGACGCACCGCCGGCGCTGGGGCCCTACTCCCAGGCCGTACGTTGCGGGGATCTCGTCTTCTGCGCGGGGCAGATCGGCCTGGATCCATCGAGCGGGGAACTGGTCGTCGGCGGGATCCGGTCCCAGACCCGGCGGGTCCTCGACAACTTGCGGGCGGTCCTGCAAGCGGCCGGTCTCGGCCTCGATCGCGTGGTCAAGACCACCGTCTTCCTCGCCTCCATGGAGGACTTCAGCGCCATGAACGAGATCTATGCAGAGTTCTTTTCCGAGTCCCCGCCCGCGCGGGCCACGGTCGAGGTCTCCGGGCTCCCCCGAGCGGCGCTGGTCGAGATCGAAGCGATCGCCCGAGGGAGCCCATGAGGATCGCACCATGCGCCGGTTTCTTGCCAGGGTCAGCATTCTCGCCGGGGTGGTCGGGGCGGCAACCGCCGGTCTCGGGGTGAGCCTGCTTCCTCGAAGCGATGGTGGTCGGAGTCTGACATCGCAGGCGGTTCCGGTTCTCGATCCGTCTCGACCCCTGACGGTGCTGGTTGCGGGCTGGCTCTGGGATCCGAAGAGCCGGCGCCCGGAAGCGACGCTGGATGACTTCTCGGTCCGCTTGAACCAGGAGCTCGAGACCCGATACGGGATGACCACCATGGTGGCGCAGTACTCGTGGAGCCGCATCCCGGCGGATGTCATCGCAGCGGAGCGCGACTTCGGAGCCTACGTTCGGGCGCTGGTGAACCGGCAGTCATCCTCCGGGCGTTGTGTCAACTTCCTCGGACACTCGGTGGGCGCCGCGATGGTCTACGGGGCCGCCGCCCGGGGGGCGCCCATGGGATACCTGGGAACGCTCGGGTTGCCAAGCCTTGGTCGGGGAAGGCCCCCGGCCGTCATGCACTGGGCCAACTTCTATACGACGACCCATCCGGACGACGTGGCAGGGTGGCTGTGGGGCGGGCGCGCGGACGCAGACGTGAACATCGACCTGAGAACGCCTCACCACCGGTTCTGGGAGGCCACAGGAATGCTCGAGGAGTCGGCCAGAGCAATCGCCGCGACCCGGTCTCTCTGCTAACGCGAGGCGGCCTGCTCGAGCAGGGCACGGAAGCTGCGGGCGAACCGGTCCCAGGTGAAGCGCTCCAGCACCCTTTGACGGGCGTGCTGGCCCATGCGCCGCGCCAGCTCCGGATCGTCCAGTAGCCGCTCGATCGCGGCCGCGGCCCTCTCCGGACGCCGCCCGTCCACGATGTAGCCGGTCTCATCCTCGATCACCGCCTCGCACACTCCGCCCGCGTCCCCGGCGACCGCGGGCAGCCCGCAGGAAGCCGCCTCCAGGTAGACGAGAGGGAAGCCCTCGGTCTCCAGACCTCGAAAGCGGGCTCGGGTGGGCAGGGCGAAGATATCGCCCGCCGCATAGAAGCGCGCGATGTCACTCCAGGGCTGGGGGCCCGCGAAGATGACTGCGGGCGCCACTCCCAGCGCTCGGGCGAGGCGCCCGAGTCTGGGGAGGTCCGGACCGCCGCCCACCAGGAGGAGGCGAGCGCCGGGATGCCGGGACAGGATCCGGGGCAGGGCCGCGATGAGGGTGCCTGCCCCCTTGCGAGCCACCATCCGGGAGACCGCGACGATGACGGGTCCGCCCAGTCTGAGATGCTCGGGGGGTGAGACGTCGGGGGAGAAGCGGTCCGGATCCACGCCCGGGGTCAGCACCGAGATCGGCGGGGGATTGCGGGCGGAGCCTCCCAGAGCATCGAGCACGGCCCGTTGTGTGAATAACGAGGCGGGAAGCACGAGCTGGGCCTGGCGGAGGGCGGTTGCGAGCAGGGAGCGCGCAGCCGGCAGAGACGCCGCGAGGACGAGTTCACCTCCATGGACGGAGACCGCGTACGGCACCCCGGTGGCCCGGCGGATGCGGGGGCCGAGGAGGGCCAGGGGAACCGGGCTCGCAAAATGAACGATGTCGATGGAGCGGGTACGGATGATCTCGACGGTCTTGCGCAGGAGGGTAGGGGTCGGGAGGAGAAGCCGAACCGGCTGTCTCAACATTTCGAAGGGGAGTCGCCGGTCGAAATCATCGGACCCCGGGACCTTGCGGGCAAGCACCACCACCTCGTCCGGCTGCCACCGGGAGACGAGGGAGAAAGCGTAATTCTCGATCCCTCCCAGGGTGGGAGGAAAGTCGTTCGTGACCTCGAGGAGTCGCATCCGGGGCGAGTTTAGCTTAGCGGGGAGGGGCCTGCCCTTCTTCAAGCCCTTCCCAAAACCCGGCTGTGATCGACCTGCCGCCAAACGGGTCGGCATCGCCGGCCCCTCTTCAACTCACTTCGGCTCACTTGCGCCTGAGACTCCGCACGAAACGCAACTGATGAGCCGGGCCCCTTGACCCCGGGCCCGCCAGCCCCTAGATTCGCGGCGGTGAAGAGGTATCTCTCGGAGTCGGTGGGCGCTTTCTTCCTCGTTTTTGTGGGAGCTGGCTCCGTGGTTGCCGACGTCTACCTCGCCCAGCTTCGGATCACGGATTCGTTCGGCCCCCTCGGGATCGCGCTCGCTCACGGCCTGGCGCTGGCGATTGCCCTCTCGATCACGGCCGGTCATTCCCGGGGGTTTGTCAACCCGGTCGTCACCATCGCGCTGTTCGTGGCTCGACGACTCAAGTTCAAAGAGATGCTCGCCTACGTCGCCTCCCAGCTTTTGGGCGCGGTGGCGGCGGCCTTCCTGGTTCGGGCGATCATGCCGAACGAGGCGTTCAGGTTCGCCGCTGGAGGAGTGCCGGGACTCGGCCCCGGGGTGAGTCCCCTTCAGGGAACGGCCATCGAAGTGGTGCTCACGTTCTTTCTCACCTACACCATCTGGGCGATGGCGGTGAACCAGCGGGTTCCGAAGGCGGTTACCCCTCTGGCGGTCGGCGCCGTGACCACCTTCAGCATGCTCGTGGGGGCGACCTTCACGGGAGGGGCCATGAATCCTGCCCGGTGGTTAGGCCCCGCCCTCGCCGCCGGTCAGTTCGGGAACTGGGCGGTATGGATCGCCGGCCCGCTCGTCGGCGCTCTTCTCGGGTCTTTGCTCTACGAGACCTTCTTCCTCGAGCCGGCCCCCGCCCTCGAAGCGACAGCCGATCCCAAGGCGCTGGAGCCGGCTCCCGAAGTCCCGCTCTCCGAGCGTAGATCCTCCGAACCGGAGATGGAATCGCCCTCGGAGTTGCCCGCTCTTGCTCTCAGCGCCGCGAGCCGGAAGGAGGCGCCATGGCCTCCTCTTCCACCCGTTCCCAAAGCTCACCCGCAGGGCGTGCCCGGGGAGCGCCCGCCGGTGTCGAGCAGGCCGCCGAAACCCCCGTCGCTGTGATTGGGCATCTTCCGAACAGGTTCCGGTGGTGTAAACAAGGGGAGCGGGCTGTTTCTCGGTAGGGGATGCATGAAGCCAGCCAACAAGGGACCGGCCGGAGCCGGAGGCGATCTGGAACGCCTGATCGCCGAGCTGCGGAGCAAGGGCTGGGAACCCCGGAGGATCGAAACTCTGCGGGCCTCCTGGGAGCGCGCGTGCCACGACCCGATGAGCAGAGGCCGGGGAGGCCCCTCCCTTCCCGAGAACGCACCCGCTCAGCCCGACGAGACAGGGGAGCCCCGCACCCCGGCCGCCGGCACTCCGGAGGTGAACCCGGTTTCGTGGCGGAACAAATCCGACCTCCTCGAGTTCCTCGACCGCACCGCCCCCTGGGCGGATCCGCGTCTCGGCTGAATCTCCCCTCAGTCGGTGACCGGTTCGGGAGGCGGCACCGCTGCGGAAAAGCGCCGCGCTTCATGCGCGCCAGAAGGTGCGAATCTCCGAGATCAAAACGGGACGCCGAAGTCCTCGAGGGCTTCCAGCAGGCCGGGGACCAGCGGAAGTTGACCCATCTCCTCCAAGGGCGCCCATCGGGCGCCGGTCACCTCCCCTCCGGCTCGGAGGGTCCCTGAGACGACGGTTGCGAAGTAATCCACGATGACATAGTGGAACCCCTCCTCGGGATAGATGCGCTCGACGACCCCGGCGATTGCCCCCACCTCGATCTTCAGGCCGGTCTCTTCCTCGACCTCGCGTCGCAGGGCTTCCACCATCGTCTCGCCGCATTCGACCCGGCCCCCCGGAAGGGACCAGAGTCCCTTGGAGGGAGGCTGGCCTCGCTCTATGAGAAGGATGGCCCGGTCTCGAACCGCCACGGCGCCCACCCCCACTGCCGGCTGTTTGAGCCCGTGGTTTGCTCTGAGTCCCGGCGCGTCGTCTTGGTCCGCCACTTCTAGATCTTCTTCGGAGCCAGAACTTTGGACATTGTGACAAGT
>JBOGWM010000122.1:0-5151 GCA_050693695.1 Actinomycetota bacterium
CTCCTGGTGGGACAGCGCTTCGTGGGATCAACTTCCAATTGTGAGTGATGATCATGGTTCATAGGCTTTACGAGCACTTTCTGGAGAACCCTGACGAGTATCGGGCTTCAGAGAACTACTGGGCCAACCTTGCCAGAGACGTCGCCAGGGACTTGCAGGTGGAAGAGTGGCGGCCGTGGTGGATCCCGCGGAGCTACGCTGACGGTACGCCCTTCGAGCACGACGGCAATCCAATCTTCGACGCGCGATCCGAGAGGCTCGGTCGTGCATTCACGGTCATCCAGCACGCCCCGACCAGCAACGAAATCGAGATAGCGGCCTGGTTGAAGCACTACCCCGAGGAAT
This sequence comes from Actinomycetota bacterium, assembly GCA_050693695.1. Classification (GTDB taxonomy): domain Bacteria; phylum Actinomycetota; class CADDZG01; order JAHWKV01; family JAOPZY01; genus JBOGWM01. The sequence continues at coordinate 346 of JBOGWM010000122.1, forward strand.
ACGTCGAGCTTCCTCGCTACGAGCTGGTCATTAATCTGAGCCTATCTGAGGAGTCTGCCGCGAAGGCCGAAGAGCTTCTGAGGAAGTGGATGCTGCCGCAAACGACGGTTCGAGAAATGAAGGAGCTACTCGATCGGCTTGCCTGAAACGGCATGACGACGAGCCCGAGGACCTCTCTCTCCGCCAGACGAGGACATCGTCTCATGGCCGCGTGACCGACTATCAGACTTTTATAAGAAGTGCCGAATGGCTGGAACGAGCAACGGCGATTCATCGAGCCTCCTGGAGTCAGCCGCTCAGCGCCTTGAGGGCCTCGGGAACGGTGTCCTTCGGGCTCACTTTGTACCAGGCCTGAAGGATCTTTCCCTCCTCGTCGATGAGGAACGAGGATCGGATGATCCCGAAGTACTTCTTGCCGTACATCAACTTCTCCCTCCACACGCCGTAGGCGGTGGCGACGGCGTGGTCCGGGTCGGAGAGGAGGGGAAAGTCCAGACCGTACTTCTCGGAGAACTTCTTCTGCGCCTTCGGCGAGTCCGGGCTGATGCCGAGGACCTTGACGCCGAGGGAGGCGAGCTGGCCCCGGGCGTCCCGTACGCTACAGGACTGGACGGTGCATCCCGGCGTGCTCGCTCTCGGATAGAAATAGATGAGCGCCTTGTCGCCCTTCAGATCAGAGAGACACACCTCCTCGTCGGTGTGGTCCGGAAGGCAAAAGGAAGGGGCTTCGCCCCCCGCTTGAAGGCTTGCAGGACTCATGACCTGACCATACCCGAATCGCCGGCGATGCGCACGTGGAGAGGCCGGGGAGGGATCCAATACCAATCTGCAATACTCTATATGAGTCTATGATGGACAAACTGGATCTAGGTGATAGCATTCCCGCTCGGAGGCCGGGGGTCGAAGGGGTTGGGCTAGGGATCCCCTTTGACCTCCCCAGCCTCCGGAGGAACAAGATGAGGGGAAGGGAGAGATGGGTCGGAGTCTCTGGGGTCGCGGCGGCGATCCTGGTTCTGACCGCCTGTAATTCTGCGCCCACCGGTCGTCTCGAGGGGGTGCGGCGTCCTTCACCGGGTGTCTCCGCCCCGCCCGCCGCCTCCGGCTCTTCCGTCGCCTTGTCCTCTCCGAGCGGCGTCTCCCCGGCGCCCGCCTCTCCGGCGGTTCCCGATGGACGGGCCCTGCGCCCGGAGAGCATGGGGGCGGCGGGTGTAAGTCCCTTTGACCTGGCGCGCCGCTTCGAGCTTGCCGATCCCGGGGCGGTGGCGGAGCGGTTGAGAGCGGCGGAGGCCGCAATCCGCTCCCCGGCCACGCCGGCCACCGAGCTTGCGAGCCTCGGGCCTCTCCAACAGGCGGCCTACCGCCAGTTGGTGGCCCACCCGGAATGGCTGCCGGTGGTTCTGGAGCGCCTCCCCACAGATCTGCGCCCCGTAGCCGAAGCGAACGTGACGGCCGGCAGGGAGCTCCGACCGCTGGCTCGCCCTCGCTCCACCCTGCCTCCATGGCGCATCGTGGCCCCCCCGCCCCCCGAGAAGCTTCTCGGTTACTATCGGGAGGCCCAGGCGAGCTTCGGGGTTCCCTGGGAGTACCTGGCCGCGATCCACCTGGTCGAGACCCGAATGGGGCGAATCGTGGGCACCAGCTCGGCCGGCGCCCAGGGGCCGATGCAGTTCCTGCCCCAGACCTGGGCCCGATACGGCCGGGGCGATATCAACGACCACCACGCGGCGATCCTGGCGGCGGCGCGCTACCTGGTCGCCCGCGGCGCTCCCGGCGACATGGCCCGAGCCCTCTACGGCTACAACCCCAGCCAGCGTTACGTCCGGGCCATCACGATCTATGCTCAGCAGATGCAGGCGGAGGCCCGTGCCTATGACGCCTACTACCATTGGCAGGTCTATTACCGGACCACTCAGGGTGATGCGCTGTTGTTCGAAGGATGGCAGGGTCCGTGAAGAGCCGGGATGAGCCGATCCTTGCCCACGTCCTGGAGGCGCGCCGCCGAATCGCGCCCTACCTCAAGCCCACTCCCCTCCATTCGTATCCCGGCCTGAACCAGCTAGTCGGGGCAGAGGTGTGGGTGAAACACGAGAACTATCAGCCGGTGGGGGCGTTTAAGGTGCGGGGTGGGGTGAATCTCATCTCCCGTCTCAGCGACGCCGAGCGTGCTCGAGGCGTCATCTGTGCCTCGACCGGCAATCACGGCCAGTCCGTGGCCTATGCGGCCCGCCTGTTCGGGGTCCGGGCGGCGGTGTGCGTCCCGGAGGGCGCCAACCCGGTCAAGGTCTCCTCGATCCGCTCCCTGGGGGCCGAGGCGATCGTGCATGGGCACGACTTTGATGAGGCCCGTGAACACTGCGAGCAGCTCGCTGCGGAGCGAGGCTACCGCTACGTCCATTCGGGCAACGAGCCCCTGCTGATCGCGGGCGTCGCCACTGTCACCCTGGAGACCTTCGAGGCCCGGCCCGACCTCGAGGTCTTGATCGCTCCCGTCGGCGGCGGGAGCCTGGCGGCGGGAGCATGCATCGTGGCCCGGGCTCTCGGATCTCATGTGGAGGTCATCGGGGTCCAGTCGGAGTCGGCCCCGGCCGGATACCGGTCCTGGACCGCCCGTAGCCTCCTTGAGGACCGCAATGAGACCGTCGCCGAGGGTCTGGCCACCGGGGGGGCCTTCGAGCTGCCCCAGCACATTCTCTGGGATGGCCTGGGCGACTTCCTCCTCGTCAGCGACCAGGAGCTTCGAGAGGCGACAGTCCTCATGATCGAGCAGACTCGAAGTCTCGTGGAACTGGCGGGAGCGGCCCCCCTGGCGGCGCTCCTGCGGTACCGTTCACGCTTCGCCGCCAAGCGAGCGGGAGTGCTGCTGACCGGAGGTAACATCAGCCCGGCCCAGCTTCGGGACCTCCTGGATCTTCCCCTGGCCCGCCAGGCATAGCTTCACTGCGATCCGGTGGCCTTTTGGCATATCCTGCCGCGCATGCCGGTCGTCCTCGGGGTCAACTGCCTCGCCCACGACACCGCCGCCGCCCTGGTTATGGACGGGAAGCTGGTGGCGTTCGTGGAGGAGGAGCGCCTCAGCCGCGAAAAGCACACCTGGGCTTTCCCCGACCTCGCGATCGGCTGGTGCCTGAAGGAAGCGGGAATCACGATCGGGGAGGTCGATCTGGTCACCTTCGACTATCGCCCCGGCCTCGATTACGCCCGCGCGCTGACCTTCGACCTCGTGCCGCGATTCCCGCGATCCGCCAAGCACTGGGCCAAGCAGACCTATGTAGACGGCCGACATGTCTGGAAGGCCGCCGCCTTCCGGCGGCGGTGGAAGTATCGGGGGAAGATTCGCTTCGTCGAGCATCACTTAGCCCATGCTGCCGCTTCCTATTTCTCCTCCCCCTTCGATCAGGCAGCGGCCCTCACGATCGACCAGGGTGGCGATCAGCTCTCGACCGCCATCTATGCCTGCGAGGGCACCCGGATGCGCCGGCTGCTGAAGGTTCGCAACCCTCACTCGCTGGGGGAGCTGTATTCCGCGATCACCTGGTGGCTTGGCTTCAAGCCCACCTGGGACGAGGGAAAGGTGATGGCCGTCGCATCCTTCGGGCGACCGACCTATCTCGAAGATTTCCGCAAGCTGGTGCGTCTGGGTCCGGATGGGAGGTTTCAGATTGACCTCTCATGGGTGGGTTGGCATCTGGACCGGGGATGGCTCTCCCGGAAATTCTTGAACCGCTTCGGCCCCCCGAGAGCCGCCACCGACCCCGTCGGGACCCATCACGAGGATGTCGCCTATGCTCTCCAGGCCGTGACCGAGGAAGCGGCCCTCCACCTGGCGAGGGTCGCAGCGCAGCGCCTTTCCGGAGTACGGGCCCTGTGTCTCAGCGGGGGAGTGGCGCTCAACTCGGTGATGAACGCCAGGGTGGGTATCGAGGGTCCCTTCGAGGACCTCTTCATCCCGGCGCCGGCCGGAGACGCGGGCAACGCTTTGGGAGGGGCGCTTCTCGCCTGGCACCACGAGACGGGCAAGCCGAGAGAGTGGCAGATGGAGCATGCTCTTCTCGGCCCGCAGTACCCGGAGGCCGAGATACGCCGCAGCCTGGAGGAGCGAAAGCTTTCCTATCGCAAGGTTGCGGATCCCTCCGAAGAAGCGGCCGGGCTGCTGGCGGTGGGCAAGATCGTGGGCTGGTTCCAGGGAAGGGCCGAAGCCGGCCCCCGGGCCCTGGGAAACCGATCCATCCTGGCCGATCCCCGCCCGGCCCACATGAAGGACACCTTGAACAAGGAAGTGAAGCACCGGGAGCCCTTCCGCCCCTTCGCCCCCGCGGTGCTGGCCGGCTCCGCCCCGGAGTGGTTCGAGCATGTCCGAGCGTCGCCATTCATGCTTCTCGTGCTCCCCATTCGCCCCGAGCGTCGAGACCGGGTCCCCGCCGTCACGCACGTGGACGGCACGGGGAGGCTCCAGACGGTGACCGAGACAGCCAACCCGGCCCTTTACCGGTTGATCGAGGCATTCAAGCGCAGGACCGGGGTCCCCATGGTGCTCAACACCTCGTTCAACGACCGGGGAGAGCCAATCGTCTGCTCCCCCCGGGATGCCTTGGCGACCTACTTCGGGACGGGACTCGACGCCCTGGTCATCGGCCCCTACGTGCTGGAGAAGAGGCCCTCCGGTCTGTAGCTGCGCCGGAGTGATTTCCTCCTTCCCAGCGAAGTCGAAGCCGTCCTTGAAGAAATTGTAAGGGATGCGTGATCCGGTTCGGAGAGGAAAGATTGTCTCCCCTGGGCCGTATCCTGGTCCCGAGCTTGACCTTGGGA
>JBOGWM010000123.1:0-3443 GCA_050693695.1 Actinomycetota bacterium
CAGCAGGCTGGTCTCCCTCGACCGAGAACTCCACCCGTTCAAGGAAGGACTCTGCGGCGCGCCCGAGCAGCAGCTGGCCGTTTGTCACCTCCAGCACCAGGCCGAATTCCGGGGATAGCCCAGCCGCGTTCTGTAGCTCCAGCACCAGCCGGCGGCGCCCCGACACGAAGGGCTGAAAGTGGGCCAGCGGATAGCGGATGCGAAGCTCCTGACGCAACCCGTCGATGAAGCGGCGGAGCTCTGGGAGCGGGACATCCCGACGTCGATATTGCCGCAGGTACCCTGCCTCAACAAATTCACCCCAAGTGACCAGCCCGGAGCCCGAGGGCTCCTCTCGAAGGACGGGCGGGTACTGCTTGCCTCGTACCAGACGGCCCTCCAGCCACCAGCGAAGGGTGGACTCCGGGACGGCCAGCAGTCGGGCTGCCTCCCTGACCGGGTAAAACTCACGCTCCGAGACGCTCGTCATATACGGACCTCCTGGGGTCTGGCGATGATTTTAGGAGATAACGCACCCAGAACCTGGAACCTCATCCTCGTGAATCTGGGCGTGACGAACGCTTAGCCGTCAGCTAATCTTAATGGGCCGTACTTGCCATGGAGCCAAGAGCGTTCCTGCGCCCCATTGCGAGGCGCGAGGAGCGAGCTATAACGTATGCGAGCGAGGACTCAGGGACGCTCTTATCGGGAGGGGCCGGGGACATGAGCGTGACCTACACCGCGGTATACGAACGTGACGGCGAATCCTGGGTGGGGGAGGTCGCCGAGGAGCCTCGGGTCTCCGGTCGCAGCCCCACGCTGGCCAAAGCCCGGGAGCACATCCACAACGCTCTTGCCCTCTGGCTGAGAACGGATCCCGAGAAGCTTCACATCGTCGATGACATTCGCTTGCCGGCTCCCCTCCGGGCGGTCCAGGAGACGGTGAGGGCCACCCGGACCGACCTGGAGCGAACCGAGATGGTGGCCAGCATGACCCGCGCCAGATCCGCGCTGGACTGGGCCAGGGACCTGGGTCTTGCCACTCGCGACAAAGGGGCGTTGCGGTGGCTCGCCGGCCTCGAGGGCGTGGAGGTCGAGATCGATCAGCTCTGCTACGCGATCTCGACCGCGGAGGAGATGGCGAGATGGGGCCAGACGGGAGATGACGCCGCTTCAGAAGACATCCCGAGCGAGGACGCCAGCCCGAAGTAGGCCTCTTCTCCTTCCTCGCCCTGCTCGGTAATTTGCCTTCGCTCGCGCTCGGAAGCGGTAAGGTACCCGCTACGAGGGAGGGTGAGGAGGACGCGTGGAGATCGAAATCATCGTGGAGATCCCGAAGGGATCTCGGAACAAGTACGAGGCGGACCACGCCACCGGGGCCATCTGGCTCGACCGGATGCTGTTCACCGCCACCCAGTATCCGGCCGACTATGGCTTCGTCCCCAACACCCTGGCCGAGGACGGCGACCCTCTCGACGTGCTGGTGTTGCTGGACGAGCCGACCTTTCCCGGCTGCCACATCCACGCCCGTCCGGTCGGGGTGTTCTGGATGCGGGACGAGAAGGGGCCGGACGCCAAGGTGCTGTGCGTCCCCTCCACCGATCCCCGGGTCACCCATATCAACGACATCCAGGACCTCCCCCCGTTCCTCCTGGACGAGATCGGCCACTTCTTCGATGTTTACAAGCAACTTGAGCCGGACAAGCTGAGCGAGACCGGAGGGTGGAGGGGACGCCAGGCGGCGGAACGGGTGGTGGTCGAGGCGCGACGGCGCTATCGACCCGTCGAGAGTCCGCGCGGGGGCAAGGAGCTGCCGCTTCCCTGAGGGCTTGCGGTCCTGACCACCTCGCCGGTGGCGAGCACCATGCCGTCCTGGCATTTGGCCTCGATGAGGCCCCCCCGGAACTGCTGCTCGTAGAGCCGGGCGTAGAGACCGCCCCGCCGGACCAGCTCCTCGTGCATTCCCCGCTCCACCACCCGTCCCCGCTCCAGCACGTAGATCACATCCGCGGAGAGCACCGTCGAGAGGCGGTGGGCGATGGCAATGGTGGTACGACCCTGCATCAAGGGGCGGAGAGCCTCCTGGACCAGACGCTCGGAGGTGGTGTCGAGACTCGAGGTGGCTTCGTCCAGGATCAGAATCTGAGGGTCCTTCAGGATCACCCGGGCGATGGCGAGACGCTGCTTCTCCCCGCCGGAGAGCTTGTAACCCCGCTCGCCGACGACCGTGTCGTAGCCTTCGGGGAGCTCCATGATCCGGTCGTGGATGAACGCCGCCCGGGCAGCCGCCTCGAGCTCCTCGTCGGTGGCGTCAGGTTTGCCCTGCTGGAGGTTGCGTCGGATCGTGGTGTGGAAGAGATGGGTCTCCTGGGTGACCATACCGGTGATCTGGCCGAGGGACTCCAGCGTGATGTCGCGGACATCGACCTCGTCGATCTCCACCGCCCCCAGCTCCACGTCGTAGAGGCGGGGAACGAGATAGGTCATGGTCGTCTTTCCGGCCCCCGACGGGCCCACGAGGGCGACGAGCTGACCCGGCTGGATCTCCAGGTCGATGCCCTGAAGCGTCCATCCGATCGACGTCCCACCTCCTGGCGGCGGCGTCTCGTAGCGGAACCAGACGTCCCGGAACCGGATCTGGCCGCGGACCTCCTGGGGGGACAGGGCGACGGCATCCGGGTGGTCCCGAATCTCATGAGGCAGGTCCAGGTACTCGAAGATACGCTCGAAGAGGGCCATCGAGGATTGGATCTCGGTGCTCACCTCGAGCATCGAGCCGAGGGGGAAAAACAGCCGGGCCTGAAGCGTGGTGAAGGCCACGATGGTCCCCGCGGTGACGGCCCCGGTCCCCCCCGCCACCACCCATCCGGCCACCAGGTACACCAGGGCCGGAGTGATCGAGAAGAACGTCCCCACCACCGCGAAGAAGGAGCGACCGATCATCTTCTGGCGAACCTGAAGGCCGGTGAGTCGCCGGTTCTCGTCCCGGAACCGGGCGATCTCGGCTCGCTGGCGTCCGAAGGTCTTGGAGACCAGGATGCCCGACACAGACAGCGTCTCCTCGGTGATCGAGCTGAGATCCGCCAGGGTCTGCTGGGTACTGGAGGCCAGCTCCTTCCTCGCCTTGCCGACCCGGTGGGTCAGCCAGACGAAGAGCGGCAGCAGGAACAGCGAGAGGGCGGTGAGCTGCCAGGACAGGACGAGCATCGCCACCAGGGTGCTCACGATGACCACGGAGTTGGACAGGATGCTGGAGGCGGTATCGGTGACCACCGTCTGCACCCCGCCCACGTCGTTGGCGAGCCGTGACTGGATCTCCCCGGTGCGGGTGGCGGTGAAGAACCGCAGCCCCATGCCCTGGAGGTGGGCATACAGGGAGTTGCGCAGATCCTGCATCACTCGCAGGCCGACCAGGTTCGCCAGATAGCTCTGCCCGATGCCGATGACACCCGAGAGGATCGGGA
>JBOGWM010000124.1:0-3786 GCA_050693695.1 Actinomycetota bacterium
CCTCTCGTCGAGGACGCGCACGATCGCCCGGTAGCTCATCGTACGGGCGAGTGGGTGGACATGCTCGGCCCAGACGGACAGTGCCCGCTCGACCCCGTCGGGTCGCCACAGCCGCTCCGCCACGGCCCGGGCGCTGTCTCTATTCTCCTTGGACGCACCGGCGACTTCGACGAGCACGTCTTCGGTCGTCCGAAGGCGGAGCGTCTCTCCGACACCTCCGCGGGGGACGTCGAACAGCACGACGTCGGCCCTGCCATCGAAGCCGGTCGTCGAGACCTGTGCGCCCAATGAAGTCTCGATCTCCCGCCGGGCAAGAGGTGCCATGCCGGGAACGGTCAGGGCAACCATCCGTGTGCCGGTCGCCGACGATCGTCGGCTGTCCGGCCTCCGCTGCCCCACCGTCGCGGAGAGGGTTCGTGCGGTGTCCACTTCACTACGATAGCTGGTGGGGGGCTGACATCGGGGTGCCGGTCGCTGGGTCTGCGAATCAGAGGATGATTTTTTGCACACGGCCCCGCGGATTTAGCACTGCGCCCCGAGGCCGGCACCGTGACTGCTCGGACGGCCAAAGAGGTGGGGGCTGACCTTCTGCTCGCACCCGCAGGCGTGGAAGGGCATGTGGACCACATCATCACCGTCGCTGCCTGCGCGTCCGTGGCGCGCGCGGAGGACCTTCGTCTGTTGCAGTGGAGGGATCTCCCATACGCAGCCAGCGCCCGCCGGACGCGAGCTTTATGCAAGCCGGAACTGGGAGCCACGTGGATGAGCCGCAAACTGGAAGCCGCCGCCTGCTACATTCTGCCTTCGGGGGTGTGGGTTTCGTTCGTGCCCCCGGTGAGATTTGAACTCACACTTTGGGGATTTTAAGTCCCCTCCCTCTGCCGTTGGGGTACGGGGGCCGGATGTGCAGAACCATTGTGGCTCCTTCGGACAGTTCTGGATCCCTGGGCGGGTTCTATGAATCGGATGCCCGAGAAACGGTGGCGCGGGCGAGCTCCTTCCAGAGGTGGTCCCGGGCGGGGTTCTCCTGGATGGTGTCGAAGTCGTAAAGACTCGCCCCCACCGATCCGAGCAGCAAGGCGGCGTTGGCGTAGCTGGTCCCGTCTTGGGCTGGCATGCAGTCCGCTACCCCGCCGATCAGATGGATCGGCCGCTCGGCGCCCATGAGGGCGCGGGTCTTGATCGCCACCTGGCTCAGGTACCCCTCGACATCGAATGGGCCGTGGCACCGGCCCCGGCGCATGGTTTCGGTCCAGTAGGCCATCGGCATCACCACATCGTAGGACTGAGCGACCTGGGCCCAGGGAAACCCGGCCCACCGGCGGGGGGCTCGCTCGTTGTTCAGGGCGTCGGGAACAATGGCCGCGAGCGCGCTGCGAGCTCCGACGGCGGAGCGCAGCCTTCTCGAGTATTCGGCCACCCCGGCGCTGAAGGCGAGCGGATTGTCCCCCACCGCTCTCTGGTCTTCGATGTCGGGAGCGAATCCATCGAATCGGTTGCCCCGGGGGGTGGCGAACCGCAGCACCGCCAGGCTCCGGGCCAGATCCCGATCCAGGTCCGCGAATCCGGGCAGGTACCAACCGACCACCTGGATCCCGCGAGCGTGTGCCTCATCGATGAATCGGCTCACCATCGCCGGGTGGTGGATATCGGCGGGGAGGTTCCACCGGCTGGTCTGCAGGTAGAGAGTCCGGACGCCCCGAGCGGCCATCTCCTGGACGGCTGCGGCAGGGTCCATCTGCTCGCGCAGCGCGTAGTCGTAGAGGTCCACCCACGTCCCCATCCCCCGATACGGCCCGATGTCGCGTGAGGCGGGCCCCGGCTGTGCCGGTTTGGCCTTCGATTCGCCCGGCTCCAGGGGTGAAGGGGCATGAGGGGGAGGGGCTGCCGGCGGCTCCCGGCGAGGGGCGGCCAGCTCCCCGAGCGTCACCGAGAGCGGGGCCGACCCCGAGGGCGTTGTTGACCCGGGGCGGGGGCTGCGGATAAGCGCCAGGGCGCCAAACTGCGTCAACACCACGCTCATCACCACCAAGCCAACCCGGAGCTTGGTCCGGGTTGTGATCAGCCCTTTCAGTTTCACCGACAGTGAGCGAAGTTTCGTTGTTTTCCCTCCCCATATGGCCGGGAGGGATTCTACAGGTTAGGGCCTCGTTGGGGAAGGAGAGGCAAGATCAGGATTCCCGGATATCGATCCGCACGATGGTGATGGGCTCGGTTGGCTTCGACCCCTCTCCCGGACCGCCGGTCGGGATGGCCTGGATCTTGGCCATCACCTCGTCGCCGGAGATCACCCGGCCCAGCACGGCGAACTCGGGAGGAAGGCCGGCAGCCCCATCACCGGGGACGAGGAAAAATTGGCTTCCGGAGGTACCCGGGGGATCGGCGCCCGCCTTGGCCATGGCCACGGCGCCCTTCGGATACCGGGTGTCCCGGCGCGGGCTCTCGGTCACCCTGTATCCGGGCCCGCCGGATCCGTCCCCCTTGGGATCCCCGCCCTGGACGGCGAAGTCTTTAACCACCCGATGGAACCCGAGACCGTCGTAGAACCCCTTCCGGGCGAGGAAGACGAAGGAGTTCACCGTCTTGGGCTGGAGGTCGTCTGCGAGCCGCACCTCGATCGGTCCCAGAGAGGTCCGGATCCGGGCGGTGTAGGTCTTGTCGGTGTCGATGCACATGGCCGGGGGCCGGGAGACCGGAGCCGTATCCCCGGATCGGCGAGTGATCTTGGGGCAGGCAGCCGAAGGCCGGCTGGCGATCAGGAGGACCGCGGCCGCCCCTGCGAGCGCGCTCAGCAGTCCCAGGCTCATGATGAGGCGCGTGCGGCGCCGGCCCTTCGCGGCTCGGTGCTCAGCTTCGAGCTTCTCTCGCCGGTAATCCTTCTTCCTCTGACGCTTTACGGTCTTCGACACTTTTCGCTCCGAGTCCAATCCAGGGTCCAATCAAGACGCGGGCCTCATCCGGCCCTCGCCATCTCCAGCACCAGGCCGTCAAGAATATCTTTCTCGGAGCAGATGATCTCGGAAAAGGACCACCTCGCCATGATGCGGACGAGGATCGAGGCTCCCGCGACGATCACGTCCGCTCTGCCCGAAGGAAGCGCCGGAATCTTCCTTCGCTGCTGGGTGGTCATGTGGGCAAGACCCCGGTAGAGCCGGGTCAGCTCCTCACGCTCGAGGGTTAGGCCATGGGTCCTGACGGGATCGTGGGCCTCCAGCCCGAGTCGCATGGCCGCCAGGGAGGTGACGGTTCCCGCCACCCCCACGAGGCGTGTTGGACTCGTCCGGTGGATCTTCATCTCGACCTCCTCCAGGGCCTGGTCGATGTTGGTCTCCAGCACGCCCAGCTCTTGGTCGGAAGGGGGGTCCGAGCGGAGATGTCGCTCGGTGAGGCGTACCGATCCGATGTCGAGCGAGACGGCCTCCTCCACGGCCCCGGCGCCCTGCGCGCCGCCGGGATGGCCCGCGACCAGCTCGGTGGAACCCCCTCCGATATCGGTGATGAGATATCGTCCCGCTCCGAGGTCCCGGGTGGCGCCGGCGAAGGAGAGCTCCGCCTCCCGGGCGCCGGACAGAATCTCGGGGTCTCCGCCGATGACCCGGGATGCCGCCTCGATGAACTCCTCACGGTTGGCGGCGTCCCGCAGGGCGCTGGTTCCTGCGAGCCGCAGGCGCTGCGCCCCGAGCTCTCCCGCGATGGCGCAGAACCCGGCGATGGCCCCGATGGTGCGCTCGATGGCGTCCGGCTGCAACCGCCTGCTGGCGTCCACCCGCTCTCCCAGGCGGGTGA
>JBOGWM010000125.1:0-7598 GCA_050693695.1 Actinomycetota bacterium
GGTGGGGTCCAGGCTGCCGTCGGGGTTATAGCGAGCCAGGGCGAAGTCCCGGTCGACCCCGTTGAAGCTCTCCCCGGCCGCCACGATCCTGCCGTCGGGCTGGAGGGCGAGGGCAAACACCCGGTCATCTCCCACCCCGACCGCCGTGGTGACGATGCCGTCACCGCCGAAGGTGGGGTCCAGGCTGCCGTCGGGGTTATAGCGAGCCAGGGCGAAGTCCCGGTCGACCCCGTTGAAGCTCTCCCCGGCCGCCACGATCCTGCCGTCGGGCTGGAGGGCGATACTGCGAGCCGCTTCGGCTCCTCCGGCGGTCATGATCACCATGCCGTCGCCGCTGAAGCTCGGGTCGAGATCCCCCGGCGCCGCCTGGGCCACTCCGACCAACCCAAGGGAAAGGGCCAACCCGATCAGGCTCCGGGAGCGGCGCCTCCCGGCATGGTTGGCCCGCCCCGGGGAAAGGCCTGGGACAGGATCCTGCTCGAAGCTGGGTTTCTCTTTCACTTTAACTACCTCCTCGTAGCTTTTCGCAGCAGGGATCCACTATCAGGCGGCGCCTCATAGGGTGGTCCAGAGAGAGACCCGGTGCAGGTCGAAGTCGGGCACCGCCGCCCGGCCGTCGAGGGGGCTGACGCCAACCGAGACCGGGCTCTGGAGTTGGCCGGGACCGGTTCCCGCGGCGCCGAAGGACCCCACGGAGGTACCGTCCAGATTGAGGACGACAACTCTATGGTTGCCGGTGTCCGCGATCCAGAGCCGCTCGGCCCCCGGCGTCCCCGTGATCGCGAGGTTTGCCGGCGAGGCGACGTTGGTCGGACCGCTGCCAGAGGTGGCGAGCGTGGCGAGGCGCGTGCCCGCGGCGTCGAACTTCTGCACCAGGCTGGTCCCGGCATCCGCCACATAGACGTTGCCGGCCGCATCCAGCCCGATCCCGCGGGGCGCCACCATCGTCCCAGCGTTGTTCCAGTTCGCCAGGACGGTCCCGTCCGCCCCGAGGTGGAGGATGCGTCGGTTGTTGGTATCGGCGACCCAGAAGGTGCCGTCGGGGGCCAGGGCCGTCTGCTGGGGCAGGAAGAGCGTGATCCCCGCGGGCCTGATGGAGCGCACGTACTCCCCCGAGGGGGTGAACACCGCGATGCGGCTGTTCTCCGAGTCGGTCACGACCACCATCTGGCCGTCCGGGCTCACCGCGATCCCCCTGGGGAACTGGAAGCCGCCGTCATGCCCACCGAAGCTTCCCCACTGAAGGGCGAAGGCGCCGTCGGGGTTGAACTTCTGAACCCGGTGGTTGAACATGTCGACCACATACAGTTCCCCGGCCGGCCCGTAGGCGGCCCCGTACGGCTGGTTGAAGCCCCCCGGCGCGGGGGGAACCCCCCCGAGCGTGTGACTGAAGACCGGAGCCCCCGCCGCATCCACGTCGAAGACGTGAATGCGCCAGGCGTTGGTGTCCGAGACCGCGATGGCACCTCCCGGAAACGTCCAGATACCCATGGGCTGGCGGAACTGCCCCGGGCCATCCCCGCCGCCGGTGGTGGTCTGGGCGATGAAGGTTCCGTCGTTGCGGAGGTGCTGCACCCGGAAGTTCCCGGCGTCCGCCGCCCAGAAGCCGCCGGCGCCGTCGCTCACGAGCCCCACCGGCTGGCGGAACTGCCCCGGGCCGCCACCCACGGAGCCGAGCACGCGAAGGCAGGCCCCCGTGGCGGGGTCGAGGACAAGGACGCGGTGATTGACTGTGTCGGCCACGTAGATCGACCCGTCCGAGCCGACGGTGATGCCGCGGGGGCGCTTCAGAGCCAGGCTCGAGCAGCTCATGGTCGTCCAGAGTGCGGCCCCGTCTGCCTTTGACACCTTCTTGGCGCGGTTGTTGTAGGTATCGGCGATGAAGACACCAGAAGCATCCGCCGCGAGAGCCATGGGGGCGTTCACGTAGCCGGTGCCCCCTCCGAAGGTCTTTACGACCACCCCCTCGGTGGTCATCTGGAGGATCTGGTTGTCGGTGGTGTCCGCGACCCACAGGAGCCCGGGGTCGGAGTCGTTGGCGAGACCTCTAGGGTGGTTCAGCCCCTCCGAGGCGACGGTCGTCTGCGACCCGTCCGGGGCTATCCGCACGATCCGCTCGTTCCCGGTGTCCGCCATATACGAGTTGCCGGCGGCGTCCGCCGCGCCACCGGCGGGATACAGGGGAGCGATACCGCCCGGGTCAAAGATCTCAGACTGATATCGGGGGTTGAACGGCTCCGGGGCCACCTGGAAGACCTGGATGCGGTTGTTGTACATGTCGGCGACGTACAGGAGCCCGTCGGGGCCGAACGTGAGCTGCATCGGGAAGTTGAGCTGGTCGTTCCCGGCGCCGGCGGGACCTCCGCCGATCACCTCGCCGGCGAAGGACCCGTCCGGGTTGAATTTCTGCACCCGATTGTTCCCCGTGTCCGAGACCCAGATGCTCCCGTCGGGAGCGGCGACCACGCCCATCGGCTGGTCGATCTGCCCCTCGAGGCTGCCCGCGCCCATGGACAGTTGGCCCGTCCTGGCGCCGGTCGCGGGATCCAGGGTGACCAGCCGGTCGTTGCCGGTGTCCGCCACGATCACCCGGCTCCCCACCGGGTCGTGCGCCACCGCCCACGGCCTCTTGAGGGCCGAGTCCCCGGGCTGCGTGCTGTGCGCCCAGCGGAAGGCCAGGTTCGGGTCGAAGGACTGGATCCGGCCGTTCTCGGTGTCGGCCACGTACATGTTCCCGCTCGGGTCGAAGGAGATCCCCATGGGGCCTCGGAACTGACCATCCCCGCTTCCCACGGACCCGTGAACCCGCAGGGGGCTGCCTCCGTCCTGCCCGTACTCGACCAGCCGGCCGTTCCTGGTGTCGGCGACCCACAGATTACCGGTCAGGGGGTGGATCGCCCCGCCGGCGGGCCAGTTGAACTGGTTGGTGGCCACGCCCTTGGTCCCCCAGGAGATCGGGTTGGCGCCGTCGAGGTCGAAGCGGTCGATCCGCTGGTTGACGGTGTCGACCGCGAAGACATGCGTGTCCGAGACCGCCACCCCATGCACCTCATTGAGACCTCCCGCCGGGGGATACGACGAGCTTCCCAGGCGGGCCGGGGTGGCGAGGCTCCCGTCGAAGTTGTAGCTGAGGACCTTGATCCCCCACAGGTCGGCGGCATAGACCTTGGGCTCCGACCCGGACCCGACCGCCACCCTCCGGAGCTGGGACAGCTCAAACTCGCCCTGACCCCGGACGCCGTAGCTGCGGACGCAGGACCCGTCCGGGTTGAAGACCTTGATGTTCCCGTCGCCGCTGGAGGCCGCCACGTAGATGCGGTCGCCGGCATCGACATCCACCCCGTAGGGCCGGGTGATCCGGGCGCACGACGAGGGGCTGGTGCTTCCCCACTCCATGAGCCAGGTTCCGGTGCTGGTGTACTTCTCGATCTTGGCGTTGATGTAGTCGGCGGCGTAGATGTTGCCGGCCGAGTCGGTGGCGGCGTCGCGGGTGGCGCTGCCCGTTCCCAGGTGGGAAGGCACCGTCAGCAGGTGGTTACCCGCGGCATCGAAGACCTCGATGCTGGCCGTCTTGCCGTCCGACACCAGCACCCGCTCACCTCCCGCGCCGTCGGTCCCGACCGAGACGCCGATGGGGCTCCTGAAGGCGAAGTTGAGGTCTGAGAGGTACCGACCGTCGAGGTCGAACACCTGCACGGAGACGTTGTTGAGGTTTGCCACATACACCCGGGTCGAGCTCACCGCCACGTCCCGCGGCCCGTCCGACACGCTCTTGGAGTCCCTGCGGGTGTCGACGCTCCAGGCCGGGACGGTGGATCCCGGCGGGTACTTGGCCAGCCGGTCGTTGCCCGTGTCCGCGACGTAGACATTCCCGGAAGCATCGACGTCCACTCCCGAGGGGTAGATCTCCGCCTGTCCGCTCTGGCCGATGGTGCGGACGTGGACCGCAGCCGCGTCGGCGGCCCGCGGGAGGGCGATCCCAAAGGCGGTCGAGATCGCGAGGACCGCGACCGGGATGGAGAGGATCTTCTGGCGCTTCATGGGGGGTCCTTTCATCTCGTGCTCGTCGTGCTCGTGGTGCTCGTCATTCGGGGGGATGAGGTCCGGCTTCTCAGGGCCTGGCGGTCGATCTTGCCCGTCGAGGTCTTCGGCAGGGTCTCGTGGAACTCGAAGAGCTCCGGGATCATGTAGCGGGGGATTCGATCGGCGCAGAACCGGACCAGGTCCCGATCTCCCACGCCGTTGCGCACCACCACATGGGCCTTGATCCTGTTGGTCTCGACCTCGTCGGGGATGGCGGTGACGGCGCACTCCACCACCCCGGGGTGAGCGTAGAGGGCGCTCTCGATATCGCCGAGCTCGATGCGGTAGCCGCGGCTCTTGATCTAGGCGTCCCGGCGCCCGAGGAACTCGTAGGCGCCGTCCTCACCCTGGCGGACGAGATCCCCCGTCCGGTAGACCGGATGGGCAAGCGTCCCATCGAGCGGACTGCGACCCAGCATCGCGGCGGTGCGCTCGGGGTCGCCCCAGTACCCCTGCATGACGGTGGCGCCCCGCACGTACAGCTCGCCCTCCTCCCCGGGAGCGGCGAGCCGGCCCTCCCCGGTGACGGCGAACACCTCCACGTTGGCGATGGCCTTCCCGATGGGGATGTCCCGGGTCCGGTCCTCGGAGAGGGGCGGCACGTCGTAGTGGGTGCAGACGTTGGTCTCGGTGGGGCCGTAGAGGTTCGAGAACCGCACGTGGGGCAACAGCCCCATGAGCTTGCGGAGGTACCTGATCGGGAAGACCTCGCCCGCGAACAGAAGCGTCCGAAGGGCCGGGAAGTCGCCCCGGGCGAGGCCCCCCCGAAGGACCATCATGGAGAGGATCGAGGGCACCGAATACCAGATCGTGATCCGGCGCTCCCGGATGAAGCGGGCAACCTCCGCGGGGAACACCGAGGTCTCGGGAGGGACGAGCACGACGGTGGCCCCCGCGGAGGCGGCCGCGAAGAGATCGAAGATCGAGAGGTCGAAATGCAGCGGGGCATGGCTGGATACGACGTCCTCGGGCCCCACGCCGAAGGTCTCCACCCCCCAGTCGATGAAGGTGAGGGCGTTGAGGTGCGAGAGCATGACCCCCTTGGGATCGCCGGTCGAGCCCGAGGTGTAGAGCAGGTAGGCGAGATCGAAGCCGATCATCTCGATGCCGGGCGGGGCGCCGGGCGCCTCGTCGATGTCCCGGGCGGCCATCCCCCGCACCCGGCCCTGGAGCGCGCGGAGGTCACACTCCGCAGCGTTGAGCACCACGAGGGACTCGATGGGGGCCCCGGCGTCGAGGATGCCGGGCCAGGAGGCAGCTTTCTCCGTCCCGGTCAGGAGGTGGCGGATCCCGGCGTTGCGAGCGATGTAGGCGAGGCGGGCCGGGGGGGCGTGCGGGTCGAGGGGAACGTAGCAGGCGCCCGTCTTGAGGATCCCGTAGATCGCCAGCACCGACTCGAACGACTTGTCAAGGTAGAAGCCCACCCGGTCGCCCTTTTCGACCCCCTGCTCGATCAGCAGGTGGGCAAGCCGGTTGGCGCGACGTTCCAGCTCCGCGTAGGTGATGCTGCGGTCGCGATCGATGACCGCGATGCGACGGGGAAAGCGCGCCGCGGACGACTCCAGGAGCTGGTGCAGCAGGTAGGTCAGGGCCATGGGTTCCTCCTCTCTCAGACGTCCGCTCTCAGACGTCCCGCCATACTTGATTTCGCTGTGATCCAGTCCCACGAGACGCATCCGCTGCGCCCGCCTCTCCTGGCGGTGGTGGCGGCTCACGACGCCGTCCTCGATCCCGAGCTCGCCTCCCGGCTCCGGGACCTGATCTCGGGAAAGGACCGCTCAGAACACGCCCGCATCCCCGGCCCGGCGCAGGCGTCGGGGTTCCTCGCTACCCGGGCGCTGGCCCGGACCGTCCTCGGCGCCCTGCTGGGGATCTCTCCGGGTCAGGTCCGGCTATCGACCGGCCCGGGGGGGCGCCCCGCGCTGGCGGGCCCCCCCGCCCGGGCAGGGCTGGAGATCAGCCTCAGCCACGCCGCCGGCTACGCGGCGGTCGCGGTCGGTCGTGGGGGCCGGGTGGGCATCGATGTCGAGGGCGCCGCCTATCGCCCGGAGGTGGCCGGGCGTTTCTTCTTGCCCTCCGAGCTCGAGCGCCTCGAGCGCCTCGAGCGCCTGCCCGGAGACGCCTGCTCGGAAGAGTTCGCCCGTATCTGGACGGTGAAGGAGGCATGCGCCAAGGTCACCGGAGCGGGGATGCGATCCCTCCGGCAGATCGAGGTCGGCGCCGGGTACTCGGGGCAATGGGGGGACCTGGCCTGGTGGGCGACCGGCCTTCCCCACGCCATGGCCGCCCTCGCCCGGCGCACGCCGGGCGGACCGGCGCCGGCCCCCGTCTGGGTCCTCCTCCCCGACCTCGAATGTCTCCGGGACCTCGCCTCCACCGATCTGCTCGACCCCCCCGCTAATGCTCCCGGGCGAGCCACTCCTCGATGATTTCCAATGTGGTCTCCTGCGCCCCGAGCGTGGTGAAGCCGTGGACCTGGCCCGGCGCCACCCGAACCTCGACCGTACCGGCTGCGCGCTCGAGGATCTTCCCGAGCCGGCCCGCCTGCGCCCGGCGGAACTCCCGGTAATCGCTGTCCTGGTCCCCATAGACGATCAGGACCGGGATGCGCCGCTCCACCAGAGCGTCCAGGGAGTCGAGGAACTTCCGGCTCACCCGGGAGGCAAACTCGTCTCGGGGTCCGATCCCAAGGCGCCGGGCCGCCCGGCGGGCCGCGGCGGCGAGCAGCGCCCATCCTCGTCGCCGGTAACGGCTCCGGGTCCTGGCATCCAGGAGTCCTCGCAGCTTCTCCTTGCTGAAGGCTCGCTTGAGATCGCTCGAGAGGGGGGCGGCCTCCACCTCTCGCATACCCATCTCGAAATCCCGGACGGGGGGGACGAGCAAGATGACGGCCTCGAGCTCGCGGACCCTGGCGGCGGTCGCGAGGCAGGTCCGGGCCCCGAAGCAGCTCCCCGCGAGCACGAACCGGGAGATGCCCTGTTGGCGAATCCAGGCCAGGCCCCCCTCGAGGTCATCGACGAAGAGGTCGCCGAGCCGCCAGGTCTCGACGAACCCGGTGCTCTCCCCCACCCCGTGGTAGTCCATGCGGAAGGCGTGATATCCGAGGGCCGCGGCCCGCCGGGTGATGCGCACCGACAGCCGGTTCCGATGCATCGCCGGGACATAGCATCCTCCGGCGAGCATGATCAGGGCGCTGCCCCGAGGATCCACCGTCGGCCGGGTCAGGATCCCGAACAGCTCGTGGCTCCCGGCCCGGAAGAAGGTGGGCGCCTCGTCCGCGCTGGTCGCGGGGGCGCTCACCGGATACGCTCCGCAAGGGCGTGGCGCGCGAGCCAGCGGACAGTCAGCTTCCCGAGCGCCTCGGTGGCAGCCGGCCGCGGGTCGTGGAACCACCACGACCCATCCTCGGGGATCATCTCCACCTCCACGTCGAACCCGAGCCCACCCCAGCGCGCCACGAGCTCCCGGTACTCGCCCCGGAGCCTCTTGGCCCTGGCGAGCTGGATGATCAGGAC
>JBOGWM010000126.1:0-1811 GCA_050693695.1 Actinomycetota bacterium
GAGGAGATGCTCGGGGTGGACCTTGTCATCCCCGATTTCCAGTACGTACGGGAGCGGGCGGACAAGGTGCTGGGGATCCTGCTCACGCATGGGCACGAGGATCACATCGGAGGGTTACCCTACCTGCTCCGAGAGATCTCACCGCCCATCTTCGGTAGCCGGCTCACCCTCGGTCTGCTCCGTCCCAAGCTCGAGGAGCACGGGATGGGCAAGGGAGTGCGGATGCAGGAGGTCAAGGTCCCCGGTCAGCTTTCGCTCGCCCCCTTTCAGCTTCGATTTCTTCAGGTGGCCCATTCCATCCCGGGGGGGATGGGGATCCTCGTCACGACGCCCGCCGGTACCATCCTGCATACGGGGGATTTCCGGCTGGATCAGACCCCGGTGGACGCCCGGCCCACCGATCTGCAGGGGTTCGCGGCGGTGGGAGAGGAGGGCGTCGATCTGATGCTGGCCGACTCCACCAATGCTCTGGTCCCCGGGCAACTTCCCTCGGAACGCTCCGTCGGCGAGGCGATCAAGCAAGTCATCCGCCGGGCACGGGGGAGGGTGATCGTCACCTGCTTCGCCTCCCATATTCATCGGGTGCAACAGGTCTTGGAGGCGGCGGAGGACTCGGGCCGCCTGGTGGCCTTCATCGGGCGAAGCATGCTGACCAACGTCCGGGTGGCCCGCCAGCTCGGCTACCTTCGCGTGTCGGAGACGCTGCTGATCCCGATCGAGGAGATCGGAAGCTATCCCGCCTCCAAGATCGTGGTCGTCTCGACCGGCTCTCAGGGAGAGCCCCTGTCGGCCCTGGCGCTCATGGCGGCCCGGGAGCATCGGTTCCTTGATCTGGAGTCCGAGGACACGGTGGTGTTCTCCGCCACGCCCATCCCCGGAAATGAATCCGCGGTCCGACGAGTCATCGACCGGCTGGCCCGGATCGGACTGGAGGTCGTGGCGGCCCCCGCGGCCCCGGTGCACGTCTCCGGCCACGCCGCAGCGGGCGAGCTCACCTTCATGCTGGAGCTCGTGCGCCCCCGCTGCTTCATCCCGATTCATGGCGAGTACCGCCAGCTCGCGGCGCATGCCCGCCTGGCCAGGGAAGCCGGCGTGACCCCGGATCGAGCGGTGGTGGTGGAGGACGGGGATGTGGTCGAGATGGAGGGGGGCCGTATCACCAAGGTCGATCAGGTCCAGGCGGGCTACGTCTTCGTGGACGGGTTGGGCATCGGTGACGTCGGCGACGTCGTGATCCGGGACCGCCGGCTCCTCTCCGAGGATGGGATCCTGGTCTGCGTGGTCACCCTGGATTCCCAGAGCGGCAAGATGCTCGCCGGCCCGGATCTGATCTCCAGAGGGTTCGTCTACGAGGAGCAGGCCGGGGGGTTCTACGAGCGGGCTCGCACCGAGGTGCGGGAATCGCTGGCGTCCCTGGCCAGGCAAGAGGCGACCGATTGGGCCGTGGTGCGCCGCCACGTCCGAAAGGCGCTGGGCCGCTTCGTCTGGTCCGAGGTGAGGCGACGCCCGATCATCCTGCCCGTCGTCATGGAGGTCTAACCGATGCCCGCCAAGCAAGGGTCCGCCTCCCGGCCCCCCAAGGTCCGGGGCAGGGCGACCGGGGGGCGTCCGACTGCCGGATCCTGGAAGAAGAAGAAGCCGGACCAGGTCGATAGCCCCGTCACCAGGATGAGAGCCAAGGCAAAGGCCCAGGCAAAGAAAGGGCGCGAGGAGCACGTCCACGATTTCGTCGCAGCCGGTCTCTTCCTCGCGGCCGTGCTGGCCGGTTTAGGGCTGTTCAGAGCCGGAGGACCGGTTGGCGAGGGCCTTTT
>JBOGWM010000127.1:0-9908 GCA_050693695.1 Actinomycetota bacterium
GCCGAGAGGCGCCCCGCCGGCCCAAAGCGCGAGGCGACGGCGCCGGACAGGCGCGCGATGGGGTGACTAAGCCCGTACGTGATCAGGATGATCGACACGAACATCCCCCACACCGCGGCGACCCCGATGACCGGTGGGGCGGTCGCGGCGAGGACGAACAGGACCAGCGTCGAGGCGAGTCCGACCCCGGTGGGGAGACGGCCCACCCCCTCCACATGATCGAGGCTCTCCGTCACCCCCTCGGGGCGCATGGCATCCACGGGAGACACCATGGCGGCCGTGATCGCGGCCGGAAGCGTGGCAAGCAGCGCCACGCCGATGCTGCCGGCCAGCGCCATCGGGAGGGCGTAGGCGGGGAGGTGGAAGCCGACCTCCACCCCGACCTGGGAGGCGACCCCGGCGGGGATCGCCTCGACCAGCCGCCGGGAGACCACGAGACCGAGGGCGGAGCCCGGGGGGGCCGCCGCCAGGGCCAGCACGCCACCCTCCAGCAGGAACAGGCCGAGGAGCCGCCTCCGTGACCCGCCGAGGGCCCGGGCCGTCGCGAGCTCCCTGCGGCGTTCCCCCGCCGCCACGCTCATGGTGTTGAAGATGACGAAGCCGGCGACCACGAAGCCCACTCCGACCCCGAGCTGCATGCCGATGCGCATGGACTGCGTCGCCCGGCGCGCCTGGGTCACCCGCCGGGCCGGCGCATCCACGATCGCCGCGCCGGCGGCAAGGTTCGTCAGCTCGCGTTCCACGGCCTCCGCGTCCGCCCCCCGGTCGAGGAGGACCCAGACGGAGTCGAGACGGGCGATCTTGCCCAGGAGCTGCTGGGCGAGGGGGATGCTGGTGAGCGCGAAACGTCCCTCGTTGAGCCGCCCGGCTTCCCCACCGACCGTGCCCAGGACCTCCAGGCGACGTTCGCCGCCATACGAAGAGACCTCGATCATGTCCCCCTCGCCCACCCCGAGATCGCGCGCGAGGGGGAGACCGAGGAAGACGCCGGGCGCTTGCCGGGCGAGGGCGGATCGGCTTATCAGACGCTGCCTCTGGCCTCGAGCGATCGAGGTCGCAAGCGCCTCGGCCCGCTGATCGAGCCCCAGAAAGAGCGCTTGGCGACCGCCGGTGCAGATGGCCCTGTCCTTGCCGGGATCGGTGCTCCCGGGCCCGGGCCATCTGCACCGTTCGATCACGGTCACAGAGCTCATCATCGGCACCGCCGCCGCCACCCCGTCGGTCTGCTCGATCGCAAAGAACAGATCCTCGTCGAAGCCGTCGTCCGAGGAAGCCTGCACCTCCAGGTCCGCCACGCCTCCGACGTCGCTGACGAAGCGCTCGACCGAGCCGGTGAGCGAGCCCAGGAAGCCGAGAACGGCCACCGCAAGGGCCGCGCCTACGGCCACCCCGGCAATCGAGAGGGCGCTGCGGGCCGGGCGCTGAAAAAGACCCCGCAACAGGAGGAGGCGGATGGCGCTCAGCGCGCGGTCTCCGGGTGAGCGAGGCCGTCGGGAGCGATGTCGGAGGGGGAGCCAGGCTCGGCCATCCCCATCCGGATGGTATCTCGGACCAGCCGGCCGTCCTCCAGCTCCAGGACCCGGTCGGCCAGCGACGCCGCTCGAGCGTCATGCGTCACGAGGACGAGGGTCTTGGCCTCCTCCTCCACGATCGACCGGAGCAGCTCGAGGACCGCCTGGCCGGTCCGGGTGTCGAGGTTACCGGTCGGCTCGTCCGCGAGGAGCAGGACCGGGTCGGCCACCAGCGCTCGGGCGATCGCCACCCGCTGCATCTCGCCCCCCGAAAGCTGGGAGGGCTTGTGGTCGAGGCGACGCCCGAGGCCGAAGCGCTCGAGCAACCCGATGGCTCTGGGACGGACCTCACGCAACGTGGCGCCGTCGAGCAGCCGGGGTAGGGCGACGTTCTCCCAGGCGGCGAGCGACGGGAGCAGGTTGAAGAACTGGAAGACGAAGCCGAGCTTGCGCCGCCGCAGCAGCGTGAGCGCACGGTCCTCCAGCATCGAGAGGTCGACGCCGTCGATGGAGATCCTGCCCGAGCTGGGCCGGTCGAGCGCGCCCACGAGGTGAAGCAGCGTGGACTTGCCCGAACCGGAGGGACCCATGACCGCCAGGAAGGTGCCCGGCTCGACATCGAAGGAGACGCCGCTCAGAGCGTGCACCACCCGGGCGCCCATCCGGTAGTCCCTGCACAGATCGCGCACGCTCAGCATCGCCCCCGCGCTCTCCTTCGACCAGTCGTTCGACTCCGAGTCCACCTCAGGACCCGCCGGGAAATAACTGCTCGGCCGCTCCTCGCGGCGGTTGCTCGATCGCCCCGCCGGAGGCGGGTTCCGGCTTCATCGGGAACAGTCTCGCAGAGCCGAAACCGACCTCGCCAGCGCTTCTGGATGCTTCGTTACTCCTCAGCCCCCGATGTGGGACATCTCGACTTTGGGCAGCCGGGCGGTGTTGGAGGAGCGGATCTCCGAGTACCGGTCGGCCCGCCGGCTCCAGATCCCGGCGATGGCGTCGGAGATCTCCTCGTCGGAGGCGCCACTTCGAAGCAGCGATCGCAGGTCGTGGCCCCTGGTGGCGAACAGGCACGTGTAGAGCGTCCCCTCGGCTGAAAGGCGAGCCCGGGTGCAACTCCGGCAGAACGGCTGGGTGACCGAGGCGATCACCCCGATCTCGCCGGAGCCGTCCCGGTAGCGCCAGCGAGAGGCGACCTCCCCGAAGTAATTGGGCTGGATCGGCTCGATGGGGAGGGCGGCGTCGATCATGGCGACGATCTCCGATGCCGGGACCACCTCGTCCATCCGCCAGCCGTTGGTCTGGCCCACATCCATGTACTCGATAAAACGAAGGGTGTGCCCGCTGCCTCTGAAGTAGCGAGCCATGGGGAGGACCGCGTCCTCGTTCAGGCCCCGCTTGACCACCATGTTGACCTTGACCGGGCTCAACCCCGCCGCCGAGGCGGCCTCGATGGCGGCGAGCACCCGGTCGACCGGGAAGCCGGCGTCGTTCGTGGCCTTGAACGTCGGGTCGTCGAGCGCATCCAGGCTCACGGTGACCCGGTCAAGACCCGCCGCTTTGAGCGCTGCGGCCTTCTTCTCGAGCAGGGAGCCGTTGGTGGTGAGGGTGAGCTCCAGGCCGGGGAGGGCCGTGAGCATCTTCACCAGCGCCTCGATGCCCTGGCGGACCAGGGGCTCTCCCCCGGTCAAGCGGATCTTGCGCACGCCATGGGACACGAAGATCCGGGCAAGGCGAGTGATCTCTTCGAAGCCAAGCAGCCGGGCGCGGGCCAAGAAGCGGTAGCCGGGACCGAAGACCTCTTTGGGCATGCAGTACACGCAGCGGAAGTTGCAGCGGTCGGTGACCGAGATCCGCAGGTCGCGGATGGGGCGTCCGAAGGTATCGGTGAGAGGCGTCTGCCCCCGATCGTTATCGGCCAACCCGTCATGCCGGGAGCTGGCGCTCTTCCTCGCTGACGGTTCGAGCAACTGGATACCGATCACCATGTTCCTGGACACCGGGCCTGACCTCGCCTGGACCCCGGCTGGGGCGATCTGCCACCTCTTCCAGGAATACTCCCTTCCTTCAAGCCTAACCCCTGTCCGTTTTTAGGCCGGGTGACCTCGTGTTTGCATTCATCATGGTGGATGATCCCCACCGACGGCGGGGACAAGGGGTGGAGATGGTGAGCGCCGGGAATCATGTCTGACCTGGAAGAGTACCGACGCTCGGGTGTCAACTATTCGATTCTGGACCGGGTCAAGCGGGCGGCGGTGGAACGGGCGGCAGCGACGAGCGCCCTGCTCGGCGCCTCGGGCGGGGCGGAATTCCCCGGGTCTCGTGGGGCTACGGCCTACGTGCTCGAGATCGGGGGGCTGACGCTGGCGGTGGTGACCGAGGGCCTGGGCACGAAGTCGATCATCGCCGAAGATTACCTCGTCCAGGCGGGTGAGAGCCGCTTCGCCGATACGGGGGCGGACGCGGTCGCGGCGATCGTCAACGACGTGATCTCGGTTGGCGCGAATCCGGTGGTGATTACCGCATACTTCGCTACCGGCGACGCCGCCTGGTACACCCACGAGGCCAAGTCCCGGGACCTGCTGGCGGGTTGGCAGCGGGCGTGCGAGATCTCCGGCGCGACCTGGGGTGGGGGAGAGTCACCGGCCCTGCCGGGATTGCTCACCGGCGCCGGTATCGAACTGGCCGGAAGCGCGCTGGCCGTCGTACCGCAGGACCGCCGGCCGGTGTTCGGCGAGGATGTGCGAGCCGGCGACCGTATCGTGGTGCTCCCCAGCTCCGGTCTGCATACCAATGGCGCGTCTTTGGCCCGACGGGTCGCTGCGGAGCTGCCGGCCGCCCTGCTCACTGCGTTGCCCAGTGGGCGCACGTTGGGTGCGGCGCTGCTCGATCCCTCCGTGCTTTACCCGCCATTCGTCCGTGCCCTGCTGGAATCGCCGGTGCGGCCGCACTTCTTGAACCCCATCACCGGCCACGGCCTGCTGAAGATCATGCGGCCTCCTGCCGAGGTCCGCTACGTGCTGGACCTCCTGCCCGACGTGCCGGAAGTGCTGGACTTCCTGGCTCGGCAGACCGACATGTCGCCGGCCGAAGCCTATGCCACCCTGAACATGGGGCTCGGGTACGTGGTGATCGTCACCGCCGAGGACGCCGACCGGACTGTGGAGATCGCTCACCAGGCTGGCTACGGGGCGCTCGTGGCCGGCGAGGTGGTTCCCGGAGAAAGGTCCGTTTCGGTGCCGTCATTGGGAATCGAGTACAACCGGCAGGGTGAGTAATGTGAGGCGGAGGTTGACGCATCTGCACAAGGCCCTCGTGCTCGGCCTCCTGGCGGTTCTTTCGACCTCGGGGATGGCCCTTGCGGACCACCCTGACGCCTCCCTGCCCTGGCCGGATCTCCTCCCCGCGCGCCCGGTGCCCCCGCAGTCCTCTCCCGACACCAGATGCACGGATCCGCCCGCCCCTGCCTGCATCGATCAGGTGATCTCGAGGATGTACGAGGCCTGGAGGCCTCTCGACGAGGCATGCCATCCTCGGGCGGTCTTCGCCCTCGCCTACCTCCGGACTACGGAGGCCTTCCGAGAGAGTCTGGGGAGGGGCCTCTTTCAGGACGAAGCCTGGATGATCGATCTCGGCCGGCTCTTCGCCGACTTCTTCTTCGAGGCCACCCACCGATATCCGGCTGGCCACGCTCCCCCGGCCTGGAAGGTCGCCTTCGAGGCGGCCGATGCCGGACGCACCAACGGGGGCCAGGACTTTCTCGCCGGGATGAACGCTCATATCCAACGCGACCTTCCCGTCGTCCTGTATCGGATGGGGCTGGTGAGCTCCGCCGGATCCCAAAAGCCCGATCATGACCGGGTGAACCGGATCCTGGAGAGCGTCTTCGATTCCATCGAAGAGGAGCTGGCCGCTCGCTACGATCCGGTGCTCGCCCTGGCCGATGCCCATCCATCCCCCCTGGATGAGATGAGCGTCCTGGAGATGATCAAGGCCTGGCGGGAGGGAGCCTGGAGGAACGCCGAGCGGCTGGGAGTGGCGGCTTCGGAGTCGGATCTGCATTTGACGATGGAATCGATCGAAGCGGGAGCGGAGGCATGGGGCCGCCTGATCACGCTCCCGGACAACTCCGCCTACGCCGCCTTTCGCAGCGGGTACTGCCGCTCTGCTCGCAGCCGGGATATGGTCGAGGAGCCGGCAGCCCCGCCGAGCCGAATCTCCGGGACTGCGACCTGGCCAACATGGCGGCCGCTCGCCTCGGCGGCGCTCCCGTCCTCATCGTTACCGACATCGACCATGGGGCTGGGTCCGGATCGTGGGGGAGCATGTGCCTCGTTGGGATTTTCAGATTAGTTCCCCCAGCCCCTTGCGAGACCGCGTGCAGTGGACTGTTGGGGATCATCTTCGGGGTGTCGCTGGAAGAAGTGAATGCGCCAGGGTTCCATGGGGACATCCCCCTCTGTGCCACTCATCTTTGACCGGCCAGCATTCTCGTCCATTCTGCCAGCCAACCGTATACCTGGCCTCCGGCGGCGCAAGGGAGGGACGACGGGTGCTGGAGGGCATGACTGGTCGGCCTGAGGCGGAGCCTCGCTGGCTGCAGAGGGCGTACTCGGCTTGGACTTGCGATCGTCGCATGCCGGACACTTAGCCGAGAATCGAGAGAATTACAATACTGTCGTTTGAGTACGTCCAGCCGTGGAGCTGTCGATGCCGGAGTTTAGCTATGGAGGTGGCTGGATCGCTGGGCGTAGGAAGATCTCGGCATGTGATGGAAAGCTACAGACCGAAGGTTGGCGAGGTTTATCTGGCGGAGACGTGGATTTTCTCGGGCACTGATCCCAAGGCGAGTAGGCCGGTGGTTGTGGTGCGTGAGCCAGGTCACGACTTGGAACGCGTGTTTGTGATCGGCCGAACCTCAGACGTTCAAGTGCTAGGGGTGCGCCACGCTGCAGACCCTAGCCTTGGGCTCACGAAGCCGGGCGTCTTCTCCCTCCGCTACCTCCGCTCAGCCGAAGCAAGATACTTCCGGCCTCCCCAAGTGAAGTTTCGGGGTCGCCTTCCGGAGCCGTTTCTCTCCCAGATCCTCAAGCTCTACGAGAACGAGTGATGGGTGCCCTCGAAGAGTTCCGTTCGGCCGGCCGTCTCGGGCCAATGGGGGCGGGCCTCCTCTATGAGACGGTCGCCGCGGTGGCACGGTTCGGCCGTCTCCCGCCGCCTGAGGGCCATTCGCGATGGAATCCTGAGGCCGTAGCCGAGGTGGCACACGATTTCTTGACGGGCCCCCGGATTCAGGAGCGGCTTACCCACCTCTACCTTCTTGCCACCAATGAGACGTCATTCGAGCGGCTGCTCGAGTCTGCCGTGAGAAACCACCTCCGCTCGCAGGCCCGGAGGACCGAGCGCGGCCGGCTCATCCGAAGGCTCCAAGACATCCTCGAGGGCGACGATGCCTTTGCCCAGGTCCTCGCCGGGCAGCCTGGGATGGGGAACTGGATCCTTCGGAAGTGGGGTCGGGCCGATCCATGGGCAGGCTCCTTAGATGACTTAACTGCCGCCGGCTGGGCCGCTGTCGGCATTCGTCTGTCACGGTGGAGAGCCAATGCGCGTCGGCGCGGCCCCATCTCCGACCGGGCATCGCTGGTGGCGTTCTGTCGAGCTGTGTTGGAGGCGGCCCAGGGCTCGCTCCCCCTACAAACCATCGCGGAGGTCGCGGCGCACCGGTTCGCCCTGGCTGCTCCTCCAATGATCGAGTCCCTTGATGCCTTGGAGTTCGAGGTCGAGGTAGTGACCATGGGCAGTTCCGTGGACCCCGGTACCTCCCGCCTCCAGGCGGAAGAGATCTGGAAGCAGCTCACGCTAAGGGAGCGCCTCCTCCTTCGCCACTTGCAGGAGCCCGTCCGATCAGTGGCTGAGGCCGTCGGACTGGGCAAGAGTGCGACGGCTGAGGCCATGGCCCGCCTTCGGGAGATCTTGCGAGTCGCCCTCGAGGGGGAAGAGGATGCCGAGGCGATCATTCGACACTTAACCAAGATGGCCGAAACCTTGGTTAGAGGCCGGACGGGCGGGGACTCTTCGGCGTTTTAACATCGTGCGAGCGAGGGAGAAGCTTTGGGAGAACAGGTGCAGCACCCGACCGATCGGCTCCTTGCGGCCTTCCTCGACGGTCGTCTAAATGGAGAGAGCCGGACGTGGATCGCCACCCACCTTGATGAATGCGAAATGTGTCGGGCACGAACCATCGATACGGGGGGGGCCCTCTCGTCGTCTGACTACGCGGGAGTTGAGCCCGAGTGGGGCAGCGCAAGAGGAGAGATCCTCCAGGTCTTTGATGCCCAAGAGGTTCCAGACCTGGAGTGCGGGCAGCTCTGGCGGTTGGAGTGGGAGGACATCGCGGCTCTGGGCGTCCTGTTGCGTGTCCGCGACGAAGACGTGACTCTCATCCCCGCTGGGGAGGATCCCCATATGGCCGACGAGTACACCCTGATTCTTGAAGAGGATCAATCACCTCTTGGCATCTCGCTGGCTCTCTGGGTGGATCTCGAAACGGTCGTCCCACTGTTTGTCCTAGACCGTTGGATGGGAGTCGTCGATCTCCTCGCGGAGGTCGAGGAGGTCCGAACGGCCTTCCAGAACGGAGGCCGCCCGGCCTCGGTCAACACGGGCCGGCCCATCCTGCACCCGCTTGACGAACGGCTTCAGTACCGTGAGGCATTGGCTGTCCGCTTCACCCGGCTTGCCGACGCAGGGCTGCTGCTGGAGGTGGGAGAGCCCGGGAAAGCCCCCTCTCTGCTAGAAATAATGAATAACGCGGGGGCCATCCCGAGTGAAGTCGCGGGTCGCCTCGGCATCTCTGCCGCCGATATGTATAGCCTACTGCGAGGCCAGCGGTCGCCCACAACGGAAGAGGCTGCAGGCCTCAGCGAGGTGGTTGGTGTAGCTCCCGACATCCTTCTTCGCGCAGGCGGCGATCTCGATCAAGGACTTGTGCGAATCCTCAGCCATCCAAAGTGGAGACCGGCTATACGCCAGAGGGCTCGTGAGCGAAGAAGCACTGAGATCGCAGAGCGTATGCGTGTCGGTTACGAAGTCATGGCACACGCGGCCCGGCGTGCGGGAGTTCGCGACGCGCCACTTGACTGGGACCGGTTGGCCAGGGACTACTTCGGTGGATAGCCGGCTCAGGCAGCGGATGGCTGAACATCTGGCCCGCCGACTGGTCGAAAAGCTGGATCAGGGAACTTGCGATGCCCTGCGGACGAACCCACTGGCGAGCATTCCTCCAGCTTTCGGTATTGAGGTACGTCTACGCGCCGAGTCGAGTTCAGCAGGAACATGCTCCGTGGATGGTTCGTACTTCGACCAGCCGCCCCGGATTTCGGTGGCTCTGTCGGCAAGCCACGGACGGCGATACTTCACGGCCCTCCACGAGTTGGGGCACTACCTTCAGCGCAACGATCTGGAGATCATGGACGCTCTCGTCGCCGATGACGACCCTTGGGATCTCGAGGAGGAGGTGTGCGACGTGTTCGCAGCAGAGGTGCTTCTTCCTCCCGAGCTCGTAGGAGGCATCATCGGCGACGCGGGCCCCACCGCCCAGGAGGTCGCTCGACTTTTCCGGCAGTCTCAGGCATCTCGGGAGGCTTGCTGCGTACGGGCCGCCCAGAGGATCCGCGGCTCCGGCTATGTGATGCTTGGGACACCCGAAGGGCTTGCGCTGTTCACCGCTAACCACAATGTGCCCTACCGTGTCGCGCGCCGGACCCCTCAAGGCGCCGATCACCTAGTCGCAAGGGCTGGCCGAATGGGGAGCGCCCGAGGGGAGTCGCGAATCTGCTACGCGAGCGGGACTCTTAGCCCACCCTACCACGCAGATGCTGTGCGCGATGCCGACTATATCTTCGCCGTCTTCGTCTCCGACCGTCCACCATGGGGTGGGCTGTCCATTCTTTCTTCGGATCCCGGTCCGGTGGGGTACGAAACAACCTGCGCCCGATGTGGCGATGACTTCGAGGGCTTCGGGCTGCCCTGCTCACGGTGCGGTGATTGGGTCTGCCCACACTGTAACCGTTGCTCATGTAATGATGGTCTCTACGAACGAGTGTGCCAACGGTGCAACCTGCGCAAGCACGTCGCCCAGTTCGAAGCCCGCAGCGAGATCTGCCGAGACTGCCTCTAACCCGGCCGGACAAGAGGACCTGATTCGGCGTTCCTAAACAAGTGAAGCGCGAAGGACATTGTGCCCGCGCGAGATTGAAATGGGACGAGAGGCAAGAAGCGAATAGCGCACATCGCGAGGCTAATAAGGAGGTGCCGTTTTCTCGATGCTGAATCTGACAGATCTGGGTTTGGCGCTTGCCATCATAATATTTACAGCATTCTTTGCACTTATTGGTATGC